>JBBQDX010000116.1:0-12965 GCA_038320125.1 Rhodobacterales bacterium | reverse complement strand
GGACTGCGCCATATTCGGTCGCTTGGAACGGCTGCATCCGGCTTCCGGCAGCGGCGCAGGATCGGGTTGCAACAGCTTGGCCATGTCGTCAACATGCCGCACAATCGCGACAGTGAGGATCGGGAAGGCATGATCGCGCCTCCTGTAGCTGTAGAAGAATACCACACGCGCCGGTTCAGGGATCGAGGGAGTTCATCATGGACGATCATGTCATGTATTTGGGTCGCAAAGTCACCGACGGACGTATCGGACGGCGCGAGTTCATGGGGCGCAGCCTTGCCGCCGGACTCGGCGCCACCACCGCCGCTTCGATCTTCGCCAGTTCCGCCGCCGCCCAGGAAGCGCAGCGGGGCGGGCATCTGATGCTCGGTCTGGGTGGCGGGGCCTCGACGGACTCGCTCGATCCGGCTGCCGCGACCGGATCGGTCATGTTCGTCATCGTGCAGACCTGGGGGGACACCCTGGTCGAATCCGACCCATATGACGGCACGCCGATCCCGAATCTGGCCGAAAGCTGGACCCCGTCGGCGGACGCGACCGAATGGACGTTCAAGATCCGCGACGATGTCCGCTTCCACGACGGGACTCCGTTCACCGTGGACGACGCCGTTGCCACGCTGCAGCGCCACACGGATGAAGCGTCGCAATCCGGCGCGCTTGGTCTGCTCACCACGATCACGGGGATCGAGAAACGAAACGGCGATCTGGTCATCACGCTGGATGCGGGCAATGCGGACCTGCCGCTGATCCTGACCGACTACCACCTCATCATGCAGCCGAATGGCGGGCGCGACGATCCGACGACGGGCATCGGGACCGGCCCCTACAAGCTCGAGAGCTTCGAGCCCGGCGTCCGCGCGACCTTCAGCCGGAACGAGGACGACTGGCGCGACGGGCGCGGCAACGTCGATAGCGCCGAGGTTCTGGTCATCAACGACAGCACGGCGCGCATCGCGGCACTCAGTTCCGGTCGGGTTCACTTCATCGACACGATCGACCCCAAGACCGTCCCGCTTCTGCAGCGCGCCCCGAATGTCGAGATCTTGACGACCTCGGGCAAGGGCTATTACTCATTCCTGATGCATTGCGACACGGCGCCGTTCGACAACAGCGACCTGCGTATGGCGTTGAAGCTGGCGATCGATCGCGAGGCGATGCTGAACCAGGTGCTGGGGGGCTTCGGCACGATCGGCAACGACTTCCCGGTGAATGAGGCCTACGCCCTGTTCCCCGAGGGGATCGAACAACGCGCCTACGATCCTGACCGGGCGGCCGACTACTATCGCCGGTCGGGCCACGAGGGACCGATCACCCTGCGCACGTCTGACGCAGCTTTCCCGGGCGCGGTCGATTCGGCGGTCCTCTTCAAGGAGGACGCGGCCAAAGCCGGGATCGAGATCGATGTCGTGCGCGAACCGGCGGACGGCTACTGGTCGAACGTGTGGAACGTGCAGCCATTCTGCGCCTCTTACTGGGGTGGACGTCCGACGCAGGATTCTCGCTACTCGACCTCGTTCGTGTCGACGGCCGAATGGAACGATACGCATTTCTACCGCGAAGATTTCGATCGCATGCTGCTCGAGGCGCGCGCCCTGCTCGATCCCGAGCGGCGCGCGGACCTCTATCGACAGATGGCGCTCATGGTTCGTGACGAGGGCGGGCTGATCCTCCCGGTCTTCAACGACTACATCAATGCCACCACCAACCGCCTCATGGGGTATGTCCACGACATCGGGAACGACCTGTCGAACGGGCGCGTCATCAGTCGCGTATGGCTGAATGGGTGATGACCGGACGGATGGGTCGCCACGCGGCCTGTCCCCCGTCGCAAGGCTGATCCTGCAGCGGCTGGGACTGTCGGCGCTGCTTCTGGTGGCGGTATCGCTGCTGATCTTCATCGGCATCGAGGCGCTGCCCGGTGACTTCGCCAGCACCTATCTGGGCCAGGGTGCGACGCCCCGGGCGGTGGCAAACATCCGGGCCGAGCTTGGGCTCGATGAGCCGGTGTGGAGCAGATACCTGGACTGGCTGGGCGGCGCGCTGACCGGCGACTTCGGCGCATCCTGGGCCAGCGGCCAGGAGGTGAGCGGCCAGATCGCGAGCAGGCTCGGCAACTCCCTGTTCCTCGCCGCGATCGCTGCACTCATCTCGGTCCCCCTTGCCATCGGCCTGGGAATGATTGCCGTGCGCTACAGGGACCGCCTCGTCGACCGGCTGATCAACGTCGTCTCGCTGGCCGCGATCTCGCTGCCCGAGTTCTTCGTGGGCTACCTCCTCATCCTGTTCTTCTCCGTCAAGTTCGGCATCGCAGCCTTCCCGGCCACGGTCTATCCCGGCATGGGGGTCATCGAGCGGCTCGAGATGGTGGCCCTGCCCGTTGCGACGCTCGTCCTCGTCGTGATCGCCCACATGATGCGCATGACCCGCGCGGCGATCCTGTCGATCATGTCATCGCAATACATGGAAACGGCCGAGCTGAAGGGGATCGGCGCCCTGCGCGCCATCATCCACCACGCCGCCCCCAACGCCGTCGCTCCCATCGTGAACGTGGTGGCGCTGAACCTGGCGTATCTGGTCGTCGGCGTCGTCGTGGTCGAGGTCGTTTTCGTCTACCCCGGGATGGGGCAATACATGGTCGATGCCGTCACGGTGCGTGACATGCCGGTGGTGCAGGCCTGCGGGATCATCTTCGCGGCCGTCTACATCCTGCTGAACATGGTGGCCGACATCATCTCGATCGTGGCCAATCCGCGGCTGAGACATCCACGATGAGGCTGCGCACCATCCCGCCCTCGGCATGGATCGGCATGGCCGGCATCGCACTGGCCTTCGTCGCCGCCATCTTCGCGCCCTGGCTCGCCCCTTACGGCGAGCGCGAGGTCATCGGACAGGTATGGGAGCCGATGAGCCGGGCGCACCCGCTCGGCACCGACAACCTGGGCCGGGACCTGCTGTCGCGCCTGATCTTTGGCGCGCAGACGACGCTCTTCGTGGCACTGGCCGCGTCGGTCCTGTCCTTCGCGATCGGCATCTTCCTCAGCTTCTTCGCCGCCGTGACGCGCGGGCTGGTCGATCAGGGCCTGTCGCGGCTCAACGACCTGATGATGGCGATCCCCACGCTGATCTTCGCGCTGGTGGTGCTGGCCGCGCTGCCGCAAAAGCTGTGGATCCTGATCCTCGTGATGGCCGTGCTCGATTCCACCCGCGTCTTCCGGCTGGGCCGGGCGGTCGCGATGGACCTTTCCGTCATGGATTTCGTCGAAGCGGCACGCCTGCGGGGCGAGGGCACCGTCTGGATCATCTTTCGCGAGATCCTGCCCAACGCGCTCTCGCCCCTCCTCGCCGAGTTCGGCCTGCGCTTTGCCTTCGCCGTCCTGTTCCTCTCCACGCTCTCGTTCCTCGGCCTGGGCATCCAGCCGCCCGACGCGGATTGGGGCGGCATGGTCAAGGACAACAGCGACGGCATCATCTTCGGCATCCCTGCCGCATTGATCCCCGGCGCGACGATCGCGGCGCTCGCGATCTGCGTCAACATCGTGGTGGATTGGCTTCTGCGTCGCACCTCCAGCCTGAAAGGGGGCCGCGATGGCTGATCCCCTGCTGAAGGTCCGAGACCTCGAGATCGGGGCATGCGCGTGCGACGAAGACGGCAATCTCCGCGAGATCGAGATCGTCAAGGGCATCTCGTTAGACCTCGAGAGGGGGCACGTGCTGGGCCTGATCGGTGAATCCGGCGCCGGAAAATCGACCATCGGCCTTGCGGCGCTGGCCTACGGGCGCGGTGGAGTTCGCATCACCGGCGGTCAGGTGCTGCTGGACGGGCAGGACATCCTCGAGCTGGGCCCCCGCCGCATCGGGCAAATTCGCGGAGCCCGGGTCTGCTATGTCGCCCAATCGGCGGCGGCTGCCTTCAACCCCGCGCACCGGCTTGGCGCGCAGGTGATCGAGGGGACCATCCACCACGGCATCATGTCCCGCGCCGAGGCCCGCGCCCGCGCGGCCGAGCTTTTCGGGATCCTCGGACTACCGGATCCCGCCACCTTCGGAAACCGCTACCCGCACCAGGTCTCCGGCGGCCAGCTTCAGCGCGCAATGACGGCCATGGCGCTCTGCCCCCGGCCCGATCTCATCGTCTTCGACGAGCCAACCACGGCCCTGGACGTCACGACGCAGATCGACGTGCTGGTCGCCATCAAGCGGGCGATCAGGGAGAGTGGGACCGCCGCCCTCTACATTTCCCACGATCTGGCGGTCGTGGCACAGATCGCCGACGACATCATGGTCCTGCGCCATGGCGAGACGGTCGAATACGGCTCCACCCGCCAGATCATCGAGACGCCGCAAAAGGACTACACCCGCGCGCTGGTCAATGTCCGGACCGTCGTAAAGGAGCCGGCAGAGCAGCAATCGGAAGCCATCCTGCGCCTCAAGAACATCTCGGCCTCCTACGGCACCGGACCGAAGGTGCTCGACAACGTGTCTCTCCACGTGCCGCCGGGCCAGACGCTGGCTGTGGTCGGCGAAAGCGGTTCGGGCAAGTCCACGCTCGCGCGGGTCATCACCGGCCTGCTGCCCCCGTCCGAGGGAGAGGTCGTGTTCGAAGGGACGCTCCTGCCGCCCCGCCTCGCGCAGCGCAGCCGCGATCAGTTGCGCCAGATCCAGTTGATCTACCAGATGGCCGACACGGCGGTGAACCCGCGCCATACGGTGGCGCAGATCATCGGCCGCCCGCTACGCTTCTATCACGGGATGCACGGGCAGCGCCGGCGCGAGCGGGTGCAAGAGCTGCTGGACGCGATCGAAATGGGCCGCGGTTTCTCTGACCGCTATCCGGCGGAGCTCTCGGGCGGGCAAAAGCAGCGCGTGGCGATTGCCCGGGCACTGGCCGCCGACCCCAAGCTGATCATCTGCGACGAGCCGACATCGGCGCTCGACCCGCTTGTGGCCGAGGGAATCCTGAAGCTCCTGATGAAGCTCCAGCGGCAGACGGGCGTCTCCTACATCTTCATCACCCACGACATCGCCATCGTTCGCGCCATTGCCGACAGCGTTGCGGTGATGCTGAACGGACGGCTGCAACGCTTCGGACCCCGAGGTCAGGCGCTGTCGCCTCCCTTCGACGCCTATACCGACCTGCTCCTGAAATCGGTGCCCGAAACGAAGGTCGGCTGGCTGGAACGCGCCCTCGCCTCCCGCCGTATGGAAAGCGGCGGGCACTGACAAAAAGGAAACGCATGACCATGCGAGACTTCACCGTCATCGAGAATCAATGGATCGACCTGGCGGACGGCACCCGTCTGGCCGCGCGCATCTGGATGCCCGACGGCTCGGGGGCCGACCCGGTTCCCGCGGTGCTCGAGTTCCTGCCCTACCGCAAGCGTGACGGCACAGCGCAGCGCGACGAAAGCACCTATCCGACCTTCGCCGCCAACGGCATCGCCGGCGTGCGGGTGGACATCCGCGGCTCCGGCGAAAGCCAGGGAGTCATTGACGGAGAGTATACCGAACTCGAACTGGCCGACGCCTGCGAGATCATCGACTGGATCGCCGCGCAGCCCTGGTCGAACGGCAATGTCGGGATGATGGGCATCTCGTGGGGCGGGTTCAACAGCCTGCAGGTTGCAGCGCTTCGCCCCACTCCACTCAAGGCGGTCATCTCGATCGCCTCGACCGTCGATCGTTACAACGACGACGTGCACTACAAGAACGGCTGCCATCTCTCCGCCAACCTCGGCTGGGCCGCGACGATGCAGGCCTTCCAGTCGCGGCCGCCCGACCCCGAGCTGGTCGGAGCGGCCTGGCGCGACATGTGGCTCGAGCGGCTGGAGCGGACGCCGAATTTCGCACTCGACTGGATAACCCACCAGCGGCGCGATCGTTTCTGGCAGCATGCGTCGATCTGCGAGAACTTCGAGCGGGTGAACATCCCCGTGCTCGTCCTTGCCGGCTGGGCCGACGGCTACCGCAACACACCCCTCAAGGCGATCGAGGGGCTGGGTCCTCGCACCAAGGCGATCATCGGCCCCTGGGTCCACAAGTACCCCCATTTCGCGTGGCCCAAACCGCGAATGGACTTTCTGTCCGAGGCGGTCCGATGGTGGAACCGCTGGCTGCGCGACGACCCCAACGGCGCCGAGGCGCTTCCGCAAGTTCGCGCCTACCGCAGCGAGGGCAACCGTCCCCCTGCCCCCCGTCGTGAGCGGGACGAGGGCACCTGGCTCGCCCTTGACAGCTGGGAGGTTCCCGCCCAGGCGCCCTTCCACGTCGATGCCGCCGGCCGTCTGTCCGCCGGCGCAACCGAACCCTCAACCCCGCGCCCGGTCTATCTGCGCTCGCCCCTCGATACGGGCCTGATGGCGGGTGAATGGTTCACCATGGCCCCCGGCCCGGACCTGCCGGGAGATCAGCGCGCCGACGACGCGGGCTCCCTCTGCTTCGAGACCGAGCCGCTCGCGTCGCCGCTCGACATGCTGGGTCGGCCTTCGTTCCGCGCTCGCTTGGCCTGCGCCGCCGATCTGGCCAATCTCTGCGTCCGGCTGGTCGACATTCACCCTGACGGCACGGCCTACCGCATCGCGTTCGGCGTGCTCAATCTTGCCCATCGTGACGGCAACGGAGACCCGCAGGCGATGCCCCACGACACGCCGGTCGAGATCGGGGTGGAGCTTGACGCCTGCGTCTACCGCGTCCGCACCGGCCACCGTCTGCGTGTCGCGATTTCGACCTCCTACTGGCCGACGATCCTGCCGGCTCCCACCGACCCCGGCATCACGATCGACACGTCCTCGATCAGGCTCGGCATCCCCCAGCCCGCAGGCGCTGTTCCGATCGAAGTCCCGGAACCCGAAAACGAGGATCCGCTACCGCGCTACCTCTCGCACACGGAGCCGCATACGCGGCACTGGATCGAGAAAGACCGCTCCTCGGGCCGGACGTCCCTGCATATCGAAAGCGACAGCGGCCTGACCGAGCATCCCGGGACGGGCATGTCCAGCCGCGACAGCCGGAACGAGGTCTGGAGCATCGACGAGGGCGATCCGACCAGCAGCAGGGGACGCGCCGACTGGATCTGCGAAACCAGCCGTCCGGGCTGGCACATACGAACCACGTCCTTCGCGGCACTCGCCTGCACCGCGAGCGAATGGATCCTGACCGGAGAAACGGTGGCGGAAGAGAACGGGGCCGAGGTCCTCCGCAAGCCATACGAACACCGCATCCCGCGCGACTTCATGTAGGGCGTCAGCCGGTCTCGAACGGTGCGCCGCCGGATGATCCGCGCGCCGCCCATCCGTCCAACTCGATGCCCGAACAGGCCACGACCTGCTTGGCGCAAAGCAACGCCTGCTCCCCGGAAGGCCGATCGAGCCTTCTCGACAGGCTGTGGCACTGTCATCGGGTCGGCTGCATCACGCTCCATCCGACAGGGCAACGCATCTGGCAGATTCCATCTTGCGGATCACGCAATGGGCCTTGGCCGTCCGGTCGCTCAAGACAGGCGATCCTCGCCCCATGGGATGACCGACCGTCATCCCCCGCCGCGTCCGGACCTGCCCGGTCGCTGCACGCTCGTCCGATCTCATGACCTTTGCTTCCGGCTCCACCGGATCCCATCATCGCGCCATGTCGGGCCATTGTTCCTGCGCGAAGTCGCTTGATCGAACCGGTGCCGTTACCCGCGTCCGGTCCCTGTCCCGGAAACATCGGGACCAACGAAACCGGCCCTCCCGGCCCGGCCGAAGCGATCCGCGTGCCGGTGCCGCCGGAGCGCACCCCGTCGGAGAACCGCAGAGCGTTGACCGCTGTTCATCAGCCTGCTGCAAACCCGGCGCGGTTCAGTGGCCTCAAGGTTGACGATGATGACGGCCTGATCGTCCTTCCTCGGTGACCTGCGTCGATCGAGCCCCTATAAGTCCGCTCTCCATCGGCGTGGACGTCCAGCCGGCGAGGTCGGCGAGAACGCGATGGGCGCGGTTCTCGTCCGGCGTTTCGACATCGGGATGCGGCCGTTTCCGGAAGTTCGCGCGTCCAACGCACGAACATTGGAACGCCTGCGGCGACCTGCCTGTCCCTCGTCGCATGACCAATCGCCCTCCCATCCGCGACCTGGCAGATGGGGCAACTGTGGGCTTTGTCGCAAGTGCCATGGCAACACGGCCGTCGAACAGGATCGCAACGTTTCCGAAGATGCCGAACGGGCCGCCATGGCTGCTACCTCAACGATGTCGAGCAGGTGGAGCCGAACGCCGTCTGCGGCACGAACGCCCGTCCGCACCATCGCATCTGAGGCCTTGAGCCGCAAAACCATGGCACACGGCTGCGCGGCTCAACCTTCCATGGGGTTGAGCCGCGCCTTGTCGTCCGAGGATCGCCCCCCGCGTCAGGTCACTCGACCGCCTGGATCTGCTTGAGGAGGACGTCCCCGTTCTCGGCCACGAAGTTGTCCCACACGGGCTGCACCCCCGCCTGGAAAGCGGCTGCATCCACGTCGCGGTTGACCTCCATACCCTCTTCCTCGAGGCCCGCGATCATCTCCTCCTCACGCTCGGCGACCATCGCCCGCTGCATGTCGACCGCCGCCGTCGCGGCCTCGGTGATCACCTGCTGCTGCTCCGGCGTGAGGCTGTCGAACCGGGCCTTGTTCATCGTCAGGCCCAGGGCCGCGTAGGCGTGCTGCGTCAGGCTGAGGTAATCCTGCACCTCGTTGAACTTGAAGGACGCCACAATGCCGATCGGGTGGTCCTGCGCGTCCACCACGCCGGTCTCGAGCGCGGTGTAGAGCTCGGCCACGGGAAGCTGCTGGGGGTTCGCATCGAGAAGCGCGAACATGTCATTGAGCGCCTTGGAGTTGTTGACGCGCATGCGCAAACCCGCGAGATCCTCCGGCACGCGGATCGGACCGCGGTCGTTGGTCATGTTGCGGTAGCCGTTCTCGGGATAGCCGAGCAGCTTCAGGCCGTTTGCTTCCAGCTCGGCCGCGACGGCGTCGCCCGGCGCTCCGTCGAGCGCACGGTAGGCCTCCTCGCGGGTGGGGAAGATGAAGGGAAGCTCGAACGCGCCCGCCTCGGGCACCAAGCCGGTATAGTTGTTGAGCCCAACGAGGGTGAGATCGATGATTCCCGAGCGCGTGCCGTCGATCATCTGCTGGTCGTTGCCCAACTGTCCGCTGGGGAAGATCTGGACGGTGATCTCGCCGTCCGTGCCCTCCTCGACGAGGCGCTTGAACTCCAGCGCGAGGTCTTGCTGCAGGTCCGTCTCCGGGACGGGATGGGCGAAGCGGAGCGCCGTCTGCGCCTGCGCCATGCTTCCCATGGCGATGACGGCCGCGAGGCCTGCGATCTTGATGACATTCTTCATAATGATTCTCCTTGGGTTACGTCAGCCGCCGATCAGGTTCATCGGCACGATGATGAGCGCCGGGAACAGGACGAACAGCCCCAGCAGGATGAGATAGACGACGATGAACGGCAGCGTGCCGCCCACCACATTCGACATGGACGCCCGGCCCACGCCGCAGACGACGTTGAGCACGGAGCCCACCGGCGGCGTGATCAGGCCGATGGACGAGTTCATGATGAACATCAGGCCGAAGTAGACGGGATCGATCCCGGCGAGCCCGATCAGCGGCATCAGCAGCGGCACGAGGATCAGGACGGACGGCACCAGGTCCATGACCATCCCCACCAGGAAAACGATGGCCATGATCACCAGCATCAGCAGCCTCGGGTTGTCCACCAGAGGTGCCAGGGCCTGAGCGAGTTGCTGGGGGAGCTGGGCGATGGTGATGAGCCACGCGGCCACCATGGCGCAGCCGACGAGGAACATGACCATCGCCGTGGCGCGCCCCGCCCGGATCAGCGCCCCGACCAGATCCCGCAGGCTCAGTTCCCGGTAGATCACCGTCGACACGAGGATCGCATAGACCGCCGCCACCACGGCCGCTTCCGTGGGCGTGACGACGCCGCTGCGGATGCCGCCGATGATGATGACCGGCATCAGGAGCGCCCAGACGCTGCCCTTGAGCGCCGACCAGCGCTCGGCGCCGCTCGCGCGCGCACTGACGGAGAGGTCCTCGCTCCGCACCAGGAACGACCAGGTGACCATCAGCGCGAGGCCCATCATCAGGCCCGGGGCGATGCCGGCGAGGAAGAGCTTGGCGATGGAGATGTTGCCGGCCACCCCGACCACGATCAGCGGCAGGGAGGGCGGGATGATGGGCGCGATGATCCCGCCCGCCGCGAGCAGCCCGAGCGATCGCCCCTGCGGGTAGCCCCCCTGCTTCATCATCGGATAGAGGATCGACACCAGCGCCGCCGCATCGGCCACGGCCGAGCCGGAGAGCCCCGCGAGCAGCACCGAGGTCAGGATGGCGACGTAGCCCAGCCCGCCCTTGCGGTGGCCCAGAAGGCTCGTGGCCAGCCGGACGATCCGGCGCGAGAGGCCGCCCGTGGACATGACCTCGCCCGCGACAAGGAAGAAGGGGATCGCCAGCAGCGGAAAGCTGTCGATGCCGTTGATGAGCGACTGCGACAGGATATCGACGCTGAAGCTGTCAAGCTGGACCATCAGCGCCAGCGCCGCGAGCAGCAGCGCGAAGGCCACCGGCAGCCCCAGCAGGATGGCCCCGATCAGGACGCCGAGGAAGAGCGCCAGCGTCATTCGACCGTTGGCTCCCCAGCGATCCCGCGCGGAGCCGGCAGAACCGTCTGTCGCAGGGCGATCAGCGTCATCATCACGCCGCCGACGACGCCCGCGAGGTAGAACAGCGCCGTCGGAAGCCCCGTGACCTGGCTCGTGTTGGCCCAGTTGAGCTGCATCTGTCGCCAGCAGCCGATCACGAACATCGTCATCAGCGCGGCGATCACCAGACGCGTCGCGACCCAGAGCGCAGGCACGGCGCGCGGCATCACGCGCTCGGCGAACTCTGCCACGCCGAGGTGCTCGTTGGCCCGCAGCGTGAGTGCCGCACCCAGCATGACGATCCAGACGAAGCCCAGCCGCGACAGCTCGATGGCAGGCCGCAAGCCGGAGGAGAAACCGTAACGCATGACGACGTTGACGAAGACGAGGACGACCATGGCCGCCATCAGCACGGCGAGGCCACGCTCCAGCGCGGTCCAGAACGCTCCGCGCCACATCTCTGTCATGGCTCCTCCCCCTGCCCGTTCTCCCACGGGCGCATTGGCCTGGGACGGTCTCGCGTTACCCCGGAACTCGTCGATCGTTACCGATAGAACCGAGCCCGGTCAAACACCGGTTCGCGCGGCGCCGCTCCTAATTCCGCCTCCCGTGCGCCGGCATGCACCTAACGAGCATGGCGGGTTCTGGCCCGGCTGGATCGATCAGGCGCGGGCGAGGGTGGCCGTATTCCGGTTGCCTCGAACCCGGCGAACGGTAATTCCGCCGCCATCAAAGCCCCTGAAGTCATCGCTTCGGATCCGCTGCCGGCCCTGCATCCTGATGGTCCCCCAGCGGTCGTGCCGCCCGATCCCGGCATGATCCCGACCTCCCGCAGCCTGACGGCGATCGCTTCCGGCGCGTGCTTTCCGCTGGCGTCTATCGTCTTTTCCACAGGCCGGAACGTGCAGGGTCGAGGGACCGTCCGGACGGGGGTGGCTCAGTCGGTTCGGGTCGGCGTCTTGTGCTGGAGGACAAGCCTCCGCGTGGTCGTGCCGAAGCACGCGTCACCGCGACGGGGCAGGGAAGGAACGTCGGAGGGCGCGAGGGGTTCCAGTTGCCTATCGGTCTCGTCCGCATGCTGGCAGGCAGCCCCGCCGCGAAGCTTTCCGGGCCAGAGCGACGTCTCCCAGATCGGGTGATCGCGGCGTCTCCGTCCTGTCGCCTTCAGGGCCGGGCGCCGTCGCGCGGCAACGGCCCGAGGCGGCGGCGCATTCATCTTCAGGGGTGCCCTAGCGGCGGATCACTTCCCCCCCCCGCCCCTGCACCGCCATCGGCGCATCGCGGACGCGGGTGAAGGCATATTCGCGCCATTGCACAGCGCTGCGTCACGGTCGCCAGGAAGGCGCTGGCCGGTCGGTTGGCCAGACCATTCCGGTCGCCCTCGATCGCGACGACGGTCCTGACCGCGCAATGATCGCCGCGGGCGATGCGGGTAAGCCGTCCGCAGTCCCCCCGATCAGCTGATGCTGGAGGCAAGACAGCAAGAGGCGGCACGCATCCGCAAGATCGCCGGGGAAGACCAAGGTGGCGATGATGCCGAAAGACATCTTGCCCATCGGGTCGGCGGGATCGTCGACGCCGGCCCCGAGAGCGAGCTTGACGCCACGCCTCTCCAGCGCGTCGGCGATATCGCAGGCATCGGCCACGAGCCGCGTCAGGCAATCCGGCTTCGGGACATCACGCCTGTCGCGGTTCCAGGCAGCAAAAATCTTGTGCACATCCCCGACATCACGCTTCATCCACAATCAGTGTGCAAAAATGTATACAATTTGGTTGACAATTCTGCGAACTGTCCCGATCCTCTTTCCAAACGAGGAGGATTGCTCATGTTGCGAACGTCTGCCGTGTTGGCGCTGATGGTCATGACGCCCCTGACGGCCACCGCCGAAACGGTGCTCCGCTGGGGCTCGCCTCGCGACATCTTCTCGCTCGATCCCTACTCCTACGGATCGACGTCGAACCTCGCCTTTCTCAACCACATCTATGAAGGTCTCGTCCGCTACACCCCCGAGTTCGACGTGGTTCCCGCGCTCGCCGAAAGCTGGGAGTTCGTCGAGCCCGACATCTGGCGCTTCCATCTGCGGCAGGGTGTCACGTTCCACGATGGCGCCGCGTTCGATGCCGACGACGTCATCGCCTCGATGACGCGGGTCAGCGACCCGAACTCCCCCCTGCGCGGAAACATCCCGACCTTCGTCTCCGCCGAGAAGGTCGACGCCATGACCGTGGACATGAAGGTCACCTCCGCCAACGGGCTCTTCCTGCGCGACATGACCAACATCTTCATG
>JBBQDX010000115.1:0-12996 GCA_038320125.1 Rhodobacterales bacterium | reverse complement strand
GGTCTCGCCGGCCCCGAACGGATGGGTCTCGTCCCCGATCATGATCCGCTCCGATCCCGCCCAGCCATCCGGTGCGGAGATCGTGGTAACTGTCGCGCCCGCCTCGATCTCGAGCCAGTGGCCGCGGTAGCGGATCCGCATCTTCAGCCCGCGGAGTTCCTCGGGCAGGCAGGGGTCGAGCCTCAGCACATCGCCGCGCAATTCCAGTCCGGTCTGGCCGCGCTGCACCAGATCGACGGTGCCGGCCATCGCGCCGAGGTGGATGCCCTCGGCGGTCGTTCCGCCCTGAACGTCGGCGATGTCGCTCTCCAGCGCCTCCTGGAGAAGCGTCCACGACCGGCCTCGATCGCCGCGGGCCAGCACCCAGGACTGGACGATGCGGCTGAGCGTGGAACCGTGCGAGGTGCGCGCGCCGTAATAGGCGACGGTTCGCGGGATCATCTCGCGGTCGAGCGTATAGCCGAGCCGGGCGAACAGCGCGTCGAGCTCCTCGGCCGAGAACAGGTAGAACAGCATCAACACGTCGGCCTGCTTGGACGCCTTGTAGCGGTTTACGCTGTCGCCCTCGGCCTCGAGGATGCGGTCGAGCCGATGGATGTCGCCGTATTTCGCGGCGTAGCCCTCCCAGTCGAACTCCTCCAGCCGCTCGTAACCCTTGAACTGACTGATGACGCCGTCGTGGAAGGGGATGACGAGTTTGCGGCTGACCTCGTCCCAAAGCGCCAGTTCCCCGGCGTCGACCCCGATCGCCTCGTCGAGCTCGGCGCGCCGCTCGGGGTCGAGCAGCGCATGCGCGTCGAGTGCCCGCGCCAGCACCCAGGCGACCATCACGTTGGTGTAGGCGTTGTCGTCGAGCCCCGGCTCGTCGGACCATGGCACGCCGTCATGGAACTCGTCGGGCCCCATCACGCCACGGATATGGAAGCGCCCGGCCGTGTCGCGGTTGGCGATGCTGGCCCAGAACCGGGCGATCTCGAACAGCATCTCGGCACCGTAGACCGACAGGAACTCGGTGTCGCCGGTGGCCTCGTAGTGGCGCCAGATGTTGTAGGCGATGGCGGCGTTGACGTGGCGTTGCAGGTGGCTGTTGTCGGGCAGCCAGCGGCCGGACTCGGGATTGAGGTGAACGACCTGCGTTTCCTCGCGCCCGTCGCTGCCGCTCTGCCAGGGATACATCGCGCCGGCAAAGCCCGCCTCGCGCGCCAGCCGCCGTGCCGCGGGCAGGCGCCGGTGCCGGTAGCGCAGAAGCGCACGGGGGATCTCGGGCAGCCGCAGGTTGAGGAACGGGAAGATAAAGAGCTCGTCCCAGAAGATGTGCCCGCGATAGGCTTCGCCGTGCAGGCCCCGCGCCGGCACCCCGACATCGAGCTCGACAACATGCGGCGAAACCGTCTGCAGCAGATGGAAGATGTGCAGCCGCAGGATCATCTGTGTGCGGGGGTGGTCTTCCAGAACCAGATCACAGCGGCCCCAGATATGCGCCCAGGCCCGTGCATGGTGTTCCAGCAGCTCACCGAACCCTCCGGCGTCGCGCAGCGTCTCGCCGACAGCCAGCGACGGCTCCGAGATCGCCCTGTCACGGGACGTGTGCAGCGCCACGATCTTCTCGATCGTGACTGACCGGCCCTCCTCGACGGCGAAGGCGAGCGTCTGGGCGACGTAACCCTCCTCATGCCGGGTCTGCCGTTCGACCTCGACCGGAACGCCACCCTCGAACACCCGCGTCCGGGCCGCCTGCGCCATCCGGATAAGCGACTGCCGCGTCCGGGCGACGAGCCGGACCGTCTCCGGGTCGGGTTCGTCGGTCGCGAGCGGCACCAGATGCCTGCCGTCGAGCTGGCGGTAGCGCTCGACGCCCGCGTTGATCACCCGTCCGTCGATGCCCGAGCGCACTTCGATCCGCCCGGACCAGTTCCCGGGCGTCAGCCGCCAATCGATCGCCGCGAGATGCGGCGCGCCCATATGGACGATGCGCCGGCTGACCAGAGCCGTTTCGCGGCCCTGGCGGTCGCGCACCCGCATTGCCCGCTCGAGCACCCCGTGTTTCAGGTCGAGCGCCTGGCGATAGGCGAGGATCTCCATCGCCATCGGGTCGAGCCAATCGCCGCCCTCGGGCCGGAAGCTGAGCGGCAGCCAGTTCGGCAGGTTGACCAGGTCCTCGTTCTCGATCCCGCGCCCTGCTATCTCGGTGGTCAGCCGGTCATAGCCGCCGGCGACGTAAGTGCCGGGATAGTGGATGTCGCCGGCCTCGGCCTCCTCGGCGGCACCGCGGGTGGCGAAGACGCCGTTGCCGAGCGCGCAGAGCGCCTCGCGCAGCCCTTCCTGCGCTGGATCGAAGCCTTCATAGGAGAGCGTCCATTCGGTCATGAGGCATCCTCTGGCAGCATGGCCGCGAGCGCGGCAAGGAAGCGGCGGACCTCGTCCGGGTCGCTCAGGACGTAGTCGGCCGCAGTGGGGCGGGCCGCATCGGCGACGAGGATCCCGATGCCGCGCCCGGCGAGGGCTTCGAAGGCGTCCTCGTCGGTGTCGTCGTCGCCGAGGTAGAACGGCAGCACATCTGTCCCGTCGAGTCCCAGCTCCTCCATCAGCCAGAGCACCGCGCGGCCCTTGTCCCAGTCGGTGCGCGGCCTGAGCTCGAGGATCATCTTGCCGCCGGTCTGCCGCAGGTCCGGTGTCTCGGCCGCGGCCGCCTCGACGATGCGCTTCACCTCCGCCACCTTATCTGCGGCGACCTGACGGTAATGTACTGCAAGCGCGAACTTCTTGCGATCGACGAGTGCGCCGGGGATTCCGGCGAGCGCAGTCGTGAGCCGGCGTTCGGCCTCGTCGAGCGACGGCAGGAACGCGGTGGCATCGTCATGCTCCTGTCGCAGGCCGTCCGGACCGGCGATGTCAAAGCCGTGGCTGCCGGCATAGACGAGGCCCTCGAGTCCGACCAGCTGTGCCACATCGGCCCGGTCGCGTCCGCTGACGATGGCCAGCGTGCAGCGTCGGGCAAGCTCGCGCAGCGTCTGCCGCATGTCCTGGGACAACACCGCGAGATCGGGCCGCGCGACAATCGGCGTCAGAGTGCCGTCGTAGTCCAGAAACACCGCCGCCCGCTTGCCCGAGAGGCGCTCGCGGATCTCGGCGGCGCGTTCGATTGCGTCCGGGAGCGCGCTGCCGCCGGAGCCCGGCAGCGCTCCCAGAAGCTCGCCCGGGTCGGCCACGACGATGTCTGCGCCAGCGCCGAGCAGAGCCGCACGGTTGTCCGCGCGCGCGACGCCGATTACCAGCCCGAAGCCGCCGGAGCGCCCGGCCTCGACGCCGGCGATGGCATCCTCCACCACCGCCGCCTGCGCGGGGGCAACCGCCAGACGCCGCGCGGCCTCGAGGAAGCTGTCGGGATCCGGCTTGCCCCGTAGACCGAGCCGGGCCGCCTCCTCCCCGTCCACCCGGACCTCGAAGAGATCGGCGAGGTTTGCTGCCTTGAGCACGGCTAGCGCGTTGCGGCTCGACGAGACCAGCGCCGTCCGGACGCCCTTTTCCGTCAGGGCGTGGATCAGGGCGACAGTTCCCTCGAAGACCTCGACTCCGCCGCCGGCCAGCAGCTCCTGGAACAGCAGGTTCTTGCGATTGCCAAGGCCGCGGACCGTCTCGCGATCGGCAGGATCCCCAGGATCGCCGTAGGGCAGGTCGATGCCGCGCGACGCAAGGAAGCTGCTCACCCCCTCGTAGCGCGGTTTGCCGTCGACGAATTGGCGGTAATCCGCCTCCACATCGAAGGGGACGAAGGCGTCGCCCGCCTCCGTCGCCCGCCGCGTGAGATAGTCGTCGAAGAGCCGCTTCCAGGCAGCGGCATGCAGCGCCGCCGTCCGCGTGACCACGCCGTCGAGATCGAATATGACGGCTTCGAGTGCCCCGAGCCGCTTCATTTCGCTGTCCTGTTCCATCGGTATCCTCGTGCTCGAAGGGGCAGTGCGCCCAATCACGTCTGTGCCTCGTGTCCGGGCACCAGACGGGGGGCCGGTGACTGGATCGGTAAGCGGGCAGTGCCGCCTCACTTCGGTCCGTTCCTGCGGCTTCATCAGCCCGATGAAGAACCACGGGGCAGGCCTGGATCGGAAAGCGATCAATGCCGCCCCGATCACGAGCGTCACGGTCGCATGGAAGTTCCAGACCGCCCCGGAAGTGAACCGCCCGACCGCCGCGACTGCGCCGAACAGGGCGTAGACCTGACGATCAGGACGAAGAACGCCCCGAGATCCGGAAAGCGAGGTATCCAAGCTCGAACATGACCGCGTTCTCTCCATTGCGGCGGCCGGTGATCGCAGGCGGGCCACCGCGCTACTGCGCCGTGTATCCGCCGTCGATGACGAGCTCCGCGCCGGTCATGAACTTCGCCTCGTCCGAGGCGAGATAGACCACGCCATAGGCGATGTCGTCCGGCTCGCCGACCCGGCCGATCGGGTGCAACGCGTCCAGCGCCTTACGGCCCTCGGAGACATCGCCCTGCTCGGCGAGGTAGGTCTCGACCAGCGGTGTCCAGATGTAGCCGGGGTGGATGGAGTTCACCCGGATGTTCAGCCCCGCCTTCGCGCAGTAGAGTGCCACGGACTTGGTGTAGAGGCGGACGCCGCCCTTCGACGCGTTGTAGATGCCGAGGTTGGGATCGCCCACCAGCCCCTCGATCGAAGAGACGTTGACGATTGCACCGCCTGACGGATCGTTGCGCTTCATTGCCAGAATCGCGTGCTTGGTACCAAGGAAAACACCGTCGAGGTTGATGCTCATCAGCATCCGCCAACGCTCGAGGGTCTCTTCCTCTGGCGGGCCGCCCAGGGCGATGCCGGCATTGTTGACGAGGACATCGAGCCGGCCGAACCGTTCCAGGGTGCCGGCAATCACCCGCTCCCAGGCGCTTTCTTCGGCGACATCGTGATTGAGATAGATCGCCTCGTTGCCATCGTCCTTGATCGCCTGAGCCACCGCTTCACCCTCGGCGTCCTTGATGTCGGTCACCACCACTCTTGCTCCCTCCCGCGCCAGCATCTGGGCCATGGCCGCCCCGAGCCCCAGAGCCGCGCCGGTGACGACGGCCACCTTATCCTTCATCCGATCCATCTCTCGCTCCTTCGTTCCCGCGATTTGTCAGCTGTCGCGCCCAGGCAAAGCGGCACGCAAAGCAACGTCTCCCTTTAAGGACGCAATGACCCCGGACCGATTACAGCGTGATCTCACTCAAAGCCGCGGCTTCGATCGGAATCCCGGTCCGATCCGCCATCGAATGTAGCGTCCGAGATGTAAGAGCTGAGCCTCGCAGACGTCTGTGAGGATATCCCTGCGGTGCATCCGGTGCAGCGGTCTCGGCAGGAGAACAGGAGATCGACCGACTATCGGTCGGACAGAGCTCGAGAAAAGGACATTCTCATGACGCTACCGAAGTTCTTCGCCGCGACGATGATTGTCGTGGCGACAAGCATCCCCTTCGCGGTTCACGCGGCGGATACGGAGGCGCTTCCGGATCCGACCGTTCCGGAGGGACAGCTGGCCCAGCAGTGCCAGAACGACCTGAGGGGGTTCGAGGACGAACTCGCCGGCGCTGGTTTCGGTGTGCTGGCACCGGGTAGCTCCGGCTTGGGTTACGGCGGCTATGGCGTGGGATACGGTGGCTACGGGTATGGCGGAATCGGTACGCCGCGCCAGCAGATGCAAGCGCTGCGCGATGCAGCCGATGTCTACGTAGTCGACGGAAACGAGGAGGCCTGTCAGATGGTGCTCGCATCCATGCGTCAAATCTATGAGGAGCACGATGAGCTGATCGGCCTCGAAGCCGACGATCCGGAGGTAAGGACGGCGTGGCGGCGCGCCCATCTGGCGAAGGCTGTATCGGTGACCGAGATGGATCGGCTGATGCGTGCGGATGTGGTTATCGGCGCGGATCTCCGCACTCCGGAAGATGCGACGCTGGGGGAAATCGAGGATGTCGTGCTCGACCCGCAACGGCAGACGATCGCCTATGTGCTGGTATCCCGTGGCGGATTCCTCGGAATGGGTGAAGAGCTCGTTGCCGTGCGCTGGACCGATCTTCGTGCCACCGACGACCACGAGATCTATGTGCTCGACGCGTCGCCCGACGCCTTCACAGCAGCTCCCAGGATCGAGCGGAAAAATTTCGCGGAGAGCTCCGGCGAGGCCTGGCGCAGTAACCTCGATCAGTACTGGGCCGGCGTCGTCGACAAGCCGTAAGGTAAATATCGGCTGGCGAGGCGGCCTATAGCAGCCGTCGCGCCATCCAGCCGATCGCCTCGAACAAGCGCGCGCGCCAACCGCGTCGGCGCCAGGCGGCAAGGGTCACTTCTGCGGCCTCGGCGAGGTCCCTCAGGTATTGAGCCCGCAATTGCTCGTTCAGGGCCCGATCATGCGCGATCAACACCAGTTCCTGATTCAGGAACAGGCTGCGGTAATCGAGGTTTGCCGACCCTATGATTGACCAGGCCCCATCGATGGCCGAGGTCTTGGCGTGCAGTTGGCGCGGCAGATACTCGTAGATCCGCACGCCCGCCGCCAGGAGCGGTCCATACGCCGCCCGCGTCGCCTAGCCCGCAACCGGCGGATCGCTCCTGCGGGGTACCAGCAGCCGCGCGTCCACGCCGCGTTTCGCGGCGGCTTGAAGCGCTCGGTCGACCATGGTTCCCGGCCCGAAATAAGGCGAGGTCAGATAGACATGCTTCCGGGCGTTCCCGATCAGGCCGGCGTGCAGGCAGGCAAGGCGATGCCGGCACTGACGCGAGTAGCTCGGCACCGGCAACGCCTCCATGCCTCGGGGATCTTCGGGAATGGCGCTTGCCGGGAGCCGGTGCGTGTCATGCCAGAGGCGGTCGAAATGTCCGGAGGCGAGCGTTGCGAGCGGGCCCGCGACACGGATATGGGTGTCGCGCTGACGCGTCTCGCCCTGAAGCCGGCGCGAGTTCGCTCGGCGAATGTTGAACCCGCCCAGAAACGCCTCCCGGCCATCCACGACCAGCAGCTTGCGATGGTTGCGTTGAAGGTATTGCAGCGGGTTTCCCGGGCGAAACGGCCGGAACCAGCGGAACCGGACTCCGCTGCGTTCGAGCTCGTGCCGAAGGTTCCGGAAATTTCGCTGACCGGCGCCGAAAGCGTCGAGCTGCAGGCGCACGTCAACTCCGGCGCGGGCCCTGGCCGCGAGGGCGGCGGCAAAACGGGTGCCAATTTCGTCGGCAGCGAAGATGTAGGACTCCATGCGGATGTCGGACGTCGCGTTACTGATCGCCGCGATCATTGCATCGAAAAGAATGTCGCCCTCGACAAAGAGCTGGAATGCGCCCCGGCCCTCCCGGAGTTCCGGCACGCAGATGGCGGCGCGTGCCGGCGCGCATGGAGGCGCGCCGCCGTGCGCGAACTCGCCCGGACCTCCGTTGGTATGTCCCACCATTCGCATCTCCCTTCCGGGATCGTGCCTGCAACTCGGGCGGCGAGGACGAATGTCCGACACGCCGCGTAAGAAGGGCGTGGTGGTCCGCTGTAATCCTAGGATGGGGCGAGCGTCTATAACAGCAAGAAGGTCAGCTCCCGACCTTCACAACGAGGCACCGTGAAAACTGGACGGGAGCATGAGGAGCATGGATATGGAATCGTTGATATACCTTACACCCTGGGTCGGGCTGATCCTGTTGATGAGCGCGCATTTCGCCAGCCTGACAGTGACCGGTCGGGCGCCCATACTCCTCCCGGTTCTGGACATCTGGAGGCTGCGTTCGAAGGAGGGCCGACTGGCTGCCCGCCCGTGCGAATTCGGTTGCCGCGCGCGCCTATGAGCCGCGCCTGACACGGCGATGTCCTGACAGGCTTGGAGGAGAACCCGTTCATGGCCCAGATCTATCAGACTGATCTTCGATCCGCGGCCGCGAGGGAAGCGCCGCGCATTCCGGTTCTGGCGCTCGGCATGAGCCTTGGCCTGTTCCTGGCAATCAGCTTCGCACTCTGCGTGACCTTCGGACTGGTCTTTCCCGGCGCAGCCATGTTCCGGGTCTGGATCGGGCTTCTGCCGGGCTTCACCTGGCTCAGCTGGCCGAGCTTCCTGCTTGGCTTGTTAGAGAGCTTCGCCTACGGCTGGTACGTTGCGTTGATTTTCGCCCCGCTCTTCAACGTCTTCGCCGCACGATGGAGCCGGTGAAGGCGATGCTCTGGCTTCGAAGAGTAAAGGTGCCGCCAAGCTTTGGAGCGACGCGATCACCGATGACGACGTGGCGCGGCTCGTTGTCAAGCCTGCGAGGGCATATCCCGTGTCGACGCACTGGTCGTATCCCTCCCTGGTGTGGGGCATCTGACGCGAAGGCGGAGTGGCGACTGGTCCGAATGACCACAACATCCACGCCTCACGAAGCTGCGGACGATGCACCGCACCGGCCCCCGGCCCGGGCGGGATTTTCTCTTCGTGGCGACGGGTGCGTTCGGAGCGGTAGCAACGGGCGCCGCGATCTGGCCGCCAATCGACAGCACGAACCCGCCCGCCGACGTGGTGACCCTGTCTTCGATCGAAGTTGATCTTGCCGATGTGGAGGTCGGTACGCGGATCACCCTCAGCTGGCAGAACAAGCCGGTGTTCATCGATTATCGGACGGATGCGACCATCGCTCGGGCCCGGGCCGAGGACCTCGATGGCATGCCCGATCCCGAACCCGATGCCGCCCCGGTACAGCGTCCCGAGTGGGTGATCCAGATCGGCATCTGCACGCATCTGGGCTGCATCCCCCTCGGCCAAAGCGACGGAGACCCGCTCGGCAACCGGGGCGGCTGGTTCTGTCCCTGCCTCGGCTTGCACTACGATGTTGCGGGACGCATCCGAAAAGGACCCGCCCCACGAAACCTCGACCTGCCGCTCTACAGTCTCGTCTCCAAGTCGATGGTCAAGATCGGCTGACCGGGAATAAAGGCGGCTCCGCCCATAGGAGGTGATTGCCGCCACGCTGTGCCTGCCGAAAATTGGAACCGGAAACATACTATGAACTCCGACTATCAGAAAAACAGCATCACGCTGTTCGGTGCCATCTCGATGGGAACCGGTGTCATGATCGGGGCGGGGATATTCGCGCTGACCGGCCAGATCGCCGAACTGGCAGGGCCGTGGTTTCCTCTCTCCTTCGCCGCCGGAGCGATCGTAACGGCATTCAGCGCCTACACCTACATCAAGATGTCGAACGCCTATCCTTCGGCTGGCGGCGTCGCGATGATCCTGCAGAAGGCCTACGGCGCGGGCGCGATTACCGCGGCGGCGTCCTTGCTCATGGCGCTGTCGATGGTGATCAATGAAAGTCTGGTGGCGCGAACCTTCGGCACCTACGCGCTCAAGCCGTTCGACGTCGGCGACGACAGCTTCATGATGCCGGTGCTCGCCGTTGCCGTGATCGTCTTCGCGTACCTCGTCAACGCTTCGGGCAACCGGTCGGTCGGGTTTTTCTCGCTGGTGATGGCCACAATCAAGATCGGCGGCATTGCGCTGTTCGGGGTCGCGGCGCTCTGGGCGGCCGGATTCGCGTTCAAACCGGCCTCGGGCGCTGCCGATGACATCCCGCTTTTCGGCTTTATCGCCTCGGTCGCGCTCTCGATCCTCGCGTTCAAGGGCTTCACGACCATCACCAACAGCGGCGCGGAGATCGTCGATCCACACCGCAACATCAGCCGCACGATCGTGATCTCCATCGCGATCTGCCTGGTCGTCTATCTGCTGGTCGCGTTCGCCGTCGGGGCGAGCCTGTCCCTCGACGAGATCGTCGCGGCCAAGGATTATGCCCTTGCCGAAGCGGCGGCACCGGCCTTCGGGCCTGCGGGCTTCTACTTCACCATTGCCCTCGCTGTCGTGGCGACGGCTTCGGGGCTGCTGGCGAGCGTCTTTGCGGTATCGCGCATGCTGGCGATGATGACGGACATGAAGATGATCCCGCACAGCCATTTCGGCATGTCCGGTCCGATCCGTGATCACACATTGGTCTATACGGTCGTTCTGGCGTCGGTCCTGGCGGTGTTCTTCGATCTGACCCGCATCGCCGTTCTCGGTGCCTTTTTCTACCTGGTGATGGACATCCTGATCCATTGGGGTGTCTTTCGGAGCTTGCGCAAGGAGATCGGCGCGCGGGGTTGGATCCTGCTTACCGCGATCGCCCTCGATGTGGTGGTGCTCGGCGTGTTCGGGGCTTTGAAGCTGCAATCCGATCCGCTCATCGTGGTTACAGCCGTGATCTCGATCGCCGTCGTGTTCGGCTTCGAGCGGATCTACCTCGCGCGTCGGACCGAGGCCGATAGCGAAACGATGTGAGTGAGTGAGGGAACCAGGATGAAGCCTATCGTCACGCTGACTTTGAACCCCTCGATCGACGGCACGGCGCAGGCCGAGACCGTGCGACGGGTCCACAAGGTGCGGACCTCGGACGAACGCTACGACCCGGGCGGCGGCGGGATCAACGTGTCTCGCGTCGTACGCGAGCTCGGCGGACCGACGCTTGCGGTCTACCTCGCGGGCGGCACGACGGGAGGGGTGTTCGACGACCTGCTCGCCACCGCTGCGATCCCCAGGCGGCGCATCCCGATCGCCGACCACACCCGGATCAGCCATACGGTCTTCGAGCGCGCGAGTGGTCTAGAATACCGCTTCGTGCCCGAAGGGCCGCTGATCCGCGAGCCCGAGTGGCTGGCCTGTCTCGAAGCGCTCGAGGAGATCGACTGCGCCTATCTGGTAGCCAGCGGCAGCCTGCCGCGCGGGGTGCCGGAAGATTTCTACGCCACCGTCGCCGACATCGCCGTGCGAAAGGGCGCCAAGCTGGTGCTCGACACGTCCGGAGCGGCGTTGCGCGCCGGGCTCGATCGCGGCGTGCATCTGGTAAAGCCGAGCCTGAGCGAGTTCGAGGCGCTGATCGGGCATCCGCTTGTCACCCCGGCGGAGCAGGAGGCGGCGGCGCGCGGTCTCATCGATGCGGGATCGGCCGAAATCGTTGCTTTGAGTCTCGGCCGCGCCGGCGCGCTTCTGGTCACCGCGCAAGGCGCCCTGCGCCTGACCCCGCCCCAGGTGCCGGTCCTGAGCGCCACCGGGGCCGGCGACAGCTTCGTGGCGGCGATGACGCTCGGCCTCGCCGAAGGACGTCCGGTCGAGAACGCCTTCGCCTACGCCATGGCGGCGGGCGCGGCGGCGGTGATGACGGCCGGTACCGCGCTTTGCCGGCGCGAGGACGTCCAACGGATCTACATCGAAATGAAGGCCACTGTGCCCGCCGGCTGAGCCGAGGGTTGCACTGTCATTTCCGCTGATCGAGATCAACATCGCTCGGGTTACGCCTTGCTATCATGGAACCCATGCGCAGGGTCGAACAGCATAAGCGGAGTCCAACCGGACGCGCCATGGCGCGGTTCCCGGCATTGTTTCTATGCTTGGTATTCGTGGTCGGCGGTCTCTTCGACTCCGGACACGATTTATCGGCCCTTGCGGGTCCGGTTTCGGAGTCGACGCAAATATCAGACAGTGGGCATCGGCAAGTGGAACATGGCCCGAAGGCCGTCCCGGGCGCTGCGCATTGCCACACATCCGGTGCCTGTGCGGCAGTCGCGCCAATCGCCGCCCCGCAGCCCGCGCCGCCTGCCGGGTCCCGCCTGCGGCAACCCGAGCTCAAGCATCTGCAGGCTTCCCGGCCAGCCTTGGGAACGTTCCGCCCACCCCGCCACTCCGCACGCGTCTGAGCGGTGTCCGCCGGTGCCTCGCTGCGCCGCCGGGCACCAATGCCCTGATCTTTCCTGCGCCCTGGAGTTTCCATCATGCTTGCAGCGTCACGCCAGCGACCGCCCGCCATCCGCCCGCGAGATCGCGATACCGCCGTCGACCGCCAACTCGTCGAATGTCGCCAGGAGTTTCTTCGCTTCTTCCGCCGTCGGCTCGCGCACCCCGAGGATGCCGAAGACGCCTTGCAGGATTTTTACCTCAAGGCGGTCCGCGCGGCAGCCACCCTCGAGGACGGAGAGAAGGTCGACGCCTGGCTCGGCCGGATTCTGCGCAACACCCTGACCGACCACTATCGCCGCCGCGCCGCCCGCCAGAACGCCGAGTCCGCTTTTGCGCGCGAGCCCCGATGCGAGGTCGCTCCGGCTCCGGAACTGGAGCCCGCCGCGTGCGGCTGCATCCATGATCTCCTGCCGACGCTGAAACCGGAATACGCCGAGGTGATCCGCCGGGCCGATCTCGATGAGACGCCGCGCGAGCGCATTGCGGCGGAGTTGGGCCTCACCCCCAACAATGTGGGCGTGCGCCTGCACCGGGCGCGCCGGGCACTGCGGGCCGAACTCGAGCTGAGTTGCCAGGGATGTCGCGAGGGCGGTTTCCAGACCTGCGGCTGCCGCTGATCAGGCGACGACGTGTAACATTGCCTCGCATGCCGCGTCTGAGCGATCGGAGGCGACGATGACGTGTGAAGACAGGCAAAGAGCCACTCGTGCGGGTGCCGGAACGCCCGACGCCACGGCGACGGACACGGCAGTGCGCCAAGCGCTTTTGGAGAGCCGTCGGCAGCTTCGGGGCTTCCTGAGGCGCCGGCTGGGCAATGCCGAGGAGGCCGAGGAGGTACTGCAGGCCTTCATGCTCCGTGCGATCGAGCACTCGGCTGAGTTGCGCGACGTGGCAACCGTTCGCGGCTGGTTGAGCCGGATCCTCGCCAACATAATTGCAGACCACCAGCGCCACGCCGCGCGGCGGCGACAACGGGAGACGGTGATGAGCCCCGAGCATTTCGACACGTTTCCGGGCGAGCCCGACGAAGACTTGGAGGAGGCGATCTGCAACTGTCTCCACAAGCTCCTGCCCACCCTGAAGCCAGCGCAGGCCGACCTGATCCGGCGCATCGACCTGGCCGGAGAGCCACGGGAAGTGGTGGCGTCGCGCCTCGGCATCACCGTCGGCGCCCTCAATGTCCGGCTGCACCGCGCCCGACGGGCGCTGAAGCAGCGCCTGGAGGAGAT
>JBBQDX010000114.1:0-13033 GCA_038320125.1 Rhodobacterales bacterium | reverse complement strand
AGCACGCCCCGAAGCCGGTGGCGGCGTCCCCCGGGGCCGCTTGAACAAATCAGGCAAAACGCCGCAGGTCGTGCATGACGGGTTGCGGCAGACGTTCAGGTCGATCCCCGCGACCGGCGGGGGACGTCTTTGGACCAGTGGCTTAGCCAAAGTCCCCGAAGATATCCTCGAGACGCTCGACACCTTTTTTCTCCATTCGGATGGCGGTCAAGCGTCGTGTCGAAAGGAAAGTTGGCCGTAGTTCGGCCAACCGAAGTGGTTCTTTTTGACATTCAGCGCCAGGGGCTGGCGCCCCGGCGGGCCGCCCTTTTTCACCGTTCCGTCAAGCGGGTCAGACCTCTTCGAGCTTCTCGACCTCGGCCTGCAGTTCTTCCTTGCTGACCGACTTCTCGGTGACCATCGCACGGGCGAGGATGAGGTCAATGACCTTGTCCTCGAAAAGCGGCGCGCGGAGCTGCTGCTGGGCTTGGGCGTTCTCCTGGATAAACTTGAAGAACTCGCGCTCCTGACCGGGATACTGGCGGGCCTGGGTCATGATGGCCTGGGTCATCTCGGCGTCGGTGACCTCGACCTTCTCCTTCTGCCCGAGCTCGGCGAGCAGCAATCCGAGGCGGACGCGGCGGGCGGCGAGCGTCTTGTGCTCCTCGGTCGGCTCGACGTGCGCGTGATCGTGGCCCTTCACGTCGGGGTTGTCCTCGTGCCAGAGCTGATGGGCGATCTGGCTCGCTTCCGCGTCGACGAGCGAGGGCGGCAGGCCGAAGCTGACGAGGCCGTCGAGCTGGTCGAGAAGCTGGCGCTTGACGATCTGACGGGCTGCGCCGGCGTATTCCGATCCGAGGCGCTCCGAGATCTGGGTCTTGAGGGCGTCGAGGCTATCGGCGCCGAACTGCTTGGCCATGGCGTCGTCGATCTTCGTCTCGCCCGGCTTCTTCACTTCCTTGACAGTGCAGTCGAAGGTCGCGGTCTTGCCGGCCAGATGCGGTGCCTGGTAGTCGGCGGGGAAGGTAACCTCGACGGCCTTTTCCTCGCCCGCCTTCACGCCGAGAAGCTGGTCCTCGAAGCCCGGGATGAAGGAGCTGGAGCCGAGCACGAGGGGGTAGTTCTCGGCGGCGCCGCCCTCGAAGGGCTCGCCGTCCACCTTCCCGAGGAAGTCGAAGACGACTTGGTCACCCGCCGCGGCCTTGCCCTTTTTCGGCTCGAAGGTCTTGGCGTTCTTCGCGAGGCCGGCGAGCGCCTCGTCGATGTCGGCCTCGGCGGGCTCGACCACAAGCTTGTCGATCGTCACGCCGGAGAAATCGACCTCGGGCACCTCGGGGAGCGCCTCGTAGGAGAGCGAGACCTCGACGTCGTCGCCCTCCTTCCAGTCCCGGTTGGCCATCTCGACCTTGGGCTGCATCGCGGGGCGGTCGCCGGAGGTCTCGAAGTGCCCGCTCATCGCGCCGTCGATGGCCTCCTGCATGACCTCGCCCATAATGCGCTGGCCAAACTGCTTCTTGAGAAGCGCCATCGGCACCTTGCCCTTGCGAAAGCCCTTCATCTCGACCGCGGGCTGCGCCTCGACCAGCTTTTCGTGCACCTTCGCGTCGAGATCGGCGGCGGGGACAGTGATCGTGTAACCGCGCTTGAGGCCGTCGTTCAGGGTCTCGGTCACCTGCATGGAGATCATCCTTCCGTCATGTCCTGCGGCGTGGACCCGGGGGCCGGCCCGCATATGCAAAATCCCCGCCGGGGGGCGGGGTGAAATCGAGCATGTCTCTATTTGCGGGCGGGACGGTGCGCAAGCCGGTTTCCCGCCCCCGGGACGTGGGGGCGGTGCGCCGCAACCTCAGTAGATGTAGCGGATCTGATCGGCCCAGTAGCGCTCCACCCGCCGCAGCGTGCCGACGATCTCGACGAGGCCCGCATCCGACAGCACGCCGGTGTGGCGGATACCGTCCGCATGACGCTTGAACAGCGCCTCAACGGCGTCGCGGACGTCGCGGCCCTTGGCCGTCAGGCGGACGCGAACGGCGCGCCGATCGATGTCGCAGCGCTGGTGGTGCATGAAACCCATTTCCACCAGCTTCTTGAGATTGTAGCTGACGTTCGAGCCCTGGTAGTAGCCCCGGGTCTTCAGCTCGCCCGCGGTGACCTCGTTGTCGGCGATGTTGAATAGGAGCAATCCCTGGACCGAGTTGATCTCGAGGATGCCGAGGCGCTCGAACTCGTCCTTGATGACGTCGAGGAGGAGACGGTGCAGCCGTTCCACCAGCGTCAGGGCATCGAGGTAACCCGCCATGAAGTCCGGCTGCTTGCGGGGCTGGAAATTCTCAAGTTTGCTCATGCGCGTGGCATCCCGATCTCGCTGGCGTTGCCGAAGATTTGACGCGAAAGGCTTGAGATATCGTTAAGGCCGCGACGTTTCCGCCACCGGGCTGCGGCGGCCTTCAGGCGGGCCGGGTCAGCCCCGTGCGCCGCGCTAGTTCGACCATCAGCGGCGCGAAGCGCGCGGGCGGTTCGGCCTGGCCGGTGACCCAGGCGAAGAGGTCGTGATCGTTCTCGCCCAGCACCGCCTCGAAGAGGTCGAGGTCGTCGCCGGCCATCGCCGTGAGGTCGGTGTCGGCGTAGCCGCCCAGGATCAGGTCCATCTCCTTGATGCCCCGCCGCCAGGCCCGGATCCGCAGCCGCTTGCGGCGGTATTCGAGGTCGAGGGTCATGACGGGCTCTGCAGGCGGCGGGTGAGGCGCTTCTCCAGCACGAGCAGCCGTTCGGAGAGGCGTGCGGCGTCGTGGCGCAGGAGCTTCATCTCGGCCAGAAGGTCGCCGCCCTCCTCGCGCGGCGCGACGCGGGGGCCGTCGCCCGACCCCGTCATCAGCCAGATGAGCGAGACGTTGAGAAGGCCGGCCAGCATGCTGATGCGGTTGGCGCGCGGCTCCGAGCGGTCATCCTCCCAGGCGCGGATGGTCTTCGGCTTCACGCCCAGCCGCTTCGCCAGCTCCTCGACGTCCAGCCCCGTGCTCTCGCGCGCGCCGGTCAGGCGGTCGCCGAAAGTGGTGGTCGCCGGGTCGTACCAGTCGGCCGATTGCTCGTCGTCCATCTCGCGCGCTCCTTGATTGGCGGTCGCGGTTTACCTAGGACAGGCAGGACGTCCTGCCAACCCGGAGACCCCAATGGCATTCCTGTCCGACACCCTCGCCCGCGTGAAACCCTCGCCGACCATCGCGGTCACAACGAAGGCGCAGGAGATGCAGGCCGCGGGCCGCGACGTGATCGGGCTGGGCGCGGGCGAGCCGGACTTCGACACGCCGCAGAACATCAAGGACGCGGGCACCCGCGCCATCGCCGAGGGCCGCACGAAATACACCGCCGTCGACGGCATCCCGGAGCTGAAGGCCGCGATCTGCGCCAAGTTCGCGCGGGAGAACAACCTCGCGTACACGCCCTCGCAGGTCAGCGTCGGGTCGGGCGGCAAGCAGGTGATCTACAACGCCTTCATGGCGACGCTGAACGCGGGCGACGAGGTGATCATCCCGGCCCCCTACTGGGTGAGCTACCCTGATATAGTCCTGCTCGCGGGCGGCGAGCCGGTGATCGTCGAGGCGGGGATCGAGGCCGGGTTCAAGCTGACGGCGGAGGCGCTCGAGGCGGCGATCACGCCGAAGACCAAGTGGTTCCTCTTCAACTCGCCCTCGAACCCGACCGGCGCTGCCTATTCGGCGGCGGAGCTGCGGCGGCTGACCGACGTGCTGATGCGCTATCCGGACATCTGGATCCTGACGGACGACATGTACGAGCATCTGGTCTTCGACAACTTCGTCTTCGCCACGCCGGCCGAGGTGGAGCCGGGGCTGAAGGACCGGACGCTGACGATGAATGGCGTCTCGAAGGCCTATGCCATGACCGGCTGGCGAATCGGCTATGCCGCCGGGCCGGAGGCGCTGATTCGGGCCATGGGCAAGGTGCAGTCGCAGTCCACCTCCAACCCCTGCTCGATCAGCCAGTGGGCGGCGGTCGAGGCGCTGGAGGGGACGCAGGCGTTCATCCGGCCCAACCAGACGCTCTTCAAGCGGCGGCGCGACCTCGTGGTGGCCGGGCTCAACGCCTGCCCCGGCATCGAGTGCCCGGTGCCGGAGGGCGCGTTCTACGTCTATCCCTCCATCGCGGGCTGCATCGGCAAGACCAGCGCGGGCGGCATGGCGATCGGCACCGACGAGGATTTCGCGACGGCGCTTCTGGAAGAGGAAGGCGTCGCCGTGGTCTTCGGCGCGGCCTTCGGGCTCTCGCCGCACTTCCGGGTGAGCTATGCGACCGCCGACGATCTGCTGGCGGAGGCTTGCGTGCGGATCAGGCGGTTCTGCGAAGGCTTGCGGTAAGGACAGCGCTGCGGCGGCCCCGTGACAATGGCGCGCCCCTCCCCTATCCCCGCCCCGACATCCGTCGTCCGAAATCTGGGGGGCCGCCCATGAAGATCGCCACGTTCAACGTCAATGGCATCAAGGCGCGCTACGAGACCGTCGCCGCCTGGTTGCGCGACGCCGCCCCTGACGTCGCGGTGCTGCAGGAGATCAAATCGGTGGACGGGGCCTTCCCCCGCGAGGTGGCGGAGGATGCGGGCTACGAGATTCACACGCATGGGCAGAAGGGGTTCAACGGCGTGGCGCTCCTGTCGAAGACGCCGCTGGAGGACGTGACTCGCGGTTTGCCGCTCCTGGAGGCGGGGAACGTCGAGGACGAGCAGGCCCGCTACATCGAGGGCACGGCGATCGGCGAAACCGGCGCGGTCCGTGTCTGTGGTCTCTACCTGCCCAACGGCAACCCGGCGCCGGGACCGAAATACGACTACAAGCTGGCGTGGATGGCCCGGCTCGAGGCCCGCGCCCGGGCGCTCCTGGCCGAGGAGACACCGTTCCTGATGACCGGCGATTTCAACGTCCTGCCCGACGACATCGACGTCGCGCGTCCGCAGGTGATGGCGACCGACGCGCTCATGCTGCCCGAGACCCGTGCGGCGTGGCGACGGCTGGTCAACCTCGGGCTCACCGAGGCGTTCCGCGCCCGGCATCCGGGGCAGCCGGGTCACTATTCCTACTGGGACTATCAGGGCGGCGCGTTCGACCGGAACCATGGCCTGCGCATCGACCATTTCCTGCTGTCGCCGGCCGTCGCCGACCGGATGCGCGACTGCGCGATCGAGGCCGACCTGCGCGTCCGCGAGAAGCCCAGCGACCATGTCCCCGTCTGGCTCGACCTCGACCTCTGAGGCCCCCGCCCCATTTGCCCGACCAGTCCCGCCGGCGGCTCCATCGCCCCGGCCGCTTCGGATTTGCAACACAGGAACGACCCCATGCGCCACGTCCCCCTCGGCCGCCACGACACGATCTCGGAAATCATGCTGGGCAGCATGACCTGGGGCACCCAGACCGCCGAACCCGACGCCCACGCCCAGATCGAGATGGCCATCGCGGCGGGCGTCACCTGGCTGGACACCGCCGAGATGTATCCCGTCAACCCGGTCAAGGCGGAGACCGTCGGCGGCACCGAGACGATCATCGGCAACTGGGTGGCCAGGGGGAACGCGGGCCGGATCCGCATCGCCACCAAGCATTCGGGCGGCGGCAGCCATCCGCGCGACGGGGCCGACATCGCCGGCTCGACCATTCCGCAGGTGATCGAGGGCAGCCTGAAGCGCCTGCAATCCGACCACATCGACCTCTACCAGTTCCACTGGCCCAACCGCGGCTCGTTCCAGTTCCGCAAGAATTGGACCTATCTTCCCGAGGGCGACCGCGCGGCGATCCTGCAGGACATGGCGGACTGCACCGGCGCGTTGCAGCGCGAGGTGGAGCGGGGCACGATCGGCGCCTTCGGTCTCTCCAACGAATCGACCTGGGGGATGGCCGGCTGGATCGACCTCGACGCGGGCGGCCCCGCCCGCCCCGTCTCGTTGCAGAACGAATATTCGCTGCTTTGCCGGCAGCCCGACACCGACCTCGCCGAGATGCTGGTCTACGAGGAAGTGACGATGCTGGCCTTTTCGCCGCTGGCGGCCGGGATCCTCACGGGCAAGTATCAGGACGGCGCGGTGCCCGCCGGCTCGCGCCGCTCGATCAACGAGACGATGGGCGGGCGCTGGTCGGCGCGCGCGGAACCGGCGACGCGCGCCTACCTCGACCTCGCGCGCGACCACGGCGTCGATCCGGTCCACATGGCGCTGGCCTGGCTCCAGACGCGGCCCTTCGCCTGTGCCGCGATCCTGGGAGCGAGCACGACGGCGCAGCTCGAGCATGGGCTGGCGGCGCAGGACATGGTGCTCGGCGATGACCTGATGGCCGCCATCGACGATCTCAACCGGGCGCATCCGCTGCCGTTCTGACCCGCTGCGCGGTCTCGCGGACTTCTTGGGTCGCGGCAGGCAGCGCACCGACGAGACGCCGGCGGCGCCCGGTGCGCAGGGTGGTCGCGGGCGGACGGCGGGACGCCACAGACGTCTTCGCAACGGAGGACACCCGAGGCGGCGGCTCAGTCCAGTCCGGCCTCCGCCAGCCACCGCGTGACCCGTGCCCGGTTCACCCCCATGTCCGACTGTCCATAGCGCGACCGGCTGAAGACCGTCACCCGGCTGCCCGACCCCTGCCCCGACCCCTGCCCCGACCCTTGCGGTGCCACGCGCACCGACACGGCGTCGGGGTAGCCCATCAGCCGCGACCGCTGGACGTAAGTGACGAAGCCCTCGGCCGGCGCTCCGGCGAGACGCCGGGTCCGTGGGGCCGCCATCGCGACGGCGTCGAGACGGGCCATGACCTCCGCCGGGCCCTCGCCCGTCACCAGCGGGGGACTGTCGCCGCCTTCCGCCACGAGAAACTCGTTGGGTTTGCCGGTCCGCCGGGCGGCATCGGGGTCGATGTGCCACGTCGCCGGGGCCATCGGCGAGAGGCGCACGTAGACCGCGAGGGCCACGGCGGCGGCGGCGAGTGCCAAGGCGATGCAGAGAAGGATGCGGCGGATCATCTGCGCCAAGTAGGACCATGCGGGGCGATGTCACCCCACCCGCAGCACCTGCAGGTCCGCCACGTTGGTGCCGGTGCCGCCCGTGATGAGCAGGTCGCCTGCGGCCGCAAGCGCCGGATGACTGTCGTTGACGGCCAGCATCGCGCCTGCGTCCAGCCCGGCCGCGGTGATCCGCGCCAGCGTCCCGCCATCAACGAGCGCGCCCGCCGCGTCGGTCGGTCCGTCGCGCCCGTCCGTGCCGCCCGACAGGAAGGCCCAGGGACGGTCGAAGTCCTGCAGCGCGCGCGCCACCCTGAGCGCCAGCTCCTGGTTGCGCCCGCCGGTGCCGCCGCCTTGAAGGATCACGGTGGTCTCGCCGCCCCAGAGCGTGGTGCCCGCGCCGCGCCGCGCGCGCGCGGCGACCCGGAGCGCGGCGCAGCCCACGTCGCCCTCGAGGGGAACGGGGTCGAGCACGGCCTCCGGAGCCGCCGCCAGCATCGCCTCCGTCGAGAGACGGTTCGAGCCGACCAGACGCGCGGTTCCCTCCGGCGGCGGTGCGGGAAAACCCGCGCTGTCGGCGGCGGCGCGCGTCAGGGACAGGCGGCAGCTCTTCGGCATACGCGCCCAGAGACCCTGCGCCTCGAGCAGAGAGCGGGCCTCGCCGGGGCTGCCCAGCGGTGCCGCCGTCGGGCCGGAGGCTATGGCCGAGAGATCGTCGCCGATGACATCCGACAGGATCAGCGCGTCGATCCGCGCCGGGCAGGCCCTCGCCAACCCCCCGCCCTTGATCTGGCTCAGGTTCTGGCGCACGAGGTTCATCGCCCGGATGTCGAGCCCCGCGCCGAGCAGCAGCCGCGAGACCTCCGCCTTGTCGACCAGCGTCACGCCGTCCCGAGGGGCCACCGCCAGCGCCGAGCCGCCGCCGGAGATGAGCGCCAGGACGGGGCCCTCCGCCGCCGCCACCGCCGCCAGGAGGGCGCGGCCCGCCGCCAGCGAGCCTTCGTCCGGCACCGGGTGGCCGCCGATCAGGACCTCGGCCCCTGGCAGCGGAACCGCGTTCTCCGCGTTGGTCACCACGAGGCAGCGGGTGCCGGGATAGGCCTCGAGCGCGGCTCGCGCCATCGCGACCCCGGCCTTGCCAAGGGCCACGATGGATTGCGGCGCGGCCATGGATTCCACCGCTGCGCGCACCGCCGCCGCCGGGTCGGCCCGCGCCACGCCAGCCAGAAAGACATCGACCAGTCCGTCCCGCATTCCGGCCCCTTCGCCTGCCCGGCCCCCGCCCGCCCGCATCGCGCGCCCGCCGCGCGACCCGGGGCGAGGATCGAACAGGGATATCGCCACGAACTGGTGCGGATGAAGGGACTCGAACCCCCACGCCTCGCGGCGCCAGAACCTAAATCTGGTGCGTCTACCAATTCCGCCACATCCGCATGGGTCCGGTGCTAGCATTCCTTCAATCGAGCGGAAAGGGCCGCGACGGCACCTGCGACCCGCCGCTGTCCCGCCTCATTCGGCCGGCAGCACGGAGCCATCGCGCCTTCATGGAAAGGATCGCCCGCATGTCCGTCCAGCTTCGCCAGAATGCCGAAGCGCTCGTCCGCTGGACCGCCGCGCCGGTCATGGCCGTGCCGAGCGGCGGCTACGTCGGCGCTGCGGTCGCGCCCCGGCCCCTCGCCCTGCTTCTCGCGCCTGCCGGTTTCGACCGGCTCGGCCTGTTCAGCCGTGCCGCGAAGCCTCTGTCTCGGCCCGCAGCATGCGGAAGACGGCCGGAAGCGTCTCCGGCAGATCCTCCGCGATGAGCCCCGGTCCGAAGGCGCGGGCGGCCTCCACATGCAGCCAGGCAGCGGCGGCGGCCGCGTCGTGGGGGGACAGGCCGCGCGCGAGCAGGCCGGCGATAATCCCCGCGAGAACGTCGCCCGCCCCGGCCGTCGCGAGCCAGGGGGCCGCGCGCTCGTAGACGGCGGCGTTGACCGAGGCGCGGCCCGAGGGGTCGGCGATGACCGTGTCCGGGCCCTTCATGAGCACCGTGCAGCCCGCCTCCGCCGCGGCCTCGCGGGTGGCGTCGACCTTTGAGAAGGCGGGGCCGGTGGCGGCCGGGGCCATCAGGCGGGCGGAGATGTCGGGGAAGAGCCGGGCGAACTCGCCGCCGTGGGGGGTGAGGACGCATTTGTCGTGGAGCTTGCCGCGCAGCGCGTCGTCGCCCGCGATCAGGGTCAGCGCATCGGCATCGAGCACCGTGGCATGGCTCGCGGCCAACGCGGTGGCCACGAGCCCGGCAGCGCGCGCGTCTGTCCCGAGCCCCGGCCCGAGGCAGAGCGCGCTCAGCCGGTCGTCCTCCAGCAGGGCCTCCAGCGCGACCCCATCGTCACAGCGCCGCAGCATGATCGCGGTGAGCTGTGCCGCGCATTCCATCATCGCCGACCCCGGGGCGGCGACGGTAACGAGCCCCGCGCCGATACGGAGCGCCGCGCGGGCCGCGAGACGGGCGGCGCCGGTGCGGCCCATGCCCCCGGCGAGGACGAGCGCGTGGCCGTGGTCGTATTTGTGGCCGGCCAGTTTGACGGCGGAAGGATCGGCTGTCGAGACTAATCGAACGATCCCCCCGTTTAGAGGCGACAATCGACGTCCTTCCCCCGTGCATTCCAAATTCGCTTCACGGAGGCCAATGCCGACAACTCTGATCGCTCCACAGTGAGAGGGGCCATCGCCAAGATATTGGCCGAGTTTCGCCGCTTGGAAGGTTACTGTTAGATGTGCTTCAAGCGCGCCTTCGAGATTCCGTCCAGAGTCGCTACAGACACCGCTAGGCATGTCAATGGCAACGTAACGCGTCCCGAGTGCTGATTTCGTTAAGAACACGGAGGGAACAAAACCATGCCAGGTCTGCTCGGTATCGTCTGGCATCATCCGGTTTTGTCCTATCCCGAATAATGCATCTATAACCAGATCGCTCCCGGCTTCCCCGTCTTCGTGCCGCATGCCTCTTTCGGCATAAACCGCATCCACCATGTTTCCGACTTGCACGTCGTCCCAAGCCAGAATCTGCCCCATCTCCCGCCACCGCTCGCAGTTCGCCCGCGCATCCGGTGGCAGCTTGTCCGCGTCGCCATAGAGGAACACCTCGACCGCCCACCCCTTCCCCGCCAGCACCCGCGCCACCACGAACCCGTCGCCGCCGTTGTTGCCCGGCCCGCAGAGCACCACCGCCCGCCCCGGCGTGGCGGCGAGTTCTGGCCATTCCGCTTCGATGGCCGCGACCGCACCGGTCCCGGCGCGCTCCATCAGCTCGAGGCCGGTGATGGTTCCCGACTCGATGGCGGCGGCCTCGAGAGCGCGCATCTGCGCGGCAGTGAGGAGCAGATCGCTCATGTTTTCGCCATTCGCCCGGGTATTAGGCAGCCCGCATAAATATTCATCGAAGCCCTGCGTTCCGCGCTCGGTCGCGCATCACCCCACCCTCCCCCGATGGACGCTCCGCGTCCAGCCTGCGAGGTCGTCCCGGACGCGAATGGGGAGGCCGCACCGGATGAAGAAGATCGAAGCCATCATCAAGCCATTCAAGCTCGACGAGGTGAAGGAGGCCCTTCAGGACATCGGGATCCAGGGCCTCTCGGTCACCGAGGTCAAGGGGTTCGGGCGCCAGAAGGGGCACACGGAGCTCTACCGCGGAGCCGAATACGTCGTCGACTTCCTGCCCAAGGTGAAGATCGAGGTCGTGCTGGCCGACGATATGGTGGACGGCGCCATCGAGGCGATCGTCGCCGCCGCCCGCACCGACAAGATCGGCGACGGCAAGATCTTCGTCTCGCCGGTCGAACAGGCCATCCGCATCCGCACCGGCGAGTCCGGCGCGGACGCCATCTGACACAACTTTCTAGAACGGAGGGGAAATCCATGAGCCAGGACAAGGTCCTTAAGCTGATCAAGGACGAGGAGGCCGAGTACGTCGACATCCGCTTCACCGATCCGCGCGGCAAGTTGCAGCACGTCACCATCGTCTCGGATCTCGTCGATGCCGACTTCCTCGAGGAAGGCTTCATGTTCGACGGCTCGAGCATCGCCGGCTGGAAGTCGATCGACCAGTCGGACATGAAGCTGATGCCCGACACGGAGAGCGCTTACGTCGACCCGTTCTACGCGGAGAAAACGGTCTGCATCCACTGCAACGTGGTCGAGCCCGACACCGGTGTCGCCTATGACCGCGATCCGCGCGGCACCGCCGTCAAGGCCGAGGCCTACCTCAAGGCGTCCGGCATCGGCGACACCGCCTATTTCGGGCCAGAGGCCGAGTTCTTCCTCTTCGACGACGTCAAGTTCTCCAACAAGATGAACAAGGTGAGCTTCGAGGTCGATGCCTCCGACGCGGCCTGGAACTCGGACGCCGACTACGAGATGGGCAACATGGGCCACCGGCCCGGCGTCAAGGGCGGCTACTTCCCGGTCAACCCCACCGACTCGGCGCAGGACCTGCGCGGCGAGATGCTCTCGACGATGAAGCGGATGGGCATCAAGGTCGACAAGCATCACCACGAGGTCGGCTCGTGCCAGCACGAGCTCGGCATGATCTTCGGCGGCCTCGTCGAGCAGGCCGACAACATGCAGAAGTACAAATACGTCATCCACAACGTGGCGCACGCCTACGGCAAGTCGGCGACGTTCATGCCGAAGCCCATCGCCGGCGACAACGGTTCGGGCATGCACGTCAACATGTCGATCTGGAAGGACGGCAAGCCGCTCTTCGCGGGCGACCAATACGCCGACCTGTCGCTGGAGGCGCTCTACTTCATCGGCGGTATCCTCAAGCATGCCAAGGCACTGAACGCCTTCACCAACCCGGGCACCAACAGCTACAAGCGCCTGATCCCCGGATTCGAGGCGCCCGTGCTGCGGGCCTATTCCGCCCGCAACCGCTCCGGCTGCGTCCGGATTCCGTGGACGGAATCGCCCAAGGCCAAGCGCGTCGAGGCGCGCTTCCCCGACCCGCTGGCGAACCCCTACTTGTGCTTCGCGGCGCTGCTGATGGCCGGGCTCGACGGCATCAAGAACAAGATGCACCCGGGCGACCCGTCCGACAAGGATCTCTACGACCTGCCGCCCGAGGAGCTCGCGGCGATCCCGACCGTCTGCGGCAGCCTGCGGGAGGCGCTCACCGAGCTTGAGGCCGACCACGACTTCCTGCTGCCGGGCGACGTCTTCACCCGCGACCAGATCGAGGGCTACATGGCGCTGAAGTGGGAGGACGTCTATGCCTACGAGCATACGCCGCACCCGATCGAGTACCAGATGTACTATTCCTGCTGAGAACGGGTCTCGCCGAAGAGCTTGCGCATTGCTGGACGGGGCGGCCTTCGGGCCGCCTCCTGTCGGTCCAGGAAGGCGACCGGCGAAGCAGGCGCTGCGGCAATCATCGGGCGGGCGGTTGGTCAGGCGCTGGAACGGAAGGTGGTTTGCGGGCCGGTCGTCGCCAGATGAACGTCACCTCGCAAACTACTAATTTCGCTTGATCTGAAGGCATCGTCGGTCGGCAGGCGCTTGGGGAACGGCAGGGTCGCTCCCGACGTATCGGCGTCGATCCGTTCGGCATTCGCCACGATACCTGCGCCGCCAGCGCGACCGTGCCGATGGTGGGTCGAACCCTCCCCGCCGTGACCCGACGGCGTTGGAACCGGCGCCGGGCTGGGTTATGGCGAGGGCCGAGGGAGGTGCACATGAAGATACTCATCCTGAACGGGCCGAACCTGAACATGCTGGGGCAGCGGCAGCCCGAGATCTACGGGGCGGAGACGCTGGCGGACGTGGAGGCGATGTGCCGGGGGCTGGGCCTGGCCGAGCTGGAGTTCCGGCAGTCGAACCATGAGGGGCAGCTTGTCGACTGGATCCAGGAGGCGCGGGGGGCATTCGGGGGGATCGTCATCAACCCCGGCGCCTACAGCCACACGTCGATCGCCATCCTCGACGCGCTGAACGCCTATGAGGGGCGCGTGGTGGAGGTGCATGTCTCGAACATCCACAAGCGCGAGGCGTTCCGGCGTCATTCCCACGTCTCCGGGCGCGCTGACGCGGT
>JBBQDX010000113.1:0-13104 GCA_038320125.1 Rhodobacterales bacterium | reverse complement strand
GGTAGGACGAGGTCACGCCCCGCCGCGCTTCCACGAAACCGGCGGCCAGCAGCACCAGACCGACGAGTGCCACCGCGAGCCACCCGCCGGGCCAGGCCATCACCCCGGACACCACGCCGGGAATGCCCGCGCCGCTGCCCTCGACCCCGAGTGCTGCGAGGGCGGCGAGCACCGCGAGCGCCGCGTAGACCGCGCCCTTGCCGGCGATCGCCAGACGCCGCGCCACGCCGGCCGCGTCACGGCCCAGGTCGTCGAGGTCCGCCACGGCGTCGAGAGCGGCCCAGACGGCAAAGGCCAGGAGCCCCGCGACGATGAGCCAGAGCACCGCGAGGCCCCAGAGGCTCGTCGAGAGGCTGTCCATGGTCGACCCCGTCCCCTTCGCGTCGCCGCCCCGCCAGATGGCGTAGAGCGACAACCCGGCGACGCAGAGATAGGTCAGGCCACGGCCGGCATAACCGGCGCGCATCACGGGAATGGTCCAAGCAAGGTCGGACATCGGCATCTTTCGGCTGGGGACGGGTGAGGTTGCCTGCCAATGCCAACGCGGTGATGCGTGGGAGCGGTTCCCTGCGCACCATCGGGCGGCCGCGCGGCGACGGGAGCCCCGCCCCTCCGGTCGGCGCCGCGGAGCGCGGGGGAGGGTGTTGCTTGCGATCGGGCCTGTCTGTTCGAGATCAGTCATCGTTGACGGGCCGGCTGGCACGGTCGTAGCCCGCGGCTCGCGCCGATGATCCTTCCGGCACGCAAGGCCGCGTGAGCCGCCGGGGCACTGAGCCACTTCTGGTGCGTGGATCGCGACGACCGGACCGGGCGCGGTCGCAGTGCCCCCCGGGTGGGGCGGCTGACCGCTGTGATCCTTCGACAGCCCGAGGCGCCGCGCCTTCCTCCCCCGGGCGGACCCCGGATGCCGCGCAGGGGTCAGAGGTCGCGCGCGTCGAGTTTCGTCCAGTCGCGCATCCGGGCGCGGAACCAGGTCCGCTGACGCTTGGCATAGCGGCGGCTGGCGAGGGTCGCGGCGGCGCGCGCCTCGGCGAGCGAGGTCTCGCCGCGCAGATGCGCGACAAGCTCGGGCGCGCCGATGGCCTGCGCCGCGTTAAGCGCCGGATCCCACCTGGGCAGGACGGCGCGCGCCTCCTCCAGCGCACCCCCCGCAAGCATCGCGGCGAAGCGCCGGGCGATACGCGCGTCGAGCCAGTCGGTCGGGGCTTCGACCAGCAGGGCCGTGCAGGCCGCGCGCGGCAGCAGGGGCGGCGGCGTGTCGGCCTGCCAGTCGCGGATCGAGCGGCCGGTCGCGCGCGCCACCTCCCAGGCCCGCAGCACCCGCATCGGGTTGGCGAGATCGATGGCGGCGCGCACGTCGCCCGCAAGGTCGCGGCCGAGAGCCTCAAGCCCGACCGCCGCCAGCCGGTCCGCGGCTTCGGCCCGGACCTGCGGCGGGATCGGCGGGATCCGGGCCAGCCCCTCGGTCAGGGCGCGGAAGTTCAGGCCGGTGCCGCCGACGATGATGGGACGCGGCCCGGTGAGCAGCGGTTCGGCGTCCCGCAACCAGTCGCCGACGGAATAGGCCCGCTCCCAGGCGACGTGGCCGTAGAGCGCATGGACCGCCCGCGCCTCTTCCGCCCGTGTCGGGCGCGCCGTCAGGACGCGCCAGTCGGCGAAGACCTGCATGGCATCGGCGTTCAAGATCCGCCCGCCGCCCGTCTCCGCGATCGCCAGCGCCAGCGCCGACTTGCCCGACGCCGTAGGGCCCGCGATGAGGACGGGGCGGTCGTGAGGAATGGCTGCGATCAGATCCAGCATGTGACGTCCCGGCCTTCATCCTGTGGCGCCGCGGATCCCGGCGGTTGCCCAATTCCGGCTATTCCGGCATACCTCGCGCTGCAACAGCCATGGTCGGGGGATATGCGATGCGGGATCAGTCTGGCGGCACGCTTGCAGCGACCGGGGCCGCGCCCACGCCGGCGCTGCGCCGCGTTATGCTCAAGATCTCCGGCGAGGCGCTGATGGGCGACCAGGGGTTCGGCCTGCATCCGCCGACGGTGGAGCGCATCGCGCGCGAGGTGAAGTCCGTCCACGACATGGGCGTCGAGATCTGCATGGTGATCGGCGGCGGCAATATCTTCCGCGGGTTGCAGGGCTCGGCCCAGGGGATGGAGCGGACCACCGCCGACTACATGGGGATGCTCGCGACGGTGATGAACGCGCTGGCGATGCAGGGCGCGATGGAGAGCCTCGGCATCCACACCCGGGTCATCTCGGCCATTCCGATGGACCAGATCTGCGAGCCTTACATCCGCCGCCGCGCCGTCCGCCACCTCGAGAAGAAACGCGTCGTCATCTTCGCGGCCGGCACCGGCAACCCCTATTTCACCACCGACACCGCCGCGACGCTGCGCGCCTCCGAGATGGCCTGCGGCGCGATCTTCAAGGGCACCAAGGTCGATGGCGTCTACGACAAGGATCCGGTCCTCCACGCCGATGCCCGGCGCTACGACACGATCACCTACGACGAGGTCCTGTCCAAGCATCTCAAGGTGATGGACGCCTCGGCGATCGCGCTGGCGCGGGAGAACGGCCTGCCGATCATCGTCTTCTCGCTGGACGCGCCGGGCGGCTTCCGGTCGATCCTGGCCGGCGAGGGGGTCTACACGCGCGTCGCCGCCTGACCCGGGCGCGCGCGGTAACCGCGCAGGCTGCCGCTGCCGTGAGAGGCCGCCGCCCCCGCGAGAGGACGCGCCGCTTCGGCCCGGCGCCAGTCCGGCGTGGCGTGGGGCTGGGGCCGTGCCACATCACGGATCGGGCGTCCAATCACCTTTCCCTGAGGTTCGTCCCCCGATATACCCCGCCGAAAGCCTGCGGGAGACAAGCGACATGGCCGACGAATTCGACCTCGACACCGATGACCTGCAGCGCCGGATGGACGGCGCGATGAGCAACCTGCGGACCGAGTTCGGCTCGCTTCGCACGGGGCGCGCCTCTGCCTCGATGCTGGAGCCGATCATGGTGGACGCCTACGGCAGCCCGACGCCGATCAACCAGGTGGGCACCGTGAACGTGCCCGAGCCGCGGATGGTGACGGTGAACGTCTGGGACAAGGGTCTGGTCGGCAAGGTCGAGAAGGCGATCCGCGAGAGCGGCCTCGGCATCAACCCGCAGCTCAACGGCACGATCATCATGCTGCCGATCCCGGAATTGAACGAGGAGCGGCGGCGCGACCTGACGAAGGTCGCGGGGCAATATGCCGAGCATGCCCGCGTCAGCATCCGCAACATCCGCCGCGACGGGATGGACCGGATCAAGCGCGCCGATGGCCTGGCCGAGGACGAGGCGAAGATGTGGGAGGCGGAGATGCAGGAGATGACCGACACCCATATCCGGAAGATCGACAGGGCGCTGGAGGAAAAGCAGGCGGAGATCATGCAGGTTTGATTTGTGGACCGGGCCGATGGCCCGGCGAACGCCCCTGCGGGGCGTTCGGCAAATCAAAGGGCGGAGCCCCGGATGCACGCAGATCTGCAGCTCCCGGCAAGCCCCGCCATCCCGCCGACCCCCGAGAAGGAGCACCCCGTTTGACAGCCAGCCAGCCCGTCCGCAAAGGCCCCCGCCACGTTGCCATCATCATGGATGGCAACGGCCGCTGGGCCACGCTGCGGGGCCGTCCGCGCCTGCTGGGCCACCGCGCCGGGGCGCGGCGGGTGCGCGAGATCGTGGCCGCCTGTCCCGAACTGGGCGTCGAATATGTCACCGTCTTCGCCTTCTCGACCGAGAACTGGAAGCGGACGCAGGCGGAAGTGGCGGGCCTCATGTCGCTCTTCCGCCGCTACATCGAGAGCGAGGCGCAGACCCTGCTCAAGCAGGGAACGCGGGTCCGCTTCATCGGCGACCGGTTGCGGCTCGACTCCAAGCTGCGCAGCCTGATGGACATGATCGAGGCATTGACGGCGCACAATACCCGCTGCCACCTCACCATCGCGCTGAACTACGGCGGGCGGGACGAGGTGGCGCGGGCGACGAAGCGGCTCGCCCGCGATGTCGCCGCCGGCCGGCTCGACCCCGAGTCGATCGACCACGAGACGCTGCCGCGCTACCTCGACACGCATGTGCTGCCCGACCCGGACCTGGTGATCCGCACGTCCGGCGAGGCGCGGATCTCGAACTTCCTGCTCTGGCAGTCGGCCTACGCGGAATACGAGTTCGTGGACACGCTCTGGCCCGACTTCAGCCGCGACCATTTCGTGGATGCCCTGAGCCGCTACGGCGCGCGCGACCGGCGGTTCGGCGGGGTGCGCACGTGAGCGGCAAGACGGGGTCCAAGCGTCCGGACGTGCCCGAGGAGGAGCCGCCGCTCTTCGACTTCACGCTCGACCCGCCGATCGAGCCGCATGTCTTCGGCCGCTTTCAGGACCTGACCCCGCGGCTCGTGACCGCCCTGGTCCTGGCAGTACTGGGCGGCGGCGTGCTCTGGCTCGGCGGCCTCTGGTTCACCGCGCTAATCTCGGTCTGCGTTGGCATCATGCTCTGGGAGCTTGCGACCATGCTGCGCTGCGGGCCGAAGCGCGCGCGCCTGATGGCGATGGTGGGGGCGGCGGGCCTGATGACGGCGAACGTCATCCCCATCGGCTTCGGCCTGCCGCTCCTGATGCTGGTGCCGATGGTCGCCGTCGCCTTCATCCGCCGGAACCGCCGCGTCGTCGTGGGCTTCACGGCCGCGATCATGCTCGCGGGTCTCAGCCTGACGCAGCATCTGGCGCATTTCGGTCTTGTCTGGATGTTCTGGCTCATCTTCGTCGTCGTGGCCTCGGACGTCTGCGGCTACTTTGCGGGGCGCATCCTCGGCGGGCCGAAGTTCTGGCCGCGCGTGAGCCCCAAGAAAACGTGGTCGGGCACCATCGCGGGCTGGCTCGGCGCGGGCCTCGTGGGGTTCGTCTGGTCAGTCTGGCAGGATGCCGGCTGGGAGACGATCGGCATCTCCATCTCCCTCGCGATGATGGCGCAGATGGGCGACGTAGCCGAAAGCGCCGTCAAGCGGCTCGCGGGCGTCAAGGACAGCTCGAACCTCCTGCCCGGTCACGGCGGCCTCTTCGACCGCTTCGACGCGATGCTGGGTGCCGCGCTGATGCTGCTGGTGATCGAGTCGCTGTCGGAGTTTCCGCCCGTGCCGGGGGTCGGATGACGCGGGCGGGGCAGGGCCAGCGGCGGCGCGTCAGCGTGTTCGGCGCCACCGGCTCCGTCGGGCAGAGCACGCTCGACCTGCTGGGGCGCGGCGACTTCGAGGTCGTGGCGCTGACCGGCGGCCGCAACGTCGCGCGGCTGGCCCGCGACGCGATCCGCCTGCGGGCAGAGGTCGCGGTGACGGCCTTCGACGACGAGCTGGCCGCGCTGCGCGACGCGCTGGCCGGCAGCGGCGTCGCGGCGGCCGCGGGGCAGGCCGCGCTGGAGGAGGCGGCGGACCGGCCGGCGGACTGGATCATGTCGGCGATCGTCGGCGCGGCGGGCCTCGTCCCCGGCCTGCGCAGCCTGCGCCACGGCACGACGCTCGCGCTGGCCAACAAGGAGAGCCTGGTCTGCGCCGGGCCGCTCCTGATGGCCGAGGCGGCGCGTCACGGCGCCACCATTCTGCCGGTCGACAGCGAGCATTCCGCCGTCTTTCAGGCGCTCGCGGGCGAGGATATCGCCAGCGTCGAGAAGGTCGTCATCACCGGTTCGGGCGGCGGCCTGCGCGACTGGCCCCTCGAGCGGTTGCAGCATGCGACCCCGGAAGATGCGGGGAGACATCCGAACTGGGACATGGGCCAGCGGATCACCATCGATTCCGCGTCGATGTACAACAAGGCGTTGGAGCTGATCGAGACGCGGGAGTTCTTCGGCCTGCCGCCCGGGAAGATCGACACGATCATCCATCCGCAGAGCCTTGTCCACGCGCTGGTGCAGTTCGTCGACGGTGCCTCGATGGCGCATCTGGGCGCGCCCGACATGCGCCATGCGATCGGCTATGCGCTGAACTGGCCGGCGCGGCGCGACCTGCCGGTGGCGCGGCTGGACCTCGCCGCCGCGGGCCAGCTCGACTTTTCCGCCCCCGATGCCGCCCGCTATCCGGCGCTGGCGCTGGCGCGGCGGGTGATGGAGCGGCGCGGGCTGTCGGGAGCGGCATTCAACGCGGCCAAGGAAGTGGCGCTCGACCTGTTTCTCGCGCGCGGACTGCCGTTCACCGGCATGGCCCCGCTCGTCGAGGCGGTGCTGGACCGGATGGAGGCCGAAGGATGCCTTGAAGCCGCCACCGTGACCCTCGATATGGTGCAGAGGATCGACCGGCGGGCGCGCGACGCGGCGCGTGCCATCGCGGCCCGGGGGCGCGCCGCCTGATAAGCCCGCAGCCACGGCCGCAAGATGTGCCCGCGGTCCCGCCGCAAGACCAAAAGGACCGACATGATCGACACGCTCCTCCCGCAGTTCGGCGGCTTCGCCTGGACCATCCTGGCATTCGTCGTCGCGCTGTCGATCATCGTGGCGATCCACGAATACGGGCATTACATCGTCGGCCGCTGGTGCGGCATCAAGGCGGACGTGTTCTCGGTCGGCTTCGGCCCGATCATCTGGTCGCGGATGGACCGCCACGGCACCCGCTGGCAGCTTGCGGCACTGCCCCTGGGCGGCTACGTCAAGTTCCGCGGCGACGCCGACGCCTCCTCGGTCGGCGCCGACGACACGACCCTGTCGATGACGGAAGCCGAGCGGCGGCAGACGATGACGGGCGCGGCGCTGTGGCGGCGGGCGGCCACGGTGCTGGCCGGCCCGGTCTTCAACTTCATCCTGTCGATCCTGATCTTCGCGGGCTTCCTCCTCGTGGCGGGCAGGGTGGCCGAGACGCCGACCGTCGGCGCGCTGCTGCCGCTGCCCGCCGAGGTCGTGACGCTGCGGCCGGGCGACGAGATCCTCGGCATCGGCGGCACGCCGGTCGAGAGCATGTCCGCGCTGGTGGAAGCCGCCGCCGCGCTGCCGCAGGCGCCTCTTCTGCCCTACGAGATCCTGCGCGACGGCGAGACCCTGACGGTCGAGGCGTCCAATCCGATGCCCGCGCGCGTCGAGGCGGTGCAGCCGCGCTCCGCCGCCTACGACATCGGCATCCGCCGGGGCGACGTCGTGACCGCCATCGACGGCGAACCGATCCACTCCTTCCAGGACCTTCAGGCGGCGGTGAAGGCCGGCGACGGCGCGCCGGTGGGTCTGACAGTCTGGCGGCAGGCCGAGCCCGCGGACGAGACGCTGGAGTTCACCCTGACCCCCCGGCGGCAGGACCTCCCGCTGCCCGAGGGCGGGTTCGAGACGCGCTGGCTCATCGGCATCACCGGCGCGCTCTTCTTCGAGCCGCAGACGGAGCGCGCGGGGATCTTCGAGTCGCTGTCGTTCGGGGTCGAGCGGACCTGGTCGATCATTGCCGCGTCGCTCTCGGCGCTCGGCCACATCGTCACCGGGCAGATCAGCACCTGCAACCTCTCGGGACCGATCGGCATCGCGGAGACCTCGGGGGCCGCGGCCAGCCAGGGGATCGGGACCTTCATCCTCTTCATCGCGCTGCTGTCGGCGGCCGTGGGGATGCTGAACCTCTTTCCCATCCCGGTGCTCGACGGCGGCCATCTCGTGTTCCACGCCTACGAGGCGGTGCGCGGCAAGCCGCCCTCCGACGGCGCGGTCCGCATCCTGATGACCGTCGGGGTGGCGCTGATGGCGGCCTTGATGCTCTTCGCACTCTTCAACGACGTGACCTGCTGACGGCCGGCTCACGACCTGCTCTCTGCCAACTCTCTGCGCGCGACGGCGCCCGGACCGCTCCTAAATCGCCCAGCGGGTGCCCTATTGCCGCCCCATTCGCGCGGCATGCCGGGGGGCACGATCTGAATGGAGGATCATCCCGATGCGCCACATGCACGACGGATACCGCGGCCTGTCCATCTTCCTTGGCCTCAACATCGACCGCGTCCTCGCCGCTGCCGCGATCGGCGGCGCGATGACGCTGGCGACCTGGGTTCAGTCGCTCTGAGCCGACTGGCAAATATGGCACGTTCGGCCCCGCCATCGGCACCCTCCCGCTTTGACATGGTTTGCCCCCTTCGCTACTGACCGTGGACAAGAACACGACAGGTGGGGCAGATGGATATGGACGAAAGCGGCAAGGCCTGCGGGCGGGCCGGGCGTGGGGCCATGGCCCTTTTGCTCTCGGGCCTTTGCGACCTGCGGCCGGCATCCCTCGCGACGCTCGGCGTGCTGCTCATGGCTCCGGCGGCGCAGGCCCAGACCTACACCTTCTCGTCCTTCGAGGTGCAGGGCAATACGCGGATCGACACCGCCTCCATCCTGAGCAATCTCGGCGTGACCGCGAACCAGCCGATCAGCGCGGGCGAGCTCAACGACGGGTTCCAGCGGCTTCAGTCCTCCGGCCTCTTCGAGACGGTGGAGATCGTGCCGGACGGCGCGCGCCTCGTCATCGTCGTCAACGAGTTCCCGACGATCAACCGCATCTCCATCGAGGGCAACCGGCGGCTCGACGACGACAGCCTCCTGACCCTCGTCGGCAGCCAGGCCCGCCGCGTCTATTCGCCCGCGCAGGCCGAACGCGACGCCGCCGCGATCACCGGGGCCTATGCGCAGGCCGGCCGGATTTCGGCCACGGTGCAGCCGAAGATGATCCGCCGCAGCGACAACCGCGTCGATCTGGTCTTCGAGGTTTCCGAGGGCCGGGTCTCCGAGGTCGAACGGCTGAGCTTCGTCGGCAACCGCGCCTTTTCCGACCGCCGGCTTCGCCGCGTGCTCGAAACGTCGCAGGCCGGCCTCTTCCGAACGCTGATCGGCTCGGACACCTTCATCGCGGACCGCGTCGCGGTCGACACGCAGCTTCTGCGCGACTTCTACCTGTCGCGCGGTTACGCCGATATCCAGATCCAGTCGGTGACCCCCGAGCTCGCCACCAGCCGGGACGCCTATTTCCTGACGTTCCGCCTTCAGGAGGGGCAGCAGTTCCGCTTCGGCCGCGTCGCCGCCGTCTCCAGCCTGCCGGAGATCGACGTCGCGGAATACCAGTCCGAGATCAACGTGGGCCGCGGCGACATCTTTAACCCGCAGTCCATCGAGCGGGTGATCCAGCGGCTCGAGCTTCTGGCGACGCGTCAGGGCCTGACCTTCGTCCGGGTCGTGCCCCAGGTGCAACGCAACGCCGCCAACCTGTCGCTCGACGTCAATTTCGTCGTCGAGCGGGGCGAGCGGCAGTTCGTCGAGCGCATCGACATCGAGGGGAACAGCACCACGCTCGACCGCGTCATCCGGCGCGAGTTCGATACGGTCGAGGGCGATCCTTTCAACCCGCGGGAGATCCGTGCCGCCGCCGAGCGGATCCGGGCGCTCGGCTACTTCAGCCAGGCGGATGTCACGGCGCGCGACGGCACCACGGCCGAGCAAGTCATCGTCGACGTGGACGTGGAGGAGCAGCCGACCGGCTCGCTCGGCTTCGGGGCGAACTATTCGGTCCAGAACGGCGTCGGCGTCTCGTTCAGCTTCGCGGAGACCAACTTCCTCGGGCGCGGCCAGATCCTCGACTTCACGATCGATACCGGCTCGGAGAATAGCTCCTCGGGCCTCACCTTCGTCGAGCCCTATTTCCTGAGCCGCGACCTCGCCCTGTCCTTGGGGGTAAACTACTCGGAAAGCTCGCAGGACAGCCTGACCTTCGACACGAGGTCCGCCGGCTTTCGTATCGGGCTCGACTTCCCGGCGGGCGAATACACCCGGTTCGGCCTCTTTTATTCGTTTGGCGCCGACAAGCTGACATCGCGGTCCGGCACCGTCCTCTCTCCGATCCTGCTGGCCGACGAGGGCGAGTCCATCACCTCCTCGGTCGGATACAACTGGAACTACAGCACCATCGCGCGCGGCCTCGACCCGACACGCGGCTATCGGCTGCGTTTCGGGCAGGAGTTCGCGGGCGTCGGCGGCGACGAGCAATTCGTGAAGTCGACGTTCCTCGCGACGGCGCAGCGCACCGTCCGCAACGACGAGGTCGTCCTGAACGCGACGCTCGAGGGCGGGATCGTGAACTCGCTGGGGGACAAGCCGTCGCGCCAGTCGAATCGCTTCTTCAACAGCCAATCGGTGATCCGGGGCTTCGAGTCGGGCGGCATCGGGCCGCGCGACCTCAATTTTTCGGACGACTCGCTGGGCGGCAACCAGTTCGTCGCCGCCCGCTTCGAGGCGCAGTTCCCGCTCGGTTTCGTGCCCGACGAATACGGCCTGAGCGCCGCGACCTTCCTCGACGTGGGCTCGGTCTGGGGCCTCGACGACACGACCTCGGGCGCAATCCCGGTGGACGACGCGTTCTTCCTCAACTCGGCCGTCGGCGTCGGCCTGCTCTGGGACACGGCGATCGGACCGCTGCGGTTCAACTTCACCCGCGCCGTCAACAAGCGCAGCTACGACCGCGAGCAGAACTTCGACCTGACGATCCAGACGCGCTTCTGATGCGCGCCGCGGCGGTCTTTCTCGCCGTTCTGCTCGCAGGCCAGCCCGCCGGCGCGCAGCAGGTGGAGCCGCCGCCGGCCGGCGTGCCGCAGTCCTCGGTGGTCGTCCTCGACCGGGACGCGCTCTTCGCGCAGAGCCTCTTCGGACAGCGCGCGGTCCGCGACCTCGATGCCGCCTCGAGTGACCTCGTGGCCGAGAACCGCCGGATCGAAGCCGAGCTCGAGGCCGAGGAGAGGGCCCTCACCGAGATGCGTGCCGAGATGGACCGCGAGGATTTCCGGCAGATCGCGGCGGATTTCGACGCCCGCGTCGGCAGCATCCGGCGCGCCCAGGACGCCAAGACCCGCGCCATAGCGCAGCAGGGCGAGCGGGCGCAGACGCTGTTCTTCGAGGCGGCGAACCCGATCCTCGTGACGCTGGCGCGCGAGACCGGCGCCCTCGTCATCCTCGACCGGCGGATGGTGATCGCCTCGGCCGATCAGGTGGACATCACGGTGCTCGCCCGCGAGCGGATCGACGCGGAGCTGGGCGAGGGCGTCGGCCTGGGCCAGGTGCCGCCGCAACGGCGCCCCGGACAGCAGGTCGCCCCGGAGCCGGAGCCGGAGCCGGAGCCGGAACCGGAGCCGGAACCGCAGCCGGAGCAGGAGCCGTGAGCCGCCCGTGGTGACGACGGTGTCGGGAGCCCCGCTTGCCCCCCGGTCACGCCGCGCGCTATGCCCGAAGCCATCAAGGGAGAGGGCCGCATGACCACCGAAGCCGACATTCATCTCATCCAGCGGATCATTCCGCACCGCTATCCCTTCCTGTTCGTCGACAGGGTGCGCGACATCGTCGCCAATACCTCCGCCACCGGCATCAAGAACGTCACCTTCAACGAGCCGCATTTCCAGGGCCATTTCCCGGGCGCCCCAATCATGCCCGGCGTCACCATCATCGAGGCGATGGCGCAGACGGCGGCAGTGCTGGTGGGCGTGTCCAACGACCTCGCCGACAGCGGGTTCCTCGTCTACTTCATGTCGATCGAGGGGGCCAAGTTCCGCCGCAAGGTGGTGCCGGGCGACGTGCTGGAGCTGTCCATCGAGGTGACGCGCGGCAAGGCCGGCGCGAAGGTCTGGCGGTTCCACGGCACCGCGACGGTCGAGGGCGAGCTCGCGGCGGAGGCCGATTTCACGGCGATGATGGACCTGCCGAAGCGGGAGGCGCCCGCGTGACCCAGGGGACTGCCATCGACCCCACCGCCCGCGTCCACCCCTCCGCGGTCATCGAGGCGGGGGCGGTGATCGGCGCGGGTGCCTCGGTCGGTGCCTTTTCCCTGATCGGGCCGGAGGTGACGCTGGCGGCGGGCGTCGACGTGCGCAGCCATGTCGTCGTGACCGGCTGGACGCAGGTGGGCGAGGGTACGGTTATCTTTCCCTTCGCCTCCATCGGCGAGGTGCCGCAGGACCTGAAGTTTTCGGGCGAACGCACGCGGCTCGTCATCGGCGCGCGCAACCGGATCCGCGAGCATGTGACGATGAACACCGGCACGCGGCAGGGCGGCGGCGAGACGCGGGTGGGCGACGACGGGCTCTTCATGGCGGGCTGCCACGTCGCGCATGACTGCCGCATCGGGGATCGGGTCATCGTCGTGAACCAGTCGGCCATCGCGGGGCATTGCGTGATCGAGGACGACGTGATCGTCGGCGGCCTGTCGGGTATCCACCAGTGGGTCCGCGTCGGGCAGGGGGCCATCATCGGCGCGCTCAGCATGGTGACCAACGACGTCGTGCCCTACGGCCTCGTGCAGGGACCGCGGGCGGAGCTGGACGGGCTGAACCTCGTCGGGCTGAAGCGGCGCGGCGTCGGGCGCGACGACATCCAGGCGCTGCGGGCGGCGCTGCTGACGCTCAAGCAGGGCGAGGGCACGTTCCTCGAGCGGGCGCGGCGGATCGGCGAGGAGAGCGAGAGCGCCTACGTGCAGCGGATGGTCGCCTTCATCACCGGCGCGTCGGATCGCAGCTTCCTGGTCCCCAAGTGACGGGAATCGCATTGATCGCGGGGCAGGGGGCGCTTCCGGCGGCGCTCGTGCGCGCCCTGCCCGAGGGTGGCGTCCGGATCTGGCATCTGGAGGGCTTCGCGCCGGAGGGGCTGGTCTCGGAGCCGTTCCGGGTGGAGCGGCTGGGCAGCCTCGTCGGCCTCCTGAAGGACAGGGGCGTCCTGCGGGTGTGTTTTGCCGGGGCCATCGCGCGCCCCCGCCTCGACCCCTCGGCAATCGATGCCGCGACGATGCCGCTGGTTCCCCGCATCCTCGAGGCCCTGCAGGCTGGCGACGACGGGGCGCTGCGGGCGGTGATCGCGGTGTTCGAGGAGGCCGGGATCGAGGTCGTCGGCGCTCACGACCTTGCCCCGTCGCTGCTGCGAGTGCCCGCGATCGGCGTACCCACCGACCGCGACCGCGCCGACATCGCGCGGGCCCGTGCCGTGCACGCGGCGCTGGCGCCGCTCGACGTCGGGCAGGGATGCGTCGTCGCCGGCGGGCAGGTGCTGGCGGTCGAGGCGTTGCCGGGCACGGACTGGATGCTGGAGAGCCTGACGCGCTTCGCGCAGAAGCCCTCGGGC
>JBBQDX010000112.1:0-13118 GCA_038320125.1 Rhodobacterales bacterium | reverse complement strand
AGCCGCGCAGGGCCAGACCTGCCAGGCTGCCAACGACAACGACCCCGGGCAGGTTGTCGTCTCCGGCCACCGCGAGGCCGTCGAACGCGCCCTCGAAATCGCGAAGGCGCGCGGTGCCAGACGCGCCATGCTCCTGCCGGTTTCCGCTCCGTTCCACTGCGACCTCATGGCCCCCGCCGCCCGCGTGATGGCCGGCGCGCTGGATGAGGTTGCCCTGCGCGATCCCGTCGTCCCCCTCATCGCCAACGTGACCGCGACGCCAACGGCATCCGCCACCGCGATCCGCGCCCTGCTCGTCGATCAGGTGACCGGCTCCGTCCGCTGGCGCGAAAGCGTGCTGCGGATGGCTGCCGACGGGGTGACCGAAATCTGGGAGATCGGCGCTGGCAAGGCCCTTTCGGGCATGATCCGCCGCGTCGACAAGGATATCGCCACCCGACAGATCGGGACGCCCGAGGATGTGACCGGGGCGATCAAATCACTTGAGGAAAGCTCCGCAAATGTTTGACCTGACGGGAAAATGCGCGCTCGTCACCGGGGCCTCCGGCGGCATCGGCGCGCAGGTGGCGCGCACGCTTCACACGCAGGGCGCGACCGTCGGCCTCTCCGGCACCCGCACCGAACCGCTCGAGTCGCTGGCCGCGGAGCTCGGCGACCGTGCGCACGTCCTGCCCTGCGACCTGTCGAAGGCGGAGGCGGTCAACGCCCTTCCGAAGCGGGCGGCGGAAGCGATGGGAGCCGTCGACATCCTCGTCAACAACGCCGGCATCACCCGCGACAACCTCTTCATGCGGATGTCCGAGGAGGAATGGTCCGACGTCCTGAACATCAACCTCACCTCCGCGTTCCGCCTCTCCAAGGGCGTCCTGCGCGGCATGATGAAGGCGCGCTGGGGCCGCATCGTCAACGTGGGCTCCATCGTCGGGGCGACCGGCAACGCAGGGCAAGGCAACTACGCCGCCTCCAAGGCCGGCATGGTCGGCATGGCCAAGTCGCTGGCCTCCGAGGTCGCCTCGCGCAACATCACAGTCAATACCGTGGCCCCCGGCTTCATCGCCACGGCGATGACCGACAAGCTGACCGACGACCAGAAGGCGAAGATCGACGCCCAGATCCCCGCAGGCCGCATGGGCACGCCGGGCGAGGTCGCCGCCGCCGTGGCGTTCCTGTGCAGTCCGGAAGCGGCCTATGTGACCGGCGCAACGCTGCATGTGAATGGCGGCATGGCGATGCTCTAAGCCGCTTGCCGACAAACGATTTGCCATCCCGCGCCCCCATGCTAAAGGGGGCGCACACGTCCGGGGGCCCCCCGGTGCCCGATCTTGACGGGCGGCCCGGCATGGGGTCAAGGTCATGCAGATACGCCCTGCGAGGGGCATCGAGATGAGGTAGACACATGAGCGACATTGAGGACCGCGTCCGCAAGAAAGTCGTCGAACACCTGGGCGTCGAGGAGGACAAGGTCACCGAGAACGCGTCGTTCATCGACGATCTCGGCGCCGACTCCCTCGACACGGTCGAGCTGGTGATGGCTTTCGAGGAGGAGTTCGGGATCGAGATCCCCGACGACGCGGCCGAGTCGATCCAGACCTTTGGCGACGCCGTGACGTTCATCAAGGCCAATTCCTGATCCATCGCGGATCGGCCGGCCGAAGGCGCCCCCCGGGCGCCTTCCTGTTTTTTGGCGACAACGGTGGCGACGGCCGGCGATTGCAATGGTGCCCGGACGACCCCGAATGCTAGCATCCGCGCCATGACATGCAGCATCGCCCGCCCTCCCGGCCCCGAAGGCCCCGGCCGTATCGGGCAGAGTCTCGCCGCCGATCGCCGCGAAGTCCGGCCCCGACGGATCGCGCCGATCCATGGCGACGCCCCGTGGCCTCGGCGGCCCCGAGGGTTTCCACCGAAAGCTATAGGTGCCGGGTCCGACCGGAACGCAGTGCCGGCACCGGCCGCATGAGCGTCGGCATCTTCGACAGCGGCCTGGGCGGGCTCACCATCTGGGACGCGGTCACCCGCCGCCTGCCCGACCTCGCCATCACCTACTACGGCGACAACGCCAACGCGCCCTACGGCGTGCGCACCGCCGACGACATCCACGGCCTGACCCGCACCGCCGTCAACGCGATGTGGGAGGACGGGTGCGACCTCGTCGTCCTCGCCTGCAACACCGCGTCGGCCGCGGCCCTGCGCCGGATGCAGGAGGCGGGCGTGCCGCCGGGCAAGCGCGTCCTCGGGGTCTTCGTGCCGATGATCGAGGCGCTGACCGAGCGGACCTGGGGCGACAACTCGCCACCGCGGCAGGTCGCCGTCAGCCAGGTCGCCCTCTTCGCCACCCCCGCCACCGTCGCCTCCCGGGCTTTCCAGCGCGAGCTGGCCTTTCGCGCCGTCGGCGTCGACGTCGAGGCACAGGCCTGCGGCGGCGTCGTCGATGCCATCGAGGACGGCGACATGATCCTGGCGGAGGCGCTGGTGCGCAGCCATGTCGACGCTCTCCTGCGGAAGATGCCCGCCCCCGATGCGGCCGTCCTCGGCTGCACCCATTACCCCCTCGTCCAGGCCGCCTTCCGGCGCGCGCTCGGCGAAGGCGTGACCGTCTTCAGCCAGGCAGACATTGTCGCCGACAGTCTGGCGGACTACCTGTCCCGCAGGCCCGCGATGGCCGCCGGCGGTGCCGCACGGATGCTCACCACCGGCGATCCGGACCGGGTCTCCACCCGCGCGACGCAGTTCCTGCGCCGCCCGCTCGCCTTCACCGCAGCCTGAAAGGCCCCCGATGCGCTCGCTCAAGAAGACCCGCCGGATCCAGATCCTCGCCATCGCCGCCGTGGCTCTGGCCGGGTCCGCCGCGCTCGTCGGCTATGGCTTCCGCGACGGCATCAACTTCTTTCGCACCCCGACCCAGGTTGCCGAAGCGCCGCCGCCCGAGACCGAGGTCTTCCGCATCGGCGGCATCGTCGAGGAAGGCAGCCTCGTGCGCGGCGAGGGCACCGCGATCACCTTCCGCGTCACCGATTTCGGCGCCTCCGTCCCGGTCATTTACGTCGGCGTCCTGCCGGATCTCTTCGGCGAGGGCGAAGGCATGGTCGGCACCGGTAGTTACCTGAACAACACCTTCCATGCCACTGAAATCCTTGCTCGCCATGACGAGAGCTACATGCCGAAGGAAGTCATCGACGCGCTCAAGGCGCAGGGCGTATATCAGGCACCGGAAAGCTGATCGACGCCCGCATCTCCCGAGGGCTGCCCATGTCCGATACACTTCGCGCCGTCCTCTGGATGCTTGGCAGCATCCTGTCCTTCGTCTCCATGGCCGTCGCCGGACGGGCCGTCCTGATCAGCCTCGATACCTTCGAGATCATGCTGTACCGCTCCCTCACGGGCGTCGTCGTCGTAGTTACCATCGGCCTGCTCACCGGGCACCTGCGCGAGGTGAAGACCGCGAACCTGGGCCGCCACCTGCTGCGCAACGTGGCCCACTTCTCCGGCCAGAACCTCTGGTTCCTCGCCATCTCCATGGCACCGCTGGCACAGGTGTTCGCCGTCGAGTTCACGGCCCCGCTCTGGGTGCTGGTCCTCGCCCCGCTCATCCTCGGCGAAACCGTCCGCCGCGTGCAGATCGGCGTCGCCTGCATCGGCTTCGCCGGCGTCCTGCTGATCGCCCAGCCCTTCTCGGGAACCGCGTCGCCCGGTCTGGTCTGGGTCGCCATCGCCGCCTTCGCCTTCGCGCTCACCAACCTGCTCACGCGCAAGCTCACCCGCGACGAGACGGTGACCGGCATCCTCTTCTGGCTGACGTCCCTGCAGCTCCTCTTCGGCGTGATCTGCGCGGGCATCGACGGCGACATCGCCCTGCCCACCGCCGACACCGCCCCCTGGCTCGTGCTGATCGGTTTCGCGGGCCTCTGCGCGCACTGGTGCCTGACCAACGCCCTGCGCCTTGCCCCCGCCTCCACGATCATGCCCATCGACTTCGGTCGCCTGCCGCTGGCGGCTGCTATCGGCGCGCTCTTCTACGCCGAACCGCTCGATCCGATCGTGCTGGCGGGGGGCCTCGTCGTCTTCGGCGCAGCCTGGGCCAACATCCGGCTGGCGCGCCATCCGCAGAGCGACGGCCCGAATGTTGCGCGGATACCACCGTTGCCGGCAAAAAAGACCCTCGGAACGCCCTGACGTAGGGTCCGATTTGACCGGCCCGCACCCCACCCTCAACGCTTTATTAATAATGACCGCCGACAAGGGACCTGAGAGTCCCGAGGCGGCAACCGGCACCGTCGCCCGAGTGCTACCCAAGGGATGAGGATCACATGAACCGTTTCACACTCGCTGTCGTCACCACCATCATCGGCACCTCCACGGCGGCGGCCGGCGGCCTCGACCGCTCCGGCCAGAAGATCGCGGCGCTCTTCGAGCCCGGAAACTACGCCGAGCTCAGCTTCGGGTACGTGAACCCCTCCGTCGACGGCACCGACACGACGCTGTCGCCCTTCAACCCGACCGGCGGCAATTCCATCGGCAACGCCGCCGACGAGTTCATCGCGGCCGGCGCCGCGATCAAGGCGCAGTTCAACGACGCCATCTCCTTCGCGATCATCGTCGACGAGCCCTATGGCTCCGACATCGCCTACCCCACCAGCGACTTCGTCGTCCCCGGGCCGGGCGGCACCCTGTCCGACGGCAGCGTCCTCGGGGGAACCGAGGCCATCGTCGAGAGCTTTGCGATCACCACCCTCGCCCGCTACGAATTCGGCAACGGGTTCAGCGCCCACGGCGGCATCCGCTACCAGGAGATCTCGGCCGACGTCACTCTCGGCGGTCTCGCCTACGGCGGCCTCAACGGCTACCACGGCGAGTTCGACAGCGACGGCGCCTTCGGCTACATCCTCGGCGCGGCCTACGAGCGGCCCGAGATCGCGCTTCGCGTCGCCCTCACCTATTCCTCCGAGATCCGCCACGACCTGCCGACGACGGAAACGGTCAACGGCATCCCGGTGGCCCTGCTCACCGGCGGCGCGATCCCCGCCTCCGGCGACACCCGCGTCGTCGCTCCAGAGAGCCTCAACCTCGACGTCCAGTCCGGCATCGCCGCCGGCACGCTGGTCTTCGGATCGATCCGCTACGCCCGCTACTCCGACACGATCGTCGCGCCCACCTTCTTCGACGCCTCCGTGGAGCCGACGGCCCAGGGCAGCAGCCTCACGGACATCGAGGATGCGCTCGACCTCGAGATCGGCGTCGGCCGCCAGTTCACCGACGCCTTCGCGGGTTCGATCGCGGTGGGATATTCCCGGCTGGGCGAGGACGACCTCGTCTCGCCGCTCGCTCCCACGAACGGCGCGAAATCCATCGCCCTCGGCGCGTCCTACCAGATCAGCGACGCGGTGAAGCTTTCCGGCGGCCTCCGCTACACCAGGTTGGGCGACGCCCGCCCCGAGACGGGCACCCCCGACATGGCGCGCGCCCTCTTCGAGGACAACAGCGCGGTCACCGTCGGCCTCAAGATCGGCTATACCTTCTGACCCCCTCCCGCACCGCACGACCCCCTCCCGCACCGCATGACCCCGGACGCGCCCCGCCCTCATCGGCGGGGCGTCTTCGCATCGCGCAGGTTCCGGGTGGCAAATCTCCTTGGCCGCGGGCACTGATCCGCCATGGGCAGCCGTGACATCTCCTCCCGCGCCTGGGCCGAACTGGCGCTCCTGTCCCTCATCTGGGGCGGCAGCTTCCTGTCGATCCGCGTCGCCCTCGACGAGGTTCCGTTCCTCACGACCGTCGCCCTGCGGGTCGGCGTCGCCGCCCTCGTCCTCTGGGCCTGGGTCGCCCTCCGCCGCCAGCCGCTGCCGCGCAGCCCGCGCATCTGGGGCGCGCTCCTTGTCATGGGCCTCCTCAACAACGTCCTGCCGTTCACGCTGATGGCCTGGGGCCAGCTTCACATCGAGACCGGCCTCACCTCGATCCTGAACGCCGGCACCGCCGTCTTCGGCGTCCTCGCCGCAGCGCTCCTGCTCGCCGACGAGCGCCTCACCGCCCGCCGCGCCGCCGGCGTCGCCCTCGGCTTCCTCGGTGTCGCCATCGCCTTCGGCCTCGAGAACCTGTCCCGTTTCGATCTGCGGTCCGCCGCCCAACTCGCGGTCGTCGCCGGCACGATCAGCTACGCCCTCGCCGGCGTCTGGGCCCGGACGGCGCTGAAGGGCCTCGCCCCGGAACTGCAGGCCGCCGGAATGCTCACCGGCTCCAGCCTCGTGATGATCCCGCTCGCTCTTGCGTTCGACGGCCCCGTCCTGCCGCGGCAGGAAGACACGATCGCCGCCATCGCCTACTATGCGGTCATCGCCACCGCCTTCGCCTATCTGCTCTACTTCCGCGTCCTCGCCATGGCCGGCAGCGGCAACACCATGCTCTGCACGCTGATGGTCGCGCCCGTCGCCATCCTCCTCGGAGCGCTGGTGCGCGACGAGATCCTCGCGCCGGGCACCTACGCCGGCTTCGCGCTCCTCGCCCTCGGCCTCGCCGTCCTCGACGGCCGCCTGTTGCGCGCGCTCCACCGCCCCGCTACGCCCGGCAGATGATCTACGAGACCCCCCACGACTGGACTGCCGCCACAGACCGGCGTGTGACGTTCTTCGGCATGTCGGGCCTCGGCAAGACCCACCTGTCGCGGATTCTGCGCGGCGACGGGAGCGGGGGCGGCGACTGGTTCCACTACTCGATCGACTACCGCATCGGCACCGCCTACATGGGCGAGCACATCAACGACAACCTCAAGCGCCACGCCATGAAGCAGCCCTTCCTGGCCGCGCTGCTGCGTACCGACAGCATCTACATCGGCTCCAACATCACCTTTCACAACCTTTCGCCCCTCTCCACCTTCCTCGGCCAACCCGGCGACCCGGCGAAGGGCGGCCTGCCCTTCGTCGAATACGCCCGCCGGCAGGAGCTGCATCACCGCGCCGAGGTGAACGCCCTCCTCGACACGCCCTTCTTCATCGACCGCGCCCGCGACATCTACGGCTACGCCAACTTCGTCTGCGACACCGGCGGCTCGATCTGCGAGGTCGTCGACCCGGAGGATCCCGCCGACCCGGTGATGGCGACCCTCGCCGCCCACACCCTTCCCGTCTGGATCGAAGGCACGCCGGACCACGTCGAGACCCTCGTTGCCCGCTTCGCGGAGGCGCCGAAGCCGATGTGCTACCGTCCCGAATACCTCGACGCCAAATGGGCCACCCACGGCGGCGACGACGTCGACCCGAATGCCTTCGCGACCGCCACTTACCGCGACGCCATCACCGCCCGGCACCCCCGCTACGCCGCCATGGCGCGCCACTGGGGCATCAAGGTGCAGGCCGTGGACGTGGCCACGGTGCGCGATGTCGCCGACGTGATCGCCCTCGTCGCGGCCGGCCTTGGCAACGCCGGGCGCGCCGCCTAACTCCCAGCCCTGCCCGGACGAGACACCCCCCATGCCCATCACCCTGCCCCGCGACCTGCCCGCCTACGACGTGCTCGACGGCGAGGGAGTCATGGTCATGTCCGAGGACGAGGCCCACCGGCAGGACATCCGGCCGCTGCGCATCGCGCTGCTCAACCTGATGCCGATGAAGATCACCACCGAGACGCAGTTCACCCGCCTCATCGGTGCCACCCCGCTGCAGATCGAGCTGACCCTCGTGCGGATGACCGAACACCAGTCCCGCCACACCTCCCCCGCGCATATGGAGGCCTTCTACCGCCCCTTCCAAGACGTGAAGGAGGAGAAGTTCGACGGCCTCCTCGTCACCGGCGCGCCCATCGAGCACCTGCCGTTCGAAGAGGTCAGCTACTGGCCCGAGCTGCGCGAGATCATGGACTGGACGCAGACCAACGTGCATCACACCTTCGGGGTCTGCTGGGGCGGCATGGCGATGGCCTGGCACTTCCACGGCGTGCCGAAGCACGACCTGCCGCGCAAGGCCTTCGGCTGCTTTCCCTTCGTCAACGAGGATCCCGCCTCCCCCTACCTGCGCGGCTTCTCCGACGGCGGCGTCATTCCCACATCGCGCTGGACGGAACTGCGGCGCGAGGACGTCGAGACCGCCAGCATGAGGGTGCTCCTCGGGTCGCGCCAGAATGGCCCCTGCCTGATCGAGGACCCCGCGCACCGCGCCATCCACATCCTCAACCACTTTGAATACGACAGCGACACGCTGCAGCGCGAATACGAACGCGACATCGCCAACGGCACGCCCATCAACGTCCCGGGTCACTACTACCCCGACGACGATCCCGCGCGAAAGCCGCTGAACCGCTGGCGCAGCCACGCGCATCTCCTTTACGGCAACTGGATCAACCAGATCTACCAGACCACGCCGTTCGACCTGAATGAGATCGGAACCCGGCCCTGACCCGCCGCGGCCTCCTGCTTTCGTGCGGCACAGCGCTCGCCGCCACCTTCGGCGGAATCGTCGTCGACCGACGGGCGCAGGCGCGCGAGGCCGCAGCCGAGGCCGTCTTTCCGCCCGAAGGCCGCATCCTCGACGTGGGCGGCATCCCGGTCCACGCCGTGATCCGCGGCACCGGCCCCGACCTCGTGATGATCCACGGCGCCTCGGGCAACTCCCGCGACTTCACCTATGATCTCGTCGGCCGCCTCTCGGCCCGCTACCGCTGCATCGCCTTCGATCGTCCCGGCCTCGGCTACACGGGTCGCACCGATCCGGTCTATGACGATGCCTTCAGCAGCCGCGCGGAGACCCCCGGCGAACAGGCCGCCCTCCTCGCCGCCGCCTACGCCCAACTCTCCGACACGGCCCCGCTGGTCCTCGGCCACAGCTTCGGCGGCACCGTCGCGCTGGCCTGGGCGCTCGATCATCCGGCCGGCGCCCTCGCCCTCTTCTCGCCGGCCGCGATGCGCTGGAAGGGCGGCCTCGGGGCCCTCTACGCCGTCAACGCCTCCGCGCTCGGCGGCACGCTCGCCGTGCCGATCCTCAGCGCCTTCGTTCCCGACGAACGGCTGCGCCAGATCATCGAGCGCATCTTCGCGCCCGACCCCATGCCCGAGGGCTACCTCGCCCATGTCGGCGCGCAACTCACCCTGCGGCGCGCCAGCCTGCGCGCCAACGCCCGGCAGGTGAACGACCTCAAACGCCACATCACCCGGATGCAGGCCCGCTACCCGACGCTCGCCCTCCCCATCGAATGGATCCACGGCACCGCCGACACCATCGTCCCGCCGCGGGTGCATGCCTATCCTTTCAAGGCCCTGATGCCCGGCACCAACCTCGTTATGCTCGCCGGCGTGGGCCACATGCCGCATCATTCGCACCCCGATGCCGCCGTCGCCGCCATCGACCGCGCCGCCGCCCGTGCCCCCTGACGCCTCCCGTCGCCGCACGCATTATGCAGCATCGGGCTGGCCCCCCGTTCCCGCGCCGCCTATCTGCCAGAGACCAGAGGAGAGCGCCCCATGCCCAAGCCGTTCGACGCAGCCATCACGAAGTTCTTCGAGGACGACGCCCCCAGGGAGGTCCGCGAGGCCATCGCGAGGGCGGACAAGGAGGACATCCTCACGGAGGCTTTCCCCTACGACGACTGGATGGACAGGGACGACTACGAGGAGCAGATGCACGCCCTCCAGATCGAGCTCGTCAAATGCCAGTTCCGCGTCCACGAAGCCGGCCTGCGCGTCGTCGTGGTGTTCGAGGGGCGCGACGCCGCCGGCAAGGGCGGAACCATCAAGCGCATCCGCCAGAACCTGAACCCCCGCATCGCCAATGTCGTCGCCCTGTCGAAACCGACCGAACAGGAGGCCGGCGAGTGGTATTTCCAGCGCTATGTCCGGCACCTGCCGGGCGCCGGACAGATCACCCTCTTCGACCGCTCGTGGTACAACCGCGCCGTCGTCGAGCACGTCTTCGGCTTCTGCACGCCGACCCAGCGGGAGAGCTTCTTCACGCAGCTGCCCCGCTTCGAGGAAATGCTGGTCGACGACGGCATCCTCCTCGTCAAGATATGGCTCAACGTCGGCCGGGCCGAGCAGCTCCGCCGCTTTCTCGCCCGCGAGGACGACCCCCTCAAGCACTGGAAGCTCAGCAGCATCGACGTGCAGGGGCTGGCGAAATGGGACGCCTACACCCGCGCCATCGGCGAGACCTTCGCGCGCACGCACACCACCCCCGCTCCCTGGACGATCATCCGATCCGACGACAAGCGCCGCGCCCGCCTCGACGCGATCCGTACGATCCTGAGCCGGATCCCCTATAAGGGCCGCGACGACAGGATCCTCGGGATCGATCCCAGGATCGCCGGCGGACCCGACATCTGGCTCGACGGTGCCTAAACGCGGCTACCATCACGGCAACCTCAAGCAGGCGCTGGTCGACGCCGCCCTCTCGCTCATCACCGAGAAGGGCCCGGCCGGCTTCACCCTGTCCGAGGCGGCCAAGTTGGCCGGCGTCACCCCGGCGGCCGTCTATCGCCATTTCCAGGGCCGCGACGACCTCATCATCGAATGCGCCCTGCAGGGTCACGCGATCTTCGCCGACCTCATGGAGTTCGCCTTCCGCGACGGCCAGCCCTCCGCCCTCGCCGCGTTCGAGGCGACGGGCCGCGCCTACCTCGCCTTCGCTCGCAAGTATCCCGGTCACTACATGGCGATGTTCGAGAGCGGTCTGTCGCGCAACGCCACGCCCGACCTGTCGCGCGCCGTGACCCGCTCGCGCGGCGTGCTCGAGAAGGCCGCCGAGGCGCTTTCGGAACGCATCCCCAAGGGTCGCCGCCCCCCCGCCTCGATGTTCTCCGCGCATATCTGGGCGATGTCGCACGGCGTTGTCGAACTCTTCGCGCGCGGCAATCCGGGCGGCAACGCGCCCTTCCCGCCCGAAGACCTGCTCGAGGCGGGAATCGGCATCTACCTGCGCGGCCTCGGCCTCATAGATCCCGACGTCTGAGGCGCCGACGCCAGCTTGCCGAGGATCCGCGCCCAGCTCCGCATGCCCTTCCGGAAGCTCTCCACGTCGTATTTCTCGTTGGGTGAATGGATCGAATCGTCGTCCCTGGCGAACCCCGCCAGCAGGGATTCCATGCCCAGCACGGTCTGGAAATATCCCGCGATGGGGATCGACCCGCCGGCCCCGATGAACGCCGCGGGCACGCCCCATTCCTCGCTCAGCGCCAGTTGCGCCGCCGCGAAGATCGGGCTGTCCACCGCCATCGCCGACGCCGGCGCAGCACCATGGCTCTCGAAGGTGACGCGGCAATCTGGCGGCATCTGCGCCGTCACCCAGTTCCGGAACGCCTCGCGCAGCCGCGCCGGGTCCTGCCCGCCCACCAGCCGGAAGCTTACCTTGGCATGGGCCTCCGACGGCAGAACCGTCTTGAAGCCGCGGCCGGTATAGCCCGACCAGATGCCGTTGATCTCCGCCGTCGGGCGCGACCAGAGCATCTCCAGCCCCGAGCGTCCCGCCTCCCCCGCCGGCTGGCCGAGCCCGACCTCGCCAAGGAACGCCTCCGCCGAGAAGCCGAGGTTCCGCCATCCTCCCAGCACCTGCGCCGCCGGCTCGTTCACCCCGTCGTAGAACCCGGGCACCTGCACCCGTCCCTCTTCGTCGTGCAACCCGCCGAGAATGCGCGTCAGCACCCGCGCCGGGTTCATCGCCGGGCCGCCGTACATCCCCGAATGCAGGTCGCGGTCCGGCCCCGTCACCGTCATCTCCTCGCCCAGCAGACCCCGGAGCGTCGTCACGATGGCCGGCACCCGGTCGTCGTAGAGCCCGGTGTCGCAGATCAACGCGATCTCCGCCGTCAGCTCCTTGCGGTTCGCCTCGAGGAAGGGCACCAGCGAGGGCGAACCGGATTCCTCCTCCCCCTCGAACAGGAGGGTGATCCGGCAGGGCAGCCCGCCCGTCTCCGCCTTCCAGGCCCGGCAAGCCTCGAGGAATGTCATCAGCTGCCCCTTGTCGTCCGACGCGCCGCGCCCCCTTATGACCGGCCCGCGCGACGTCTCCTCAAGCGCCGGATCGAACGGATCGCGGCTCCAGAGCTCCACCGGATCGACCGGCTGCACGTCGTAATGGCCGTAGAAGAGCACGTGCCGCTCGCCCGCGCCGCCGTGCGCCACCACCATCGGGTGCCCCGGCGTCTCGCGCCGCGACGCGTCGAACCCGAGATGGCGCAACTCGGTCACCAGCCAGTCGGCCGCCTTCGCGCAATCGCCCGCATGCGCCGGATCCGTCGAGATCGAGGGAATGCGCAGCAGGGCCATCAGGCGCTCGAGAGCACGGGGCTGTTCGGCGTCGATGCGTTCGAGGATGGCGTCGATGGGATCGGGCATGGGGCCTCCGGAACCGGTTCTGCCGCAGTCCTGCGCCGCTCCGCGGGGGGTGTCCAGAGGCCGCGACGCGCGCTAGACCGGGATGCGAGATACGACCCGAACCCCGACGAGGCCCCGATGATCCGCGCGACGCTGCTTGCCCTCATGACGCTGAGCGCAGCCGCCACGGCGCAACAGGTGCCCGACCAGGCGACCGCCAAGCGCCTCCTCTTTTCGGCCCGCGGAGCGCAGCTCGCCATCGTGCAGGAGCCGTTCCTGAGCGAGGCCGACATCGCGACCCTGCGGGAGCTGCCGAAGATCGCGCAGATGAAGTATTACGGCGCGCTCGCCGTGGACCCTGCGCAGGGGCTGCAGTCGCAGGCGACGCGCGGGGCCTTCAACTTCCATTCGATCGAGGCGGCCCGCGCCGCCGCCATCTCGGGCTGCGGCGCATCCTGCCGCATCGTCGCCGAGATCCGTCCCCGCGGCTACGCGGAGGGCCGCGCCCTCACCCTGAACCAAGATGCCTCCGGGGCGGTCGAGGGTCGCAATTTCGGCCGGGCCGGGGCCGACGCCGCGCTCGCCGTCTCGCCCTCCACCGGCGCCTGGGGTCTGGGGTCCGGCGGCCAGGCCGCCATCGCCACCTGCGAGACAGAAGGCGCAGGGGATTGCGAAGTCGCCGTCGCGCCCTAGCTGTTCGGTCCCGGAGTGTGGTGGGTTGGGTCGATTCTGAACCGTTGTGGCTCTTCGGTCCAGCATTTGCCGATGAATTCGCAAGGCGTGAGCCCGCGTAGGCTCTTGAGCCTCCGAGCGTAGTTACAGGCCCCGA
>JBBQDX010000111.1:0-13212 GCA_038320125.1 Rhodobacterales bacterium | reverse complement strand
CGACTGGAAGGACCGCGCCGCGACGGGGGCCGCGGCCGGCGCGCATATCGTGAACCTCGCCCGCGATCTGGGCGCGCTCGGGGCCTGGGTGCGGCTGCATTACGTCTACCCCTACCCCTTCGTGCGCGACCTGATCCCGCTCATGGCGGACGGGCTGGTCCTACCCTATCTCGACGTGCCGTTCCAGCACGCCCATCCCGATACCCTTCGCCGCATGGCGCGCCCCGCCGCGGCCGAGAGGACGCTCGATCGGATCGCGGAATGGCGCGGCATCTGCCCCGACATAACGCTACGCTCGACCTTCATCGTGGGCTATCCCGGGGAGACCGAGGCGGAGTTCGGGACGCTGCTCGACTGGCTGGACGAGGCGCAGCTCGACCGGGTCGGGGCGTTCCGCTACGAGAACGTCGCGGGCGCGCGCTCCAACCTGCTGCCCGACCATGTGCCGGACGAGGTGAAGGAGGAGCGGTTCGCGCGCTTCATGGAGAAGGCGCAGGCAATTTCCGCCGCGAAACTGGCAGCAAAGGTCGGCAAGCGGATCGAGGTGATCGTCGATGCCGTCGATGGCGAAGGCGCGACCTGCCGAACCAAGGCGGATGCGCCGGAGATCGACGGCAATCTCTTCATCGACGAGGGTTTCAGCGGACTGGCACCCGGCGATATCATCGAGGTTGAGGTGGACGAAGCCTCGGAATACGACCTTTGGGGATCCGTCGCCAGGTAGGATCAGGCGATCCGGTTGCGGCGGGAGCTTGGCACCGTAAAGCTCTTCACTGGCGAAAGCAGCCGGTGCGCGGCTCTGCAGGTCGGCAGCGGCCTCAGGCGGCGGTGAAGTCTAGCGCGACTCCGTTCAGGCAATGGCGCTTTCCCGTCGGCTCCGGCCCGTCGTCGAAGATATGGCCCAGATGCCCGCCGCAGTTCGCGCAATGCACCTCGGTCCGCAAGAGCAGCAGCGACCGGTCCGGCCGCGTGCCAACCGCTTCGTCCAGCGCGGCGGTGAACGAGGGCCAGCCCGTGCCGCTGTCGAACTTCGCCGCCGCGTCATAGGCCTGTTGGCCGCAACCGGCGCAGGCGAAGATGCCGTCGCGTTTCTCCGTGTCGAGCGGGCTGGAGAAGGCGGGCTCGGTTCCCGCCTCGCGCAGCACGGCGAACTCTTCGGGCGACAGCCGGTCGCGCCATTCCGCCGGGGTGAGGCTCAGGGGGAAGGTGCCTTCGGCGGCCCCGCCCGGCCCGCGTCCCAAAAGGGCCCAAGCTCCACCGGCGAGGACGACCGCACCGCCGGCCAGAAGGAAATTGCGTCGTGTCTGCATGTCATCGTCCTCCATCCTACTCTCACCCGCCGATCCAACGCGTCGCACCCCGGCGCCCGTTCCGTCGGACCGCCCTTCCTCAAGCAGCTGTGAACGTCATCGACAGGCCGTTAATGCAATGCCGGTCTCCCAGAGGTTCCGGACCGTCATTGAAGATGTGGCCCTGGTGGCCACCGCAATTGGCACAATGCGTCGCGGTCAGCAGGTTGCCGTAGATCGCGTCCGGACCGGTGAGGATCCCGACGCCTTTGGTGAAGGCGGGCCAGCCGCTGTCGCTGAAGAACTTGTCGGCCGCGGCATAGACCTCGTGGCCGCATCCCGCGCAGGCGTAGGTTCCGTCGCGGGTCTCGAGGTGCAGCGGGCTGGAGAAGGCCTCCTCCGTCGCGTTTTCGCGCAGGACGAGAAACTGGTCGGGCGTCAGCTTCGCGCGCCATTCCGCTTCGGACAGCTCGACCGGAAAGGTCTCCGCGCCGGCGGCCGAAAAGCCGAGCGAAAGCGCCGTGACGGCCGTGCCGCCGGTGAGGAAGATGCGCCGGGTGAACATTGGAAACTCCGTGGAAGATGGGGATCGCCAACAACTACGCGCGGATGCGGCGGAAGGTTTCGGCCGCGCCCGGCCCCTCGCCCGAACGTGACCCGGCGTGTAGAGACGCGTGGTCCGGCGCAGAGGGTTCGGAGCGTGTTTGGCCCGTCCGGCGGGCGGAGGGGTGCGCACCGCCGGCATCGTATATGCACAGATCGTGACGCCCCGACCCGGGCGTTGCTGCCGGCGCGCGGCGTCGTCAGATACCGGCCAACGTGCGCCGCACGGTGTCGAGGCGCGCCGAATTGGGCGGATGCGTCCCGAGGAACCGGTCGCCCGGATCGGGGATGCGCGTGAAGAAGGCGGCCCCGCGCAGCGGGTTGTAGCCGGCCGACCTGGTGATGATCGTGCCCAGGGCGTCGGCCTCGAGCTCGTTGTCCTTGGAGAAGCGCCGCGCGCCCACGCTCGCGCTGATCCGGCTGATCTCGTTCACCGTCGCGCCGTCGGCCCCCGCCACGCTGGCGATCAGCCCGCCGACCAGCGCGCCGGTCGCCGCCGAGCGCTGCTGGCGGGCGATGTGCTGCTCGATATGATGCGCGGTCTCGTGCCCGACGACGAAGGCGATCTCGTCGACGTTGCGGGCATCCGCGATCAGCGCCTGCGTGAACGTCACGATGGGCCGCCCCGCCCGGTCGAGCGACTGGAAGGCGTTGGGCGGCGCGTTGCGATTGGGATCGACCCGGATCAGGAAATCGCAATTCACGTCGCGCGACCGCTGCCGGCAGATCGATTCGGCGACCGGCTCGACCCGCGAGACGGCGGTGCGGAAGTTGGCGATGGCCGTGTTGCCCGCAAGGCGCCCGCTGTCGGCGGGGACAGAGGTCACGGGCACGGGCACGCGCCTTGGTGCGGGTTCCGGCGCGACGGTCACGCAACCGGACAGGAAGCTTGCCGCGAGAAGAGCGAGGAGTGGGCTGCGCATGGATTTCACCTGTAAGTTCGCTAGTCTCTCCTCGACTATAGAGGGGAGATATCCAATGTCAGCGCCAAACCGATGCCGCAACGGTCAACCTGCCGCGGTGGTTAACTGATGTTCTCCATCGAACACGGTTTCGACGCCACGATCATCACCCTCGTCGACGAGGGCGCGGTCGGCATCCCCCCGGCGGAGGATGTGGTGGTGGCCGCCTTCGAGGAATGCGTGACGCTGACGCAACTCGACCCGCGCAATGGCGAGCCGGTGCAGATCACGCTGACGATGGTGCAGCTGCGCGATCTCGCAACGTCTCTGAACCTGCCGGAGGGAGTCTACCGGCGCTGAGGACGATCGGCTCAGGCGGCGAGGCCCTTCGATCCCATCGCCAGGAACTTCTCCCGCCGCGCCTTGCGGATCGTCTCCGGCTTCTTGCCGTCGAATCCGGCCAGCATCTCGTTCAGGGCCGTGCCGACCGATGCGATGGCGGCGGCCGGGTCGCGGTGCGCGCCGCCCATGGGCTCGGTCACCACGCGGTCGATGACGCCGAGTTTCAGCAGGTCCTGCGCGGTGAGACGCAGCGCCTCGGCCGCCTCGCGCATCTTCTCGGCATCCTTCCAGAGGATCGAGGCGCAGCCCTCGGGCGAGATGACCGAGTAGATCGAATGCTCCAGCATGGCGACGGCGCTGGCCGTGGCGAAGGCCACCGCGCCGCCCGACCCGCCCTCGCCGATGACGACGCTGACGAGCGGTACGCGCAGGCGCAGGCAAGTCTGCGTGCTGCGCGCAATGGCCTCGGACTGGCCGCGCTCCTCCGCGCCCTTGCCGGGATAGGCCCCGGGCGTGTCGATCAGGGTGACGACCGGCAGGCCGAAGCGGTCTGCCATCTCCATCAGACGGATCGCCTTGCGGTAGCCTTCGGGGCGGGCCATCCCGAAGTTCCGCTCGATCCGGGTGCGGGTGTCGTGGCCCTTCTCGTGGCCGATCACCATCACCGGCCGCCCGTCCAGCCGGGCGAGGCCACCCATCACCGCGAGATCGTCGGCGAAGTTGCGGTCGCCGGCCAGCGGCGTCCAGTCGGTGAAGAGCGCGGCGATGTAATCGGTGCAATGCGGCCGCTCGGCATGGCGTGCCACCTGGGCCTTCTGCCAGGGGTCGAGGTTCTTGTAGAGATTGGCCAGCATGTCGCGGGCCTTCGCGTCGAGGCCGCTGGCCTCCTTCTCGACATCCACCGAAGGATCGGCGCGTCCCATGGCCCGCAACTCCTCGGCCTTGCCCTCGATTTCCGAGAGGGGTTTTTCGAAATCGAGGTATTGCGCCATGGTCGCGGTCTTTCCGTGTCGGTTCGGCCCGATATGCCCGCCGTCGCAGGGCGATGCAACATCGGGGGCGGGGCGCGGACAGGGGGGGCGGACAGGAGGATGTCGATCCCTCGCCACGGGATTTCCCGGGTGCCCTCCGCCACAGGGCCAACGCAGCGCTCCGACCGCAGGGCGCAGGCGGCGGTTGCGTCGCGCGCCGCCGGGTTGTCCCGTTGCCGCGACCGACGCGCTCAGCCCACCGAGCCGGCGGCGATCATCTCGGCCTGCCGCACGATCACCTCGGCCTGCTTGATCGAGGCGATGTCCACGAGCCGGCCCTTGTAGACCGTTGCCCCGGCCCCCGACCCCTTGGCCGTCTCCATCGCGGCGAGGATCTCGCGCGCCTCGGCCACGCGGGCCCCGGATGGCGTGAAGACCTCGTTGGCCAGCGCGATCTGCCGGGGATGGATCGCCCATTTGCCGACCATCCCCAGGACCGCCGAGCGCCGCGCCTGCGCGCGAAACCCCTCGTCGTCCGAGAAATCGCCGAAGGGGCCGTCGACGGGCAGCACGCCGTGCGTCCGGCAGGCCGCGACGATGGCCGCCTGCGCCCAGTGCCAGGGGTCCGACCAGTGCCGCGCACCGTCCTGGAGCATGTAATAGTCGTCCTGCGTGCCGCCGATGCCGGTCGTCTGCATCCCCATCGAGGCCGCGAAATCGGCTGCGCCGAGCGACATCGCCGTCAGGCGGGGAGACGCGGCGGCGATGGCTTCGACATGGGAGAGGCCCGCAGCACTCTCGATGATGACCTCGAGGCCGATGCGCTTCCCGCGCCCCTTTGCCGCCTCGACGGCGGTGACCAGCGCATCGACGGCATAGACGTCCTCGGCGCAGCCCACCTTCGGGATCATGATCTGGTCGAGCCGGCCGTCCGCCTGCTCCAGCAGGTCGATGACGTCGCGGTACCAGTACGGCGTGTCGAGGCTGTTGATGCGGACCGACAGGATCTTGCGGCCCCAGTCGACCGCGCCGATGGCCTCGACGACGTTGGCGCGGGCGGCATCCTTGTCCGAGGGCGCGACGGAATCCTCCAGATCGAGGTTCACGACGTCGGCGTCGGAGGCGGCCATCTTGGCGAAGAGCTTGGGGTTGGAGCCCGGCCCGAAGAGCTGGCAACGGTTCGGGCGGGCGGCTGGGGCGGGCTGCGGGCGGAAGCTCATGGCAGATCTCCGGGTAACGATGTTGCGTGGCCGATCGGCCGGGTCGCTACATTGTGACCCCGGCCGGCGCAAGCGCCGCCGCGGGCGTCATGCGTCGATCAGGGCCCGCAGCACCGCCAGCGTCTCGGGCGCGGCCCAGTCCGCCGCGCCGACGAGCTGCGCGACCACCTTGCCCTCACGGTTGAGCAGAAGCGTATGCGGCAGGCCGCGCACGCCGAGGCCGCGCGCCAGTTCGCTCCGCCCGTCGAGGTTGAGCGGCAGGTCGCGCACGCCCGTGGCATCCCAGAACTTCTGCATCGCGGCCGGGTTGTGGCGCCCGAAGGCCATCGTCACCACGGCGAAGTCCTCCCCGCCCAATTCGTCCTGCAGGGCCTGCAGCGACGGCATCTCCTCCCGGCAGGGCCCGCACCAGGTCGCCCAGAAATTCAGCACAACCACCTTGCCGGCATAATCCGACAGATCCCCCGGGGAGCCGTCGGGCCCGGTGAAGGCGGTGATCGCGGGGACATAGGGCTCGCCGACCTCGAGAGCGGCCATCTCCCCGGTCAGAAGCGCGGGCTCCAGAGCCCCCGCCGGGGTGGCCAGCGCGGGGGTGGCGAGGGCGAGGGCGAGGCCGTATAGCGCAAGGCGAAGTTTCCGCAGCATGAGGCGTATCCGAATGGCGAAGTCCGACACGGGGTCGAACAGGATGTGGGGCGGCCGGTTCGCGGAGGGCCCGGACGCGATCATGGAAGCGATCAACGCCTCGATCGGGTTCGACCGTCGGATGGCCGGACAGGACATCGAGGGCAGCCGGGCCCATGCCGCGATGCTGGCAGCACGGGGTATTGTCAGCGATACGGATGCGGAGGCGATCCGGGAAGGGCTTCTCACGGTCTTGTCAGAGATCGAGGCCGGGACGTTCGCGTTCTCGACCGCGCTGGAGGACGTTCACATGAACGTGGAGGCCCGGCTGACGGCGCTCATCGGCCCCGCCGCGGGCCGCCTGCATACCGCGCGCTCGCGCAACGACCAGGTGGCGCTCGATTTCCGCATGTGGGTCCGCGACCAGTGCGACGCCGCCATCGACGCCCTGCCCCGGCTGATGCGCGCGCTGGTGGCGCAGGCCGAGGCCGGGGCGGACTGGGTCATGCCGGGGTTCACCCATCTGCAGACCGCGCAGCCGGTCACCTGGGGCCACCACATGCTGGCCTATACGGAGATGTTCGCACGCGACCTGTCGCGCCTCGAAGATGCGCGCCGGCGGATGAACGAATCCCCGCTGGGGGCGGCGGCGCTGGCGGGCACGTCCTTTCCCATCGACCGCGAGATGACGGCGAAGGCGCTCGGCTTCGACCGCCCCGCCGCCAATTCGCTCGATGCGGTCTCCGACCGCGACTTCGCGCTCGAGTTCCTGTCGTCCGCCACGATCTGCGCCATGCACCTCAGCCGTCTGGCCGAGGAGCTGGTGATCTGGTCGTCGGCCCAGTTCCGGTTCGTGCGCCTGTCGGACCGCTGGACGACCGGCTCCTCCATCATGCCGCAGAAGAAGAACCCCGACGCGGCGGAGCTGCTGCGCGCCAAGATCGGCCGGATTTTCGGGGCGCAGGCCGCGCTGCTGATGGTGATGAAAGGGCTGCCGCTGGCCTATTCCAAGGACATGCAGGAGGACAAGGAACAGGTCTTCGACGCGGCCGACTCGCTGATGCTGGCGCTGGCGGCGATGACCGGGATGGTCGGCGACATGACGGCGCAGAAGGACAATCTCGAGGCCGCCGCGGCCTCCGGCTTCTCCACCGCGACCGACCTTGCCGACTGGCTGGTGCGCGAGGCGGGCCTGCCGTTCCGCGACGCGCATCACGCCACCGGCGCGCTGGTGAAGATGGCGGAGGACGCAGGCCTCGACCTGCCGGACCTGACGCTCGGGCAGATGCAATCGGTGAACCCCGCGATCACGCAAGGCGTCTTCGACGTCCTCGGCGTGCACAACTCCGTCGCCTCGCGCACGTCCTTTGGCGGCACGGCCCCCGCCAACGTGCGCGCGCAGGTCGCGCGCTGGAAGGAGGCCCTCGCATGATCCGCCTCCTGCCCCTCCTGATGCTGCTTGCCGCCTGCGGCGTCGACGGCCCGCCCGTCCGCCCGTCCGACGCGGCCCCCGCGAGCAGGCCGAGCCTGCATCGAACCTGCTCGTCACGGGCAGCGCGGGCATCGGTGTCGCAGGCACCTTCTGAGAGATCGACAGGAATGCTGCGGGGCACAATCGTTGCGCCCGCGCGCGCCGCTGATATGCTCCTTCGGACTCGAGGAGCGGGGCACGGCCCCGACAGGAGAAGACCGTGGAAAAATTTCCGATGACGCCGCGGGGCATGGATGCCCTGCAAAAGGAACTCAAGCGACTGAAGTCGGTGGAACGACCGGCCATCATCGCCGCCATCGCCGAGGCGCGCGAGCACGGCGACCTGTCGGAGAACGCCGAATATCATTCCGCGCGCGAGAAGCATTCCTTCATCGAAGGGCGCGTGAAGGAGCTGGAGGGACTGATCTCGCTCGCCGAGGTGATCGACCCGGCCAAGCTCTCCGGACCGATCAAGTTCGGCGCGACCGTGACCCTCGTCGATGAGGACACGGAGGAGAAGAAGACCTATCAGATCGTCGGCGAGCAGGAGGCCGACATCGAGAACGGCCTGCTCAATATCAAGTCCCCCCTCGGCCGCGCGCTCATCGGCAAGGAGGAGGGCGACAGCGTCGAGGTGCGCACGCCCGGCGGCACCCGCGACTACGAAGTGACCACAGTCGCCTACAGGTGACGGCCGGCCGGACGGGGGCGCGCGGATGACCGACCGAGGCGAGAGCCGGCCCCGCGTCCCGGGCCGCTTCGTGAGTTCGCGGAGTGATGCACCGGGCGGCGCGACCGGAGCGGTCCCGCAGACGGCCCGCCCGAGACCGGGCACCGCCCCGCCGCCCGCGCCGGCACAGACTGCAAAGCCGACGCCCGCCCCGGCAAAGTCCCCCCCGGCGACCGCCGCCGCAAAGCGGTCCGCTCCGGGGAGGACCGGAACCATCCCGCGTCAAGGCCTGCGGCCGGGCGGGATCGCGGCCCTCGTCGTGTCCCTCGGGTGGCTCGGCCTCGTCGGCTGGGTCGTCCTGACGCGGGCAGACACGCCGGGATGGCCGACGCGGAACGATCCGCTGGTCGTCATCGTGGCGGGGCTGGTGATGGTCCTGCCCGTCGCGCTGCTCTGGATCGCTGCCGCCGCGACCCGCTCCGCCCGCCGCATGCGCGACGAAGGCGCGCGCCTGGAGGCCGCCATCGACGCCTTGCGCCGGGACGATGCCGAGCGGCAGCGCGTCTCGTCGGCGGCCCTCCGCCAGGCCGTGGAGGCGCGGATCGCCGAGGTCGTCCGGGCGCAGGCGGTGCTGGCGGCCGAGGTCGCCGCGATCCGGGGCCGCGCGGCGCGCGAACACGCGCTGCCGCTGTCGCCCCGGCCCGCCGCGCCGCAGGTGCTGCGGGCCGTCGATCCACAGCCCGGCGTCGCGCCGCTGCCGCCGGAGGATTTCATCCGCGCCCTCGACTTTCCGCGCGACGAACACGATGCCGAGGGCTTCCGCGTCCTGCGCGAGGCGCTGGAACACCCCACGGCGTCGCTGCTTGCCACGGCCGCGCAGGATCTGCTGACGCTTCTGGCGCAGGACGGCATCCATATGGACGACCTGACGGTGCACGCCGCCGACGCCGTCCTCTGGCGCGCCCTCGCGGACGGCATGCGGGGCTCGGACGTGGCAGCGCTCGGTGGCATCCGCGACCGCTCCAGCCTGGCGCTCGCCGGCGGTCGGATGACGGACGATCCGGTGTTCCGCGATGCCGTCCACCACTTCCTGCAAGTCTTCGCCCGCGTCTTCGCGGAGTTCGCGGCGGAGGCCACGGACGCCGAGATCATGCGCTTCGCCGATACCCGCACCGCCCGCGTCTACATGCTGTGTGCGCGGATCGCGGGTGTTTTCGCCTGACCCCGGTGGCGGCGCACATCCGCTGCGCGCCAGGCGGGGTTTATCGGCGCGGTCTGAAGGTTAGGTGCTGTCGCGGACGCAAACCGGCAGAGGCGGAGACCCCATGGGACAGCTCATCGACGGCGAATGGCACGATACTTGGTACGACACCTCGAAATCGGGCGGGAAATTCGTGCGCTCGACCGCGGGGTTCCGCAATTGGATCACGCCCGACGGCGCGCCCGGACCCTCGGGCGAGGGCGGATTCGCCGCCGAAGCGGGGCGCTACCACCTCTACGTCTCGCTGGCCTGCCCCTGGGCGCATCGCACGCTGATCCTGCGGCGGTTGAAGGGGCTGGACGGGCTGATCGGCGTCTCCATCGTCCACCCGGAGATGCTGTCCGACGGCTGGACGTTCCGGACCGACGACCACGGCGCGACCGGCGACAGGCTCTTCGGCCTGCCCTTCCTGCGCGACATCTATACCCGCGCGAAACCCGACATCTCCGGCCGCGTCACCGTTCCGGTGCTCTGGGACACGAAGACCGGCACGATCGTCTCCAACGAATCCGCCGAGATCCTCCGGATGTTCAACTCGGCCTTCGACGGCCTGACCGGCAATACGCTCGACTTCTGCTCCGAAGACCTGCGCGACGAGATCGACCGGATCAACGAGCGGGTCTACCGCGACGTCAACAACGGCGCCTACAAGGCGGGGTTCGCGACCACGCAAAGCGCCTACGACGAAGCCGTCCACGCGCTCTTCGATGCGCTCGACTGGCTGGAGGATCTGCTCGGCACGCGCCGCTATCTGACTGGCGACCGCATCACCGAGGCCGACTGGCGGCTTTTTACCACGCTCGTCCGCTTTGATCCGGTGTATCATCTGCATTTCAAATGCAACCGGCGGCGGCTGATCGATTATCCCAATCTCTGGGGCTATGCGCGCGACCTGTTCCAGGTGCCGGGCGTCGAGCAGACGGTCGGTCTCGAGCATATCGTGCGCCACTATCACTACAGCCATGACACGATTAACCCGAACCGCATCATTCCGATCAACCCGGTCATCGACTGGCACGCCCCGCACGGGCGCGGGCCGAAGGCGGCGGCTGCCTGACCCTACTGGAGGACCATCCGGTTCCGGCTGCCGCCGTGGAAGGCGACGAGCGCCGAGAGATCGGGGCCGGCCATGTCGCCAGAGACGAGCGCATGGGCGTTGCCGACAAGCCGGAGGATCGAGCCGTCGGCCATCAGCTCGCCGCCGCCCAGCAGGATCACCCGCGCCTCGGGGCGCCGGTAGCTGCAGAAGTCGGCGACTGCGAGCGGACTGCCGTCCTTCAGTGTGAGGTCGATCAACACGACCGTCGGCTCGTTCTCGCACAGCCACAGCGCCGCCTCGTCCTGCGATGCGACCCGGGCAAGCTGCATCGCCTCCGCGCGCAGTGACCGACCGAGGCTGTCCTCCTTGGCAAAACACGGCCCCACGGCCAACACGAGATTGCCCTGACGCGACATAGATTTCCTTTCGCGGACGGGTCCGCAAGGGTACCACCTTCCCTTGCGTCAACAGTGTCTGAAATGAGTTAAGCAACCGTTAACATTGGTGTCGCGGACGGTAAGATGCGCGATCTTCCGCCGATGCATCCAACATTGCCCCGCGCCGGCCCCGGAGCTATCCCGGGCCGGACGCCGGAATGCCCGGCCCGGAGGCACGATGACCACCACGATCACCATCTGCGACACCTGCAAGCGCGAGGGCTGGGAGAGCGCTTCCGGCGTCACCGACGGCGCCGGACTGGCCGCGTTGGTCGAGGCCGCCGCCCGAGGGCGCGGGGGCGTGGCGACGCGGCGCCATTCCTGCCTGATGGGGTGCGCGGGGGCCTGCAACGTCACGCTGCAGGCGGCGGGCAAGATGGCCTATACCTTGGGTCGCTTCGAGGCGACGGAGGAGGCCGCGCGGGGCATCGTCGACTACGCCGCGATGCATGCCGCGCTGCCGAACGGCGTCGTGCCGTTCCGCGACTGGCCGCTGGCGATCAAGGGGCACTTCGTCACCCGCCATCCGCCCCTGTCCGAATGACCGCGCGGTGACGGTGGTGCAAGACGCGCCGCGCGACCACGGCGGCGGCATCGACGCGGCCCGTGCCCGCTGGGGCGGTGCTGCGGCTGAGTGGCTCGACCTCTCCACCGGCATCAACCCCGTGCCCTACCCGCTGCCCGAGCTGGCCCCGCTCGCCTGGACGGCGCTGCCCGACGCGGGCGCGCAGGCGGCGCTGGAGGAGGCGGCACGCCGGTTCTGGCAGATGCCTGACGGGGTGGACGTGCTGGCCGCACCGGGGGCCTCGGCGCTCATCGCGCGGCTGCCGCTACTGGCGAGGGGTGGGCGCGTCGAGATCCCCGGTCCGACCTACAACGAGCACGCCGCCGCCTTTCGCGCCGCGGGATGGGAGATCGAATCGGACCCGGCGCGGGGCGGCGACGCCCGCATTCTCGTTCATCCGAACAACCCAGATGGCCGCCTCTGGCCGCTGTCGGAACTGGACCGCGCGCCGCCGCTCCTCGTCATCGACGAGAGCTTCGCCGACGCGGGTCGCCAGCACAGCTTCGTTGCGGCAGCCGACCGCCCGGGCAACGTCGTCCTGAAGAGCTTCGGAAAGTTCTGGGGTCTCGCGGGCCTGCGTCTCGGCTTCGCCATCGGCGCCCCCGAGACGCTGGCCCCCCTGCGCGCGGCCCTAGGGCCCTGGCCGGTGTCCGGCCCGGCGCTGGCCATCGGCGCTGCCGCCCTCTCCGACCGGGCCTGGGCCGACGACAGCCGCCGCCGGCTGCGCGACGACGCGGCCCGCCTCGACGCCCTCATGACCCGGCACGGCAGTCTCGCGGGGGGGACCGACCTCTTCCGCCTCTACGATACCGAGGATGCCGCGGCGATCCAGGACCGGCTGGCACGGCATCGCATCTGGTCGCGCATCTTTCCCTATTCGACCCGCTGGCTCCGCCTCGGCCTGCCGCCCGCTGAAGGCTGGGCGCGGCTCGCGGAGGCACTTGCGTGATTCTCGCCCTCGCCATGGCCCTCGACGCCGCCCTGGGCGAACCACCGTGGCTCTGGTCCCGCCTCGCCCACCCCGCCGTCCTGCTGGGCCGCGCGGTGGCGTTGCTCGACCGACACCTCAACGCCGGCGGCCATCGCAGGGCAAAGGGCATCCTCGCCGTCCTGCTGCTCGTCGCGGGGAGCCTGCTGATCGGCCGGCTCATCCGCAGCCTGCCCGATTTCGGACTTCTCGAGGGTCTCGCCGCCGCCGTCCTGCTGGCACAGCGCAGCCTCGTCGAGCATGTCCGCGCCGTCGCCGCGGGCCTGCGGACCTGCCCCGCCGCCGGCCGGGCCGCCGTCGCCCGCATCGTCAGCCGCGACACCGGCGCCATGACGGCGGCGCAGATCGCCCGCGCCGCCATCGAGAGCGGCGCCGAAAACCTGTCGGACGGCGTCGTGGCACCCGCCTTCTGGTTCCTCCTCGGCGGGCTGCCGGCGATGCTGGCCTACAAGGCCGTCAGCACCGCCGATTCGATGATCGGTTACCGGACCCCGCGCCACGAGGCCTTCGGCTGGGCCGCCGCGCGTCTCGACGACCTGTTGAACTTCGTGCCCGCCCGCCTGACCGCGTTCCTCATCCTCGCCAGCCATTACGCCCTGCACCTGTGGTCCCGCGTGCCGCCCGACGCGGCGCTGCACCGTTCGCCCAATGCGGGCTGGCCCGAGGCGGCGATGGCGCCGCTGCTTGGTGTGGCGCTGGCCGGGCCGCGCAGCTACGACGGGCGGATGACGGACTTCCCTTGGGTGAATGCCGCCGGGCGCCGCGACGCAGGCCCCGCCGATATCGACCGCGCCATCACCGCGCTCTGGCGAACGTGGATGGCGGTCTTC
>JBBQDX010000110.1:0-13246 GCA_038320125.1 Rhodobacterales bacterium | reverse complement strand
CTCAGAACCAACGGGAAGCCGTTCAAGGTCGCGATAACTGCCGTCATTCGAAAACTCGCCATCCTCGCAAACACACTGATCACCGAAAATCGGAAATGGGAACCGCTACGGCCTTGATGTCGAACACAGATGCTGCCATCCTCGACGGAGATCGCCAGCCGGTCCTTTCGTGTCGCCGCCCCCCCCGAAACCACGCCAGCGGTCGAGGGTGGGTCCTATGCCGGCATGAGCGCCCAGTAGTCGAGGTCGAGCAGGACATCGGGCAGGTATTTTCCGTCCTCGCCCCGCAGCGCGAAGGCCGTGTCGGGCGTCGCCGATCCCCGCACCGCGACGGTCCGCAGGCGCAGCGCCGCCATGCCGGGACCCATGTCGGCGCGGTCGAGGACCTCCGACCAGGCCCGCACCGTGTCGCCCGCGAAGCAGGGGTTTGCATGGGCCCCGCCATTGATCGCCACGATGCGCTGCGCGTTCGCCAGCCCGTTGAACGACAGCGCGCGGGCGAGGCTGAGGATGTGGCCGCCATAGATCAGCCGCCGGCCGTCGTCGCGTGCGCCGGCATCGAAATGGACCTTCGCCGTGTTCTGCCAGAGGCGCGTGGCGAGCATGTGCTCCGCTTCCTCCAGGGTGACGCCATCGACATGGTCGATCCTCTCGCCCACGGCGTAGTCGCCCGCCCGGTGCGGCTCGCCCGCCAGTCCGAAGTCGTAGTCGGCGAAGGTCAGCCCCTCGGGGACGACCAGCACTTCGGGCGGAACGATCCCGGCCAGGTCGGGAACCACCGTCGCGTGCGCCGCGGTTTGCGCGCTGTGCTTGCGCACCATGACCCAGCGGACGAAGCTCAGCACCGCCTCGTCGTTCTGGTTCAGCCCCGTGGTGCGGACCCAGACGACCCCGGTCTTGCCGTTCGAGTTCTGCTTGAGGCCGATCACCTCGGAGGCCGCGCGCAGCGTGTCGCCCGCGTATACGGGCCGCAGGAACCGCCCTTCGGCATAGCCGAGGTTGGCGACGGCGTTGAGCGAGATGTCCGGCACGCTCTTGCCGAAAACGGTGTGGAACACGATCAGGTCGTCCAGCGGCGCGCCGTCCATGCCGCAGTCGAGCGCGAAGGCATCCGAGGAGGTCAGTGCGAACCGCTGCGGATAGAGCGCATGGTAGAGCGCGCGCTCGCCTTCGGCCAGCGTTCGGGGCACCGCGTGACGGATCACCTCACCGATGCGGTAGTCCTCGAAGAAGCGGCCGGGGTTGGTCTTGCTCGCCACACCGGTCATTGCGCGCCCAGCTTCATCTCGGGCGCGTAGGGCACGCTGACGGTCTTGGTCACCGCCTGCGCGCAACGCATGACGCCCGCCGCCGCATCGAAGGCATAGGCGGGCGAGCCGTGCAGAGCCCAGCCCCTTGCGAGGGCCTCCGTGACCTTGTGGCAGAAGGCCGATGTATCCTCGGCCGTAAGCAGGCGGTAGAGCGTGGTCATGTTCATCCTCCGAACGGGTTGACGCCGAGCCAGATGTGGATCGCGGCGGCGATGGCCATCAGGACGACGCCGATGACGAGGGCCTTGATGTCGCCCGTGACCGAGACGACGGGCCGGTCCCAGGCCTGCGCCCGGCTGACGACGACCATCTCCGCCAGCGCCCAGGCCAGCAGCCCGCCGAAGAGGACGAGCGACGCCGCGTCGCCGTTCACGAGGAGATGTGCTGTCGCCCAGACCGCCACGCCCGTCAGCATCGGATGGCGCAGCCAGCCGGCGGTCGTGCCCTTCGCGGAGCCGACGCCCAGCAGATAGAACGCGATCAGCATGAGCAGGTTGTTGACGTGATTAAGGAACCCCGGCGCCTCCCAGAGGGGCACGTAGTCCGTCCAGCGGTAGCCCAGCACCATGAGCACGATGCCCAGAAGCGAGAGGCCGGCAACCAGCCCCTTGCCCGCATCGCCCATCGCCGCGCGCGGCCCCGGCGCGGCGCGCTTGAAGAAATGCGCGCCCGACCAAAACGCCAACCCCGCAATCAATAGAAGCCAGCCCATGTTTCAACCCTCCAGTGCCGCAATCGCCTCCAGCTTTGCCAGTGTCCGGCGGGCGGTGTCCACATGAAGGTTCTCGACGATGCGCCCGTCGAGCACGGCGACGCCCTTCCCGTCCGTCATCGCCGCCTCGAAGGCGGCAATCTGGCGGCGCGCCATGTCGGCCTCCGCCGCGCTCGGACCGAAGATCTCGTTGGCGATGGCGACCTGCGCCGGGTGGATCAGCGTCTTGCCGTCCATCCCGAGGTCCCGGCCCTGCGTGCATTCGTCGCGCAGGCCGGCCTCGTCGCGGAAGGCGTTGAACACGCCGTCGATGCAGGGAATGCCCGCCGCCCGCGCCGCCAGCAGGCAGGTCTGGAGCGCGGTCATGAGCGGCAGCCGGTCGGCCCGGTCGCGACACCCCAACTCCTTGGCCAGATCGTTCGTGCCCATCACCAGACCGGCAAGATGCGGCGACCGGGCTATGGCCGCAGCGTCGAGGATGCCCGCCGCCGTCTCCATCATCGCCCAGAGCGTCGTGCCGCCGGTCAGGTGCCCCGCCGCCGCGGCCACGTCGCCCGGGCCGTTCACCTTCGGCAGCAGGATCGCGTCGGGGGCGAGTGGTGTCACGGCGGCCAGATCGTCCGCACCCCAGGGGGTCTCCGCGCCGTTGACGCGCACGATCAGATAGCGCGCTCCGTAGCCGCCCGCCGTCAGGGCCTCGGCGAGCGTTTGCCGGGCAGCCACCTTCTCGTCCGGCGCCACCGCGTCCTCGAGGTCGAAGACGATTGCGTCGACGGGAAGGTCGCGGGCCTTCTCCAGCGCGCGGACCTTCGAGGCAGGGATGTAGAGCACGGATCGCATGGGGCGTTCGTTGGCGGACATGGCGGTCTCCTCGGGACGGTCGGACGCGGCGGTGCAAACAGCTTGCGTAACGAATGGCAAGATGCTCCGCGGGACGCGCATCAATATATCATGTGTGCCGGACGTCCGCTCGCGAGCGCCGGTTCCCGTGTTAACCGATTCTTCGGACCTTTCGGGCAGTCTCCGACCATCACTTCGGACCCGGCACCGACCTGGCTCCGGCGAATGGACGAGACGGCTGCCGCCCCTCCTCCTGCCGTCGCGGCCCCGTCGATCACACCTGAAAGGACCGTGCCATGACGAAGACCCATATCCTCAACGCCTTCCTCGCCACGCTCGTCGGCGCGGCGCTGACCCTCGCCACCTTGCCCGCGAATGCCCAATCGCCGGACACCTGCGGCCCGCGCGGCCCGCTCGTCGAACGCCTCTCGGCGCGTTTCGGAGAGACCCGGCGCGGCATCGGCCTGGGAACCCGGAACACCATCGTCGAGGTCTTCGCCTCCGAGGCATCGGGAAGCTGGACCGTGACCGTCACGATGCCGGACGGACGGATGTGCCTCGTCGCGTCCGGCCAGGCCTGGGAGGACCGGATGGACGACCTCGCCTATCTCGCCGACGCCGAAAGCTGACCCGCCCGGCCCGCGGCAGATCGGGCGCGACGGCGGCTCGAGCTGTCCCGGCCCGACCTGTCCCTGTCCCGCCGCTCCGGGGGCCTTGCGCTCCGCCCGGCGCATCCGCTACGGCTCCGCCCGACACGGATGGACATATCGGAGACGGACATGGCCCGACCCAAGATCGCCCTCATCGGCGCCGGACAGATCGGCGGAACCCTGGCCCACCTGGCGGCCGTCAAGGAGCTGGGCGACGTCGTCCTCTTCGACATCGCGGAGGGCGCGCCGCAGGGCAAGGCGCTCGACATCGCAGAGAGCGGACCCGTCGAGGGCTTCGACGTGTCCCTCAAGGGCACCAACGATTACGCCGACATCGCGGGGGCGGACGTCTGCATCGTCACCGCCGGCGTGCCGCGCAAGCAGGGCATGTCGCGCGACGACCTGCTGGGCATCAACCTCAAGGTCATGAAGGCCGTGGGCGAGGGCATCGCCGCCAACGCGCCCGACGCCTTCGTCATCTGCATCACCAACCCCCTTGACGCGATGGTCTGGGCCCTGCGCGAGTTCTCGGGCCTGCCGCACGAGAAGGTCGCCGGCATGGCCGGGGTTCTCGATTCGGCCCGCTTCCGGCACTTCCTGGCCGAAGAGTTCGGCGTCTCGATGCGCGACGTCACCGCCTTCGTCCTGGGCGGCCACGGCGACTCGATGGTGCCGCTGACGCGCTATTCCACCGTGGGCGGCATCCCGCTGCCGGACCTGGTGGAGATGGGCTGGACCACGCGGGAGACGCTCGACGCCATCGTCCAGCGCACCCGCGACGGTGGCGCCGAGATCGTCGGGCTGCTCAAGACGGGTTCGGCCTTCTACGCCCCCGCCTCCTCCGCCATCGAGATGGCCGAGGCCTACCTCAAGGACCAGAAGCGCCTGCTGCCCTGCGCCGCTTGGGTCGATGGCGCGCTTGGCCTGAACGGGCTCTATGTGGGCGTGCCGACCGTCATCGGTGCCGGCGGCATCGAGCGGGTCGTCGACATCAAGCTCAACCGCGACGAGCAGGCGATGTTCGACAAGTCGGTCGAGGCGGTGAAGGGTCTGGTCGAGGCCTGCAGGGCCATCGACGCTTCGCTCACCTGAGCCCTTGGGTCTTGCGCGCCCCGGCCGGGCGCGCAAGGCTGACCGATGGACGCAGCGCCCCCTTCCGAGACGGCTTTCGAAAGCCGTGGCTACGTCTTCGCGACGACCGGGCCGGAATATACAGCGCTCGCCATCCGGGCAGCCACGCTCCTGCGAACGCGGGTCGGTGCGATCCCGATCGATCTCTTCACCGATCAATCCGCAGCCGGCGGCTCGTTCGACGCCGTCCATGCCCTCGGGGATGCCTTCTTCCGCCCCAAGTTCGAGGCGCTGATCCGCTCCCGCTTCGCCCGGACCATCTATCTCGATGCCGACATCTGGGCCATTGCCGACCCCTCCGACATCTTCGACCTGCTCGACCGCTTCGACGTGGCCATGGCCCACGACCCCTACCGCGCCACCGAACATGCGACCACGCCCTGGCGGCAGGACATCCCGGCCGCATTCCCGCAGTACAACTCCGGCGTGATCGGCGCGCGGCAGACGCCCGCGACCCGGGCGATCTGGCAGGCGGTGATCGACGGCATCCGGGAGGCTGGCGTTCGCCGCGATCAGGGCGTCCTGCGCGAGGTTCTCTGGAGCGGCAACCTACGCATCGCCACCCTGCCCGAGGAGTATAACCTCATGGGCCTGCGGGTGCTCAACATCCTGTCGTCGGACTGCGCCGCCCCCCGGTTGATCCACTCACCGCGCCTGCACGCGGTCTTCCGCAAGGGTCGCGCTCCGGTCGGCACCCTGTCCGACCTGCTGGGCAGGCCGGCGGCGGCGCAGGTGGCGCGACTCGTCGCCTCCGACCCCACGCTCGGCGGCGACGGCGCGCGGGTTCGCCCGCTGATCCGCCGCGGTCTGATGGAGATCCTCTCGCGCCCCCTCGGTCTGGTGCGCGGCCGGTTCGAGCGGTGAGGGTCCGGAAGCGAGATGCTGGCGGGGACTGCGACCCCTTCCGGTCGCCACGGGGTTTCCGGCGGCAGTGCGGCCCGCCCGGGAAAACCGCGACGTGGCGGAATGTGCGGTTTGTTAACCACTTACGGGTCCGACGTGGAAGCTCGGTTATGTGATCACACACTCGCATCCTGTGATCACAAATGTGCGATTCTTTGCGGCTTTCCGCTCAGCGATCCCGATAACCGTTTAAGCGCCCGCCGTCCCGTGCCAATCCCGCAGGCGAGATTCAACGATCCAGACGGGGGCACGACCCATGAACATCCACGAATACCAGGCCAAGGCCCTGCTGCGCTCCTATGGTGCGCCGGTCAGCGACGGCGTGCCCGTCACCAAGGCCTCCGGCGCCAAGGATGCGGCGAGCCAGCTCGACGGACCGCTCTGGGTGGTCAAGGCGCAGATCCACGCGGGCGGCCGTGGCAAGGGCAAGTTCAAGGAGGCCGACGCCGGCGAAAAGGGGGGCGTCCGGCTCACCAGGTCCGTTGCCGAGGCCGCCGAGGAGGCCCGCAAGATGATGGGCCGCACCCTCGTCACCCACCAGACCGGGCCGGCCGGCAAGCAGGTCAACCGCATCTACATCGAGGATGGCTCCGACATCGCGCGCGAACTCTACCTCGCGCTGCTGGTGGACCGGCAGTCGAGCCGGATCGGCTTCGTCTGCTCGACCGAGGGCGGAATGGACATCGAGGATGTGGCCAACAGGACGCCCGAGAAGATCGAGAGCTTCTCCGTCGATCCGGCCACCGGCTACCAACCCTTCCACGGCCGCCGCATCGCCTTCGCCCTCGGACTCGAGGGCGCGCAGGTCAAGCAGTGCGTCTCGCTCATGGGCATCGTCTACAAGGCCTTCACCGAGAAGGACATGGAGATGCTCGAGATCAACCCGCTGATCGTGACCGACGAGGGCGCGCTCAAGGTGCTCGACGCGAAAATCAGCTTCGACGGCAACGCCATGTACCGCCACAAGGACATCGCCGAGCTGCGCGACGAGACCGAGGAGGACAGCAAGGAGCTGGCCGCCTCCAAATACGACCTGAACTACATCGCGCTCGACGGCGAGATCGGCTGCATGGTCAACGGCGCGGGCCTCGCGATGGCGACGATGGACATCATCAAGCTCTACGGTGCCGAGCCCGCCAACTTCCTAGACGTCGGCGGCGGCGCCACGAAGGAAAAGGTGACGGAGGCCTTCAAGATCATCACCTCGGACCCGAACGTGAAGGGCATCCTCGTCAACATCTTCGGCGGCATCATGCGCTGCGACGTCATCGCCGAGGGCGTGATCGCCGCGGTGAAGGAGGTCGGGTTGCAGGTGCCGCTCGTGGTGCGGCTGGAGGGCACCAACGTCGAGAAGGGCAAGGAGATCATCCGCAACTCCGGCCTCGACGTGATCGCCGCCGACGACCTCAAGGACGGCGCGCAGAAGATCGTGAAGGCTGTGAAGGGGTGAGAGACGCTCCGCAACATCGTTGCGGATCGGACGCTCCAGTGGAGCGTCCGAAGGCTCGAACGCGGTCGGCGCAAGCCGATCGCCGGATGGACAACAATCCGGCGAACGCTCCAGTGGAGCGTTCGAGGGCCGAACGGGCGGAGCCCCGGCAAAAGCCCGGTCCGCACGATAGTCCGGCGAATGCCCCTAATGAAGCAGGAACGGTGATGAGCCATCGGCGCGCCGGGCAAGTTCATGGCGGGATCGCCGCGACGCGGAAGGGTCGGCATACGACTAGATCCTGCCGCCCCGTTCCCTTGACGATGGGCTTGATCGCCTCGCTTCTCTTGGCCGCCTGCCAGCCGACCGGCGGCGCAAGCGATCTTCGCGCGCAGTTTCAGGTGAACGACGGACTGCAGGCTTTCGCCTCCGGTTGCCTCGCTCCGGCCCCCACGCCCAGGAGCGTACGGGCGGCTGCGGAGAACGCGGGCATCAGGTACGTGCCCGCCGGAACGCTCGACCGTGACTTCAAGGCCAGGCTGAAGCTGCGCGCGTCATCCCAGTTCTCGTTCGAGGCATCGGTTGCAGAGGATGTCTCTCCCCCTTTGTTTGAGTGCAGCGTGCTCGTCCGGGGTCAGTGGCTCGAGGACGCGCGAGCATTCGCCCGCACAGCGCTCCCGCGGGCGGGATACCGCATCATCCGGGATTTCCTAACTATGGAAGGCGGCCCGGATACCTCGAACAGCCGGATTCAGGAGGCGCTCGCGACCTCCAACGGGCGCGAGTTCGCGATCTACCTGGTGGAGAACGGACCATCCTCGCGCATCATCGCGGGCGGGAACATGCAGCAGACGACGATTGCGAGCACGGCGCTCGGCATCGCGGCATTGGAACAGGCGAGGCCATCGCAATGACCCGCGCCCTCCTCCTCCTCGCCCTCGCGGGCTGCGCCGGTGCGACGCAGAACGGCTTCGGACCCGGCGTCAGCGATATCGCGGCGCAGCGGATGCGGTTTGCGGCGGAGGCGATCTGCCTGAACAATCCGACGATGCGGGCGCAGAACAGCGCGGCGCGCGGGCTGAACTTTCCGGTGTCCGAGCGCGATGGCAGTTCGGTGATCTACGCCAACCCCGGCACCCTGACGTTCATCCGCATCGGCCCCGCGCCCGACCAGGCCTTCACCGACGACGAGGGGCAGCGGCGGACGATGCGGGGCGACGGGTGTTCGGTCGGCTCGCCCGCCGTGGGCACCGACCTCGCCAACCGGCTGGCGGGAGAGATCCTGGCGCCACGGCTCGTCGACGGCAGCGACACGCTGCTGGCGCCGCTCGGGGCCGGCCGCAACGAAGATGGCGGCATCGGCTTCTTCTTCGACAACCTTTCGGTGACGCTGCCGCAGGCGCGCACGACGTTCGGCGATCCGGAGACGGGCGAAGGCACCGCCTTCGACCATCCGGTCATCCTCATCGTTCACGGGAGGGTTCGATGACCGGCACTTCCCGCCCTCGACCATTCTGACTTCACGCGACCCAAGGAGGCCCCGATGGCCATTCTCATCGACAGCGATACCAAGGTGATCTGCCAGGGCCTGACCGGCTCGCAGGGCACGTTCCACACCGAACAGGCGATCGCCTACGGCACGAAGATGGTCGGCGGCGTCACGCCGGGCAAGGGCGGGCAGACGCACCTCGACCTGCCGGTGTTCGACAGCTGCCACGAGGCGGTGGCGCAGACCGGGGCGGATGCCTCCGTGATCTACGTGCCGCCCCCCTTCGCGGCCGACTCGATCCTCGAGGCCATCGACGCCGAGATCGCGCTCGTCATCTGCATCACCGAAGGCATCCCGGTGCTAGACATGATGAAGGTGAAGCGCGCGCTCGACGGGTCGAAGACCAGGCTGATCGGGCCGAACTGCCCCGGCGTGATCACGCCCGATGCCTGCAAGATCGGCATCATGCCGGGCCACATCCACAAGCGCGGCTCCGTCGGCGTCGTCTCGCGCTCCGGCACGCTGACCTACGAGGCGGTCAAGCAGACGACCGACATGGGGCTGGGCCAGTCCACCGCCGTGGGCATCGGCGGCGACCCGATTAAGGGCACCGAGCATATCGACGTCCTCGAAATGTTCCTCGCCGATCCCGAGACCCGTTCGATGATCATGATCGGCGAGATCGGTGGCACGGCGGAGGAGGATGCGGCGCAGTTCCTCGCCGACGAGCGCCGCGCCGGGCGCTGGAAGCCGACCGCCGGGTTCATCGCCGGCCGCACCGCGCCTCCGGGCCGCCGTATGGGCCATGCCGGCGCTATCGTCGCGGGCGGCAAGGGCGACGCGGAGAGCAAGATCGAGGCGATGAAGGCTGCGGGCATCGTGGTGGCCGACAGCCCGGCGACGCTGGGCGAGGCGGTGAAGGAAGCGATCGACAAGGGGTGACGGGATGACGAACCGGAGCGAGAGACTGCGGTCGGGCGCCGCTGGAATGCTCTGGCATGCCGTTCCGGCCGCCACCGTGGCGATGCTCCTGGTCTCCTGCATCGCGGTGCCGGTTCCGATCCCCATTCCGGTGGTGACCGGCCTGCGCGTCGGCCCCAAGCCGGTCCCCCCCGGCGCGAAGGGATCCGGTGCCGGTCTATCGCGACCCTCGACCACCGTCCGCTACGACAATGCCCGGATGTCGGCCGAGCAGGCCGAAGCCCATGTCCGCCAGGCCTGCGCCGACGGCGGTTCGACCCTCGACACGCTCACCCACGAGGCGGCGCGGCCCGCGGCCCCAGACGAAGCCTTGATCACCTACACCTGTCGCACGTAACCCCCACGAGGTCCCCCAATGACCGACCAGTCCTCCAACGACGCCTTCCGTTCCACCTCCTTCCTGCAGGGGCACAACGCGGCGTATCTCGAGCAGATGTACGCCCGCTACGCCGACGACCCCGGTGCGGTGGACGAGACGTGGAAGAAGTTCTTCGCGGGCCTCGACGACGACGCGGGCTCCGCGAAGGCCGAGGCGCTGGGGCCCAGCTGGGCGCGCGCCGACTGGCCGCCGATGCCGGACGACGACCTGACGGCCGCGCTCACCGGCGAATGGCCGAGCCAGCCCGAGACGCGGTCCAGGGAAATGGGGGCCGCGGGCGAGAAGATCGCGGCGAAGGCCGCCGAGGTCGGTGCGGCGCCCTCCGACCAGGCCATCCGACGCGCGGTGCTCGACAGTATCCGGGCGATCATGCTGATCCGCGCCTACCGGATCCGCGGCCACCTCGCCGCCGATCTCGACCCGCTCAACATGCGCGACGAGACCCCGCATCCCGAGCTCGATCCCAAGAGCTACGGCTTCACCGAGGCCGACATGGACCGCGGCATCTTCATCGACAACGTGCTGGGACTCGAGGTTGCGACGCTCAAGCAGATCCTGTCGATCGTGAAACGGACCTATTGCGGCACCTTCGCGCTGCAGTACATGCACATCTCCAACCCCGAGGAGAGCGCCTGGCTCAAGGAGCGGATCGAGGGCCTGGGCAAGGAGATCGAGTTCACCCAGAACGGCCGCAAGGCCATCCTGAACAAACTCGTCGAGGCCGAGGGTTTCGAGAAGTTCCTGCACGTCAAATACATGGGCACCAAGCGCTTCGGCCTCGACGGCGGCGAAGCGCTGATCCCCGCGATGGAGCAGATCATCAAGCGCGGCGGGCAGCTGGGGCTGAAGGAGATCGTCATCGGCATGCCGCACCGCGGCCGTCTGTCGGTGCTCGCAAACGTGATGGGCAAGCCCTACAAGGCAATCTTCAACGAGTTCCAGGGCGGCAGCTTCAAGCCCGAGGATGTCGAGGGTTCCGGTGACGTGAAATACCACCTCGGGGCCTCGTCGGACCGGGAGTTCGACGGCAACACCGTCCACCTGTCGCTGACCGCGAACCCCTCGCACCTCGAGGCGGTCAACCCCGTCGTCCTGGGCAAGGTCCGCGCCAAGCAGGACCAGCTTGGCGACAAGGCGCGCCGCCAGGTCGCCTCGATCCTGCTCCACGGCGACGCGGCCTTCGCGGGCCAGGGCGTCGTGGCGGAGTGCTTCGCGCTCTCGGGCGTGCGCGGCCACCGCACCGGCGGCACCATCCACATCGTCGTCAACAACCAGATCGGCTTCACGACCGCGCCGCGTTTCAGCCGCTCGAGCCCCTACCCGACCGACAACGCGCTGGTGGTCGAGGCGCCGATCTTCCACGTCAACGGCGACGACCCGGAAGCCGTGGTCCATGCCGCCCGCGTCGCCATCGAGTTCCGCCAGAAGTTCGCCAAGGACGTGGTGCTCGACATCTTCTGCTACCGCCGCTTCGGGCACAACGAGGGCGACGAGCCCATGTTCACCAACCCGATGATGTACAAGGGCATCAAGCAGCAGAAGACGACGCTCACGCTCTACACCGAGCGCCTCGAGAAGGACGGCCTCATTCCGAAGGGCGAGGTCGAGGACATGGTCGCCGCCTTCCAGGTCCGGCTGGCCGAGGAGTTCGATGCCGGGCGGGACTACAAGCCCAACAAGGCGGACTGGCTCGACGGGCGCTGGTCCCACCTCGACCGCCGCAGGGAGGACGACTACATCCGCGGCGAGACCGCGATCGCGCCGGCGACGTTCGAGGAAGTCGGGCGGGCGCTGGTCCGTGCGCCGAAGGGCTTCGCGCTGCACAAGACCATCTCGCGCCTGCTCGATGCGAAGGCCGCGATGTTCTCCTCGGGTACCGGTTTCGACTGGGCCACGGCGGAGGCGCTGGCCTTCGGCTCGCTGCTCACCGAGGGCTACAAGGTCCGCCTCGCGGGACAGGATTCCACCCGCGGCACCTTCAGTCACCGGCACTCCGCCTTCATCAACCAGGAGAACGAGAAGCGCTATCATCCGCTCAACCACATCCGCGCGGGGCAGGCGAAATACGAGGGCATCGACAGCGCCCTGTCGGAATACGCGGTGCTCGGCTTCGAGTACGGCTATTCGCTCGCCGAGCCGAACGCGCTGACCATCTGGGAGGCGCAGTTCGGCGACTTCGCCAACGGCGCGCAGATCATGTTCGACCAGTTCATCTCCAGCGGGGAGGCCAAGTGGCTGCGGATGTCGGGCCTCGTGTGCCTCCTGCCGCATGGCTACGAAGGCCAGGGGCCGGAGCATTCCTCGGCGCGCCTCGAGCGGTTCCTGCAGATGTGCGGCTCCGACAACTGGATCGTCGCCAACTGCACCACCCCCGCCAATTACTTCCACATCCTGCGCCGGCAGCTGCACCGCGACTTCCGCAAGCCGCTGATCCTGATGACGCCGAAGTCGCTTCTGCGCCATAAGCTCTCAGTCTCGAAGACCGAGGAGTTCACCACCGGCTCCAGCTTCCACCGCGTTCTCTGGGACGATGCGCAATACGGCACCAGCGAGACGAAGCTGGACACGGACGACAAGATCAAGCGTGTCGTGATCTGTTCAGGCAAGGTCTACTACGACCTTCTCGAGGAGCGGGACGCCCGCGGGCTGACCGACGTCTACATCCTGCGGCTCGAGCAGTTCTATCCGTTCCCGGCGCTATCGATGGTCAACGAGCTGCAACGCTTCAAGCAGGCGCAGATCGTCTGGTGTCAGGAGGAGCCCAAGAACCAGGGCGCCTGGACCTTCGTGGAACCCAACCTCGAATGGGTGCTGACGCGCATCGGCGCCGCGCATACCCGCGCGAGCTACTCCGGACGGGCGGCCTCCGCCTCGCCCGCCACCGGCCTTGCCAGCCAGCACAAAGCCCAACAAGCCGCGCTCGTGTCCGATGCGCTGACCACGGAGTAAGCCATGACCGTCAACGTCAAAGTCCCTACCCTGGGCGAATCCGTCACCGAGGCCACCGTGGCCACCTGGTTCAAGCAGCCCGGCGATTCCGTCGCCGCCGACGAGATGCTTTGCGAGCTCGAGACCGACAAGGTGACGGTGGAGGTGCCGTCGCCGGGTGCGGGCGTGCTGGGTGCCATTCAGGCGGAAGAGGGCGCGGAGGTGAGCGTCGGGGCCGTGCTGGCGATGCTGGAGGCGGGCTCGGGCAAGGCGCAACCGGCGCCGGCGCCGGCGGCCAACCCCAGCTCGGGGGTGAATGCGCCGCCGGTGCCGCGGGGCCCGGTGTCGCGGCCGGCGACGCCGCCTTCGGATGTGAAGGCTGCGGCGGAGAGCGCGGCGCCGAGCGTCGGCACGCCTGTGCACGCCCCGATGCCGAGTGCGGCGAAGCTGATGGAGGAGCGGGGGGTCGCGCCGGACGCCATGGCGGGTTCGGG
>JBBQDX010000109.1:0-13301 GCA_038320125.1 Rhodobacterales bacterium | reverse complement strand
TGGCGTCGCGTCAGCCCACTCGTGAGCGCAATCCGCACCGCATCCCGCTTGAACTCGTCGCTGTGTCTGTCTGCCATGTCCGGTCTCCTTGATGGCGAATGTCGCTCTCAAGTGACCGGAACCAAACCGCGACAGGTCCAGCCCTCCATTCGAACCATCCGCTCATCTCTTGGAGCTATCGCCGCGAGCCTCGAGGCGGAGGTGATGCCGGCAGGGTTGACCGGATACCGACCTTCCAAAGTTGAACGGTCCCGGTGATGGCGCCAAGGTTTTCGCCCGCGCGGGTGAGCCCTGGACCGACGGCCAGTGCATCCTCCTGTTGGGAGGTTCGGATGCACGCGATGTGTGGAACGTCGACCCCGGGTCCGCACGGGCCTGCGTTCATGTCCCCGGAGGGGTCAGCACCGACAGGTTCGTAAAGAACCTCAAGGCGGGACCTGCCTATGTAGCCCGCGGCCCGCTGATCCGTCTCGAAGCCATGTTCGGATCCGATCTGCGGATCCAACCGGGCGAGTAGCAGAGGCTCGCGTTCGACACGACCGCCGTCGCCGGCCTCGTCAAGGCGACGCTGGTGGGTCACGCGGGGAAGATCGAGAGGCAGTCCTTCGACGCGCGTTCAATCACCGTATTCGCCGTTACGGCGAAGGCGCAAGCGGATCGCTCCGACTGCGTCGCGCTCACGGTCGAGGATGCGAACGGCAGGAGGGTGTTCTCGAACCCGATCCGGATCCGTTCGCATGCCGAGTCGGACGTCCTGCCGAAGGACTGATCGTCGTCGCACGTTGGCGACGGACGCATATCTTCCTGAAATTATAAGCTGAGGCAGGTCTCGCGCAGGCCTGATGCGTGGTTGCGAACGTCCGGCCAGTCTTTTGCGGCTCAGTGCGCGGCGCTTCCATCGGAGAGTTTCGGGCGGTGAGGATGGCGATTGCGTTCCATGATGCGGGTCGGATCAAACATGATAGCGTGGAGGGGTCGTCAAACGGGCCAGCGTCGCGCAGGGCGTCAGACTTGGAAGTCGTTGACAGGTGGAGTTTATCGGTCCCGGTGGCGACGCGTTCTACGCCGCGGCGGTAGAAACCGGGCCGGGTGGGAATGGCGACGGAGATCGACGTGGTCCTTGCTTTCCCCAAAATTGGTAATATGATATTACCAATTCAGCAGCCAAGGTCGCTCCGATGGAAATGCCCAAGCTCGACCCCTTTACCCTCGCCAAGAAGGACAGCCTCGTCGCCCGGCTGCGGGAGGTTCTGTCTGCCGATGCGGTGATCCACGATCTTGAGGAGACCCGCGCCTACGAATGCGACGCCCTGACCGCCTACAGGTGCCCGCCGATGGCCGTCGTCCTGCCTCGGTCCACCGCCGAGGTCGCCGCCGTCCTGCGCATCTGCCACGAGATGGACATCCCCGTCGTCCCGCGCGGGTCCGGCACCTCGCTTGCCGGCGGCGCGCTGCCGACCGGGGACTGCGTGATCCTCGGCGTGGCCCGCCTAACCGAGGTGCTGGAGGTCGATTACGCCGACCGCATCATCCGGGTGCAGACCGGGCGCACCAACCTGAGCGTCACCGGCGCGGTCGAGGCGGACGGGTTCTTCTACGCCCCCGACCCGTCCTCGCAGCTGGCCTGCGCCATCGCCGGCAACATCGCGATGAACTCCGGCGGGGCGCATTGCCTCAAATACGGCGTCACCATCAACAACCTGCTGGGCGTGACGCTGGTGCAGATGGACGGCACGATCGTGGAGATCGGCGGCACGCATATGGACGCGGGCGGGATCGATCTGCTTTCGGTCGTCTGCGGCTCCGAAGGCCAGCTCGGCGTCGTCACCGAAGCGACGCTGCGCATCCTGCCCAAACCGGAGGGCGCGCGCCCCGTGCTGATCGCCTTCGATGACAACGAGACGGCGGGCGCCTGCGTGGCCGACATCATCCGTGCCGGCGTCCTTCCCGTCGCCATCGAGTTCATGGACCGTCCCGTCATCCGCGCGACGGAGGCCTTTGCCGGGGCCGGCTACCCGGACGTCGAGGCGCTCCTCATCGTCGAGGTCGAGGGTTCGGAGGCGGAGATCGACGAGCAGCTTGCCGTCATCGAGGAGATCGCGCGGAGCCACGATCCCGTCGAACTCCGCCGCTCCAATTCCGCCGACGAGAGCGCGCGCATCTGGCTCGGCCGCAAGTCGGCCTTCGGGGCCATGGGCCAGATCAACGACTACATGTGCCTCGACGGCACGATCCCGGTCAGCGAGCTGCCCCGCGTCCTGCGCGGCATCCGGCAGCTGTCGGACCGCTTCGGGCTCAAGGTCGGCAACGTCTTCCATGCGGGCGACGGCAACATGCATCCCCTCATCCTGTTCGATGCCAACAAGGCGGGGGATCTCGAGCTTTGCGAGGAGATGGGCGCGGAAATCCTGAAGCTCTGCGTCGAGGTCGGCGGGTGTCTCACCGGCGAGCACGGCGTCGGCGTCGAGAAGCGCGACCTGATGCACCATCAGTTCACCCCCGAGGACATGGAAGCGCAGTTGCGCGTCAAGGACGTCTTCGATCCGAAGTGGCTGCTGAACCCCGCCAAGGTATTCCCCCTGTCGGTGACCGAAGCGCGGCGCGCGCGATGAGGGCCTCGGCCGGTCCGGCGGCGAGAGGATCGACCGGACATTTTGCGGGCAGCCGCCTCGCACACCGGCCGGAAGACCTGCGAAGGGAAGACGCGACGTGCTGAGACCGGACAGCGAGGCCGAACTGGCGGACATCGTGCGCGGCGCCAATGGGCCGCTGTCGGTCCGGGGAGGGGGCACGCGTCATGTGCCGGCGGCGGGCGAGGCGCTGACGACGCAAGGTCTGACCGGCATCACGCTCTACGAACCCGGCGCGCTGACGCTGGTGGCGCGGGCGGGAACGCCGATGGCCGAGGTCGAGGCGGCGCTCGCGGGAGAGGGCCAGCGACTGCCGTTCGAGCCGATGGACCACCGCGGCCTGATGGGGACCGCGGGCGAGCCCACGATCGGCGGCGCGGTCGCGATGAACGTCTCCGGCCCGCGCCGGGTGCAGGCGGGAGCCTGTCGCGACAGCCTGATCGGCGTGCGCTTCGTCACCGGGGATGGCACCGTGGTGAAGAACGGCGGGCGGGTAATGAAGAACGTCACCGGCTACGACCTCGCCCGCCTGATGGCCGGCGCGCGCGGCACGCTCGGCATCCTGAGCGAGGTCGCCTTCAAGGTCCTGCCCGCGGCCGCGACGCAGGCGACGCTGCGGCTCGACGGCCTGTCCGTGGCGGAGGCAGTGCGCGCCATGGCGGCGGGCCTGTCCTCGCCCTTCGACGTGACCGGCGCGGCCCATGACCCGCAGCTTGGCGCGACCTGGATCCGGATCGAAGGGATGGAAGGATCGGTGGCTTATCGCGCCGGCGAGCTGTCGCGCGTCCTTGCCCCCTTTGGCCCTGCCGCGCGGCTGGATCCGCTGGCGTCGGCCGCGCTCTGGCGCAGTGTCCGCGACGCGGAGGCGATGGCCGGTGACGGCGACGTCTGGCGCCTGTCGGTCCGCGCGAGCCGCGCGCCCGGCGTGGTGGAGCGGGCGGGGGCGGCCGCTTCGCTGCTGGACTGGGGCGGTGGCCTCCTCTGGCTCCGGGTGCCTGAGGGCGCCGACTTGCGCGCCCGTCTCGGCGACTTCCCGGGCCATGCGACGCGGTTGCGCGGTGGCTTCGACGCAGCCCCCGAAGCGGGTCCGGTGGCGGCGCTGACCGGCGGCATGCGGGCGAAGTTCGACCCGCGCGGAGTATTTGCGGCGGAGACCGGCTGACATGCAGACCACCTTCACCCCCGAACAGCTCGCCGACCCCGACACCGCGCGCTCGAACCAGATCCTGCGGTCTTGCGTGCATTGCGGCTTCTGCACCGCGACCTGCCCGACCTATCAGGTGCTGGGCGACGAACTCGACAGCCCGCGGGGCCGCATCTATCTCATCAAGGACATGCTCGAGAGCGGCCGTGACGCCGATGCGAAGACGGTCAAGCACATAGACCGTTGCCTGTCGTGCCTCGCCTGCATGACGACCTGCCCTTCGGGCGTGCATTACATGCACCTCGTCGACCACGCCCGCGCGCATATCGAACGCACCTACAAGCGCCCCTTGATGGACCGGTTGCTGCGGTGGACGCTGGCGCGCATCCTGCCGCATCCGAAGCGGTTCAGGCTGGCGTTGCTCGGGGCAAAGCTCGGGCAGCCCTTCGCGCGGCTGATGCCTGACGCGCGGTTGCGCGCGATGCTGGAGATGGCCCCGAAGACGATCCCCCCGGTCAGTCGCAACGACGACCCGCAGACATTTCATTCGGCGGACCGCAGGATGCGCGTCGCGCTGATGACCGGCTGTGCGCAGAAGGCCCTCAACACCGACATCAACGACGCGACCATCCGGCTGCTGACCCGCCTCGGGGCGGACGTGGTGATCGCGAAGGGCGCGGGTTGCTGCGGCGCGCTCACGCATCATATGGGCAAGACGGACGAAAGCCACGCCTTCGCCGCCCTCAACATCGAGGCCTGGTCGGCGGAGATGGCGGGCGAGGGGCTTGATGCCATCCTCATCAACACCTCCGGCTGCGGCACGACGATCAAGGACTACGGACATATGTTCCGCAACGATCCGCTGGCCGAAAAGGCTGCGGCGGTCTCGAAGATCGCCAAGGACGTGTCGGAAGTGCTGCTCGACCTGATGCCTGCCGACCACGCCTTCACGACGCCCCCGCGCCCGGCCAAACAGGGTGTCGGCGGCATCCCCACGCAACACCTGCCGGAGGCCGAGGGGACCGGCGCGATGCACGTCGCCTACCACGCGGCCTGTTCGCTGCAGCACGGCCAGCAGATCAAGGCCGCCCCGAAGGAGCTTTTGAAGCGTGCCGGTTTCACCGTGCTGGAGCCGCGCGACGCGCATCTCTGCTGCGGCTCGGCGGGCACCTACAACCTGCTGCAGCCGGAGATCGCGGGCGAGTTGAAGCGCCGCAAGGTCGCCACCCTGATCGAGCGCGCGCCCGACGTCATCGCGGCGGGCAACATCGGTTGCATGATGCAGATCGGCTCGGCGGCGGGCGTGCCGGTTGTGCATACCGTCGAGCTTCTCGACTGGGCGACCGGCGGCCCGGTGCCGCCCGCCATCGAAGGGTTCGCGCAAATGGCGCCAAAAGCCATGGCGGTGCCGCGTTTGCGCTAGGATCCGGCCGCATCGCAGGGCCATCCCGGCGGCGAAGTCCCGCCTCCGGAGCCCGCGATGCGTTTCGCCCTCGTCCCTCTCCTCGCCGTCCTCCTGATCCTCTGCGCGCCGGTCGCAGGCGTCGCGGGGGACGGATTGCGCGCCCTCGATACCGCGGAGGCCGCGCGGGGCCTCGAGGGCGTCGGGCGGCTCGACATCGCGGGCGCGTCGGGCGTCCGCGGGTTCTGCACCGCCACCCTCGTCTCGCCGACGCAGATCCTGACGGCGGCGCATTGCGTCTTCGACCCCGCCACGCTCCAGCCCCAGCCGGCCGACGACATGACGTTCCGCGCCGGTCTTCGGCATGGCGGGGAGGAGGCCCGGCGCGGCGTGCGCCGGATGATCATCCACCCGGACTACCGCTACGGGGTCAACCCGACGGCCGACAGCGTCTCGACCGATCTGGCGCTGCTGGAGCTGGACCGGGCGCTGGACCTGCCACAAGTGCGCCCGTTCCCGGCCAGCGGCACGCTCGCGACCGGCGATACGGTGCAGGTCGTGAGCTACGCGCGCAACCGGGCCGAGGCTGCATCCCACGAGGACGACTGCACCGTCCTCGCCCGGGATGCGCGGGTGCTGGCGCTGTCCTGCTCGGTCGATTTCGGGGCCTCCGGCGCGCCCGTGTTCGTGGCCACCGCGACCGGTCTGCACATCGTCTCGGTCATCTCCTCCATGGGAACCTGGGCGGACCGGCCCGCGGCCTTCGCGGTCACGGTCGAGGCCGGGCTGGAGCGCCTGCGCCACGAATTTGCCCGCGCCACCCCGCTCGGCCCCGTCCGCAAGGCGCTTTGGGTAGGACAGCAGACATCGGGGACGATCCGCTTCCTGCGGCCCTGACATCGGCACGACCGAGGCCATCATCTTGTGATGTGTCTCGATCTCGTGTCGATGACGTCAAGAACGCGCCGGCGCCGCCGCCCGGACCCATGGCGAGGGCAATGGGGAGGCGGCATGGTCCGGTTCATGAGCGAGCCGCTGGCCGAAGGCTTGCAGGCGGCGGGCGCCTGTAGCCCTTGAAGGGGCGAAGACGGTACTGCGAATCCCGGCGATCGGCCGCCGGATCTACTCCGGCCAGATCGCGTTCCGAGCCGGCCCGCGATTCGAGCAAGCTGATGCCCACTGCGCATGGGCCGCGTCGTCGTCCATCCCGGAAAGATCCTTGGCGATTCGAACCGGCTGAGCCGCGTGGGCGGCGACCCTGTGCTCTTCGGACCAAATCATCCCGTCTGCCTCGACGTCGCCCATCCGTTCCGCACCAGGTTCCGTGTCGAGGCGGGCCAAGGCGTGCAGGTCGTCAGCCATGCCCGGGGCCGCGGTGCAGTGACTTCGCACGACAAGGCGACTTGACGGAGCCGCCGGCCGTGGCAACATCGCCGGCATGAAGCTCGCCGTCGCCGCCTGTCTCGCGCTCCTTGCCGGTCCCGCTTTCGCGGCGTGCCCGGCCAATCCGGACATCGCCGCAGACATCGACGCGCTGATCGCAGAGGTGCAGTCGGCCGGAACCGAGGGAGCTGCCCGCGGCGCGTCGTCGCGGATGTGGGAGTTCTGGACCCTGGCCCCCGACGGCCGCGCGCAGGACCTGCTCGACGAAGGCATGGAGCGGCGCGGGGCCTTCGACCTCGACGGGGCGACCGCGGCCTTCGATGCGCTCGTCACCTACTGCCCGGAGTTTCCGGAGGGCTACAACCAGCGCGCCTTCGCGAACTTCCTCCGCGGCGATTATGCCGCAGCACTTCCCGACCTCGACCGGGCCATCTCGCTTCGCCCCCGCCATATTCCGGCGATCGCGGGGCGCGGGCTCACGCTCATCCAGCTCGGGCGCATCCGCGAGGGGCAGCAGTCCATCCGCGCGGCGCTCGTGCTCAACCCCTGGCTGTCGGAGCGGCAGTTTCTCGCGATGGAGCCGGAAGACACCGAACTCTGACACCTTGCCAGAGGCGCCTGCCGCCGCCTAAGTCCTGTCGGGCGCGGGTGTGGTGGAACGGTAGACACATCAGACTTAAAATCTGAAGGGCATCGCCCGTGCGGGTTCGATTCCCGCCACCCGCACAACGATCGTTTCGCGAATGCGAAATCAATCGTCCTCTCTCCAGGCGCATCTCCCGACCGGGAGTTTCCGCAGGAAAGTCTCCGGCGCCTTGCGACTGGCTACCTCTCCGCCCCCTCGACCCCGATCTGTGCCGACACCTGTCGCCCGCCCGCCGCCGCGATCACCCGTTTGCCGCGGGCCGTCAGGTCGCTGATGAAGACGAACTGGTCGCGCATGTCGAAGGGATAGGCCTTGAGGCGGTAATGCGTTCCGAAGGGCTTTTCGGACAGGATGACGATCACCGGCCTGTCCCAGGCAAGGTAGGCGCTGGTCAACGCGACCTCGCGCAGGGCAGCCCGCAGTAGCGTCGCGTCGTGGTCGGGGGCCAGATAGAAGTCCGCGATGCACATCAGCGTGCGCTCGCCGTCGTTTGAGTTGGCGATGTTGTCGTCCCACAGGCGGATATGCGGGATCGTCACGACGGTATCCTCGGGCGTCAGGATCCGCAGTGCCCGCATGCCCACCGACTGCACCTCGCCGTAGTCGTCGGCGATCTCGACCCAGTCGCCCGGGCGGTAGGGCTTCTCGAAGATCGAGACGACGCCCGCGAGCAGGCTGCTGACGTAATCCTTGAAGGCGAAGCCGATTGCGACGCTGGCCGCGCCCGCGATGACGATGAAGTTCTGGAACGTGATGTTGAAGATGATCGGCACGATCCAGAGGACGGCCATCACGAGCAGCGCCAGGCGGATGATCGGCACCGCGCCCAGCAGGTAGAGGCGAAGCTGCGACGGCCCCCGCTGCGCGAGACTGGGAAAGATGCGTCGCACCAGGAAGATGGCGAGCCAGGTCCCGAGGATGATGAGGGCGATCCGCAGAAAGCTGATGTCCTGCAGGTCGTTGATCAGCCGCGCGGCCCCCTCGCCGCTGTCCTCCGCCCCCATGTCAGAGCTCGTCCGGCGGGAAGCCGGCGTCGACCAGTGCGCGCCGCGCGTCCGCGTAGGCGTAGGGCGAGGCGGAAAGCAGCGTGCCGTCGCGCTGCAGGAAGTCCGTCGAGACGAGGGCCTCCAGCACCGGGCCGGTATCGCCGCCGGGAAGCACCCGGTCGAGCGTCGCGACCTCCAGCGTCCCGTGGACGAGGACCGCATGCAGCACCATCATCGCCTCCTTCTCGTGGCCGTCCGGCAGAGACCGGGTTGATGGATCGACGATCCAGACGGTGCGCTCGTCGTCGTGCGCGGCCTCGGTCTCGGCTTCGCCCGCAACCTCCTCGTGGTCCTCGGCGGTGAGCGCGCGCAGCGAGGTCCGCCACTGGGTCCAGGCGATCCAGGGGATCCCGAAACTTGATGCGGCCAGCTTGCGGAAATGCCCGTCGCCGTCCTCATCCGCGCCAAAGACGTCGGTTCCGTCGCTGGTAAGCCGGAAGATCGTGCCGTCCGACCGCACCGCGTCCGACAGCCGCAGGAGCCAGGCTTTGAGCCGCTCGGCATCGTGGGGGGCCGGCGTCCGCGGAGGGGGCAGGGCGAGGTCGACGTCGACCGCCTTGGACAAGAAGGCCCAGGCCCAGCTGCCGCAGCCGACGACGACGCGCCGATCCGTCGTTGCCAGGGCTGCCAGAAGCGCCCGTATCGTGTCGAGCCCGGTCTCGTGCCGCAGCATCCAGTCCTCGAGCCGGGGTATGACCAGAACGCCGCCGCCGGAAAGGTCGGGGGCGGCGTGTCCCGGCATGTCCGCCAGCACCTGACGCGCCGGCGGCGCAAGGCAGGCCAGCCCACAGGTCTGCGCCCAGGTCGCAAGCGGATCGCGGGGTGCGCCGGGCGGCAGCACGATGACCTGCAGGCGCGGATCGGCCGTCGCATCGGCAACCCATGGGTCGAGCGCCGCCTTCAGATCGGCCTCCGCCGGGGCGGTCGCGGGACCGGCCGCGATGGCGTCCAACTGCTCGTGCGTCGAGCGATCGAGCTTGCCGCGCTCGACCACCGGCCCCGCGTCCTCCCCGGGGCGCAGGGCGTGCAACAGGTGGTCCCGCCAGCGCCGCAAGGTCTGCTGCGGGGGAAGGGAGGGCCAGTCGTACTCGCCAAGCTGGACGAGGGGCCGCGGTTCCGTCGGGTCGGTCAGCGGATGCGCTCGGCGGAGAGGGCGATCGCCTGCTGGTAGACCGTCGCCGCGTTCCATTCGTTCAACACGCGGAAGTTCGCGGTCCCCTCCTGGAACGACTGTCCCGGCTGCCAGCCCTTCTGGCGCAGGTAGTTGGCGGTCGAGGCCATGGCGTCGGCCATGTCGTAGAAATCGACGCGTCCGTCGCCGTTGCCGTCCGCCCCGAAACGAAGGGCGTTGGCGGGGAGGAATTGCGTATGGCCCAACTCGCCATGGGCGGCGCCGTCCTGGCCGGGCGACAGCATCCCGCGGTCGACCATCGACAGCGCGGCCAGCGCATGCGGCGTGAAGAAGTCCGTGCGGCGGCAATCGTAGGCGACCGTGGTGATCGAGGAGACGACGTTCTCGTTGCCCATGTTCGAGCCGAAGCCGGTCTCCATCCCGTGGATCGCCAGCAGGATGCCCGCCGGAACGCCGTAGGTCGCCTCCAGCGACTCGAAGAACGCCCGGTTCCGGTCGAGCCGCCGGGTGGCCTGCGCCGCGAAGCTGTCGAGGGAGCCGAGGCGGATGCGGATGAAGTCGTCGAGCGCGTATTTCACCCCTTTCTGGTTGCGGTCCGCGGCGATGGTGCTGGTGGCGTAGCGCGCGCTCGCCAGCGCGTTCAGACCGGCCTCTCCGATGCCCGCCGCCGAGGCTTCCTGCGCGAACTCCTGCTTCCAGCGCTCGTATCCCCCCGCATCGTTGCCGCATTGCGCGGCGAGGGCAGGGGCGGCGGCGAGGCCAAGGGTCAGGGCGAGGATGGTTCGGCGCATGCAGGACTCCGGGGTCGGCGACGGGGAAAATTCTTCGCGCCTACCTAGCACGGGGGCGTTGTTACGCAATGTCAGACGTCCCGGGCCAGGGCGAGCAGGCCCTCTGTATCGAGACAATTCGACAGATGGTCCGCCAGCGCGTCGAGCGTCGCCTCAACGCCGGACGCGTAGGCCATCGGTCCCGCAACCGCGCCGAGGCGGGCGAGATACGCGGCGCGGAAGCCGTCGCCGGCGAAGAGGCCGTGCAGATAGCAGCCGCGGACCCGCCCGTCGGCAGAGGCCGCTCCGACGGTTTCGCCATCGACCTGCAGCCAGCCGCGCGCGCAGTCCGGCCCCGTCGTCTCGCCGAGGTGGATCTCGTAGCCCGAGACCGCCGCGCCGCTCTCCAGGTCGAGGCCGGACACGCGGGCGAGGCGCTTGCGCGGCCGCAGCACGGTATCGGCTTCCAGAAGGCCCAGGCCCGGAACCGCCTGCGGCGGCCCCTCCAGCCCCTCGGGGTCAGCCAGCGTCCGCCCCAGCATCTGATAGCCGCCGCAGATCCCGAGCACGTGCCCGCCTCGCCGTCGATGCGCCGCAAGATCTATGTCCCAGCCGTTGGCCCGGAAGGCGGCGAGATCGGCGATGGTGGACTTCGAGCCGGGGATCAGCACTAGATCGCAGACCGGCAGGGGCCGGCCCGCGGCCACCACCTCCACCGTCAGCGCGGGATCGGCCGCCAGCGGGTCGAGGTCGTCGAAGTTGGCGATCCGTCCCAGCCTCGGCACGGCGATGCGGAACGCCCCGCCATGCGGCCCGCTGCGGATGTCGAGGATGTCCTCCGCCGGCAGTCGCCAGGCCTCCGTGAACCACGGCACGACACCCAGGGGGGCCCAGCCGGTGCGGGCCGCGATCTGCGCCATGCCCTCCTCGAAGAGCGTAACGTCGCCGCGGAACCTGTTGACGAGAAAGCCCGTAATCCGCGCCGCGTCGTCCGGCGACAGCACCGCCTGCGTGCCGACCAGCTGCGCGATGACGCCGCCCCGGTCGATGTCGCCGGCCAGCACCACCGGCACGCCTGCCGCCTCCGCGAAGCCCATGTTGGCGATGTCGCCGGCGCGCAGGTTGATCTCCGCCGGGCTGCCCGCGCCCTCGACGATCACCAGGTCGCACCCTGCCGCCAGCCGCCGGAAGCTCTCGAGGCAGGCCGCGAGCAACTGCGGCCTGAGCGCCGCATAGTCGCGCGCGCGGACCGTCGCCAGCCGCCGCCCCTGCACGACGACCTGGCTGCCGGTATCGGTCTCGGGCTTCAGGAGCACCGGGTTCATGTCCACCACCGGCTCCACCCCGCAGGCCAGCGCCTGCAAGGCCTGCGCGCGCCCGATTTCGCCCCCGTCGGCGGTGACGGCGGCGTTGTTGGACAGGTTCTGAGGCTTGAAGGGCCGCACCCGCAGCCCCTGGCGCGTGAAATGGCGGCAGAGACCCGCCACCAGCATCGACTTGCCGACGTTCGAGCCGGTGCCTTGGATCATGATCGCCCGTGCCATGCCCGCGCGGCTCCCCCGGTGTGGCGCGGTGATCGCGCCGGTTGCCCCCCTCCCCGCCACGTCACTCCCGCGCCACCGTCCGTGCCACCCGGGCAAGGGGATCGTCGGGCTGCGGCGGCGGCAGGGCGACGGGAAACCCCGCCTCCGCCATGAGACGGTTCGAGGCCCCCTCGATCCGCTGCTCCATCGTCGCCATGAAGGTTGCCCGGTCGAGGCCCGGCGGGATCGGCTCGAGGAACTCCGCCACGCCAAGGCCCGGGCGCCGCAGCGCTCCGCGCTTGGGCCAGAACACGCCCACGTTCGTAGCGACCGGGACGCAAGGCTGCCCTAGTTGTTCGTAGAGCGCGAAGGTCCCGGCCTTATAGGGAGCTTGCGCGCCCGGGGCGACGCGCGTGCCCTGCGGGTAGATCAGGAGCTGTCCGTTCTGCCGATGGCCCGACCGCAGTTCCGCCAGCATCCGCTTGATCGCCTCGGTCCGCTTGCCGCGATGCACCGGGATGCAGCCCAGTCGCAGCGCGTATTGCCCCAGAACGGGGGCATATCGCAGCTGCGCCTTCATGATGAAGAAGGGCCGCGGCATCGCATCCCAGATCAAGAGGATGTCGAGAAAGGACTGGTGCTTGCCCGCGACAAGCGCCGCCCCGGTGGGGGCCAGGCCCCGGATCTCGGTGCGCAGGCCGGTCATCCGCTCCAGGAGCCAGAGGACGCTACGCGCATAGGCGTTGCACCCCGCGCGCGCACCTTCCGGCGACACGATCGCCCAAGGCAGGAAGGCGAGGCCGACGACAGGCATCCAGACGTACATGACGACGTTGAAGGCAAGGGATCTCAGAAGCTGCATCGCATCGCTCTAGCAGGTCACGGGCTCACTCGAAACCGGCCAGCGCGCGAAACGCCGCGCCGCGTCGCGGGGAACGCGACACCTCCCGCGAGGGGCGGCATGAGCGCCGGCAGCACCCAGCCGGCGCCGCGAACCCCACGCCCGTGAGGAACCCTCCGGCCTCCTCCGGCGGCATTTGACAGCGGCTGTGGTCGTCGAACGAGGCTCCCGGCACCTCCGCGAAGAGACGCAGCCGGAGACCTCGAACGTCAAGGCTGTCGTCCTGAACCACCACGATCAGGCGGGCAGGCATAGCACGTCGAGCGGCACGTCGGGGCCAAGCCAAGGCTCCATCAGCGCCGCATGCCGGTCGATGCCCAGCGGTCGCGCCCCGACAACGCCGGGCGTTTCCCTGAGGATGGCGAGGACGGCGGCGACCTCCGGGTCGTTCGTCGTCGCCGAGGCCGGGATGCGGACCGTCACCTCCTGCGCCAGCCCCTCGGCCCAATGGTCGGCCAGGTGCCCCGTCGCCAGCGCCAGAGCCAAAACCGCGCGGAACGGCATCGCGCCGGAGGTCAGCAGCGTGAGCCCGACGGTGTGGGCCAACGGCGGCACCACGCGGTCGGCCTGGCGGTCGCAGGTTGCCGCATCGAGCAGCGCGCGCAGGCGGTCGGTCGCCGTCAAAGCTCCGCCTCCGCAGCCACGTCCTCATTGGGGACCGCCAGCGGCAGGGCGACGTTCTCCCGGAGGCCGAGGTGGTCGAGGAACGGGCAATCCTGAGGCA
>JBBQDX010000108.1:0-13332 GCA_038320125.1 Rhodobacterales bacterium | reverse complement strand
GCCGTGCACGCGGCGCTGGCGCCGCTCGACGTCGGGCAGGGATGCGTCGTCGCCGGCGGGCAGGTGCTGGCGGTCGAGGCGTTGCCGGGCACGGACTGGATGCTGGAGAGCCTGACGCGCTTCGCGCAGAAGCCCTCGGGCGGCGTCCTCTTCAAGGCGGCCAAATCCGGGCAGGACCGCCGCATCGACATGCCCGCCGTCGGCCCCGACACGGTGCGGCGCGCGGCGGCGGCGGGACTTGCCGGCATCGCCGTGGAACGCGGTGGCGTGCTGGTGCTGGACGAGGGCGAGATGCGGGCAGCCCTCGCCGAAACGGGCCTCTTCCTCGCCGCGCTCGATCCTTGACGACGCTCTTCCTCATCGCCGGCGAGCCGTCGGGAGACCGGCTGGGGGCCGCGCTGATGGCAGGGCTCCGGTCGCTCGACCCGCGGGTGCGGATCGAGGGCATCGGCGGTCCCCAGATGGAATCGCAGGGGCTGCGCAGCCTTTTCGGGATGGAGACGCTCTCGGTCATGGGCCTGACGGAGGTCCTGCCGCGCCTGCCGGGCCTGCTGCGCCGCCGGGACGCCGCCGTGGCGGCCATCGCGGCGCTGCGCCCGGATGCCCTCGTCACCATCGACAGCCCCGACTTCTGCCTGCGCGTGGCCGGCCGCGCCCGCGCCGCCGACGCGAGCCTCAGGACGATCCACTACGTCGCGCCCTCGGTCTGGGCCTGGCGTCCGGGGCGGACGGCGAAGATGGCGCGCAGCATCGACCACGTGCTGGCCCTCCTGCCGTTCGAGCCGCCATTCATGCGCCGCGCGGGGATGAGTTGCGACTTCGTGGGCCATCCGGTCGTGGCGGAACCGAAGGCGACCGCCGCCGAGATCGCCGCGCTGGCCGCCCGGACCGGGGCCGACGTCGCCCTCGTGCTGCCGGGGTCGCGACGGGGGGAAATCTCGCGCCTCATGCCGGTGTTCGGCGCGGCGCTCGAGCAACTGCCGGCAGGGTTCCGCGTCGTCATCCCGACCGTGCCGCATCTGGCAGAGGCGGTGCGCGCCTCGGCGACGCGCTGGCGCGGCGACCCGCTGGTGGTCACCGGGCCGGCGGAGAAGCGCGCCGCCTTCGCGCTGGCCCGCGCGGCGCTTGCGGCGTCCGGAACGGTCAGCCTGGAGCTCGCGGCGGCGGGCACGCCCATGGTCATCGCCTACGACATGAGCTGGATCAGCTGGCAGGTCATCAGCCGGCTGATGCGGATCGACACGGTGACGCTGGTCAACATCGTGGCCGAGCAGCAGGCGGTGCCCGAGTTTCTCGGCCCCGCTTGCCGCCCCGGTCCGGTCGGCGCGGCTTTCGCGCGGCTGCTGACGGTGCCGTCCGAGCGCGACCGACAGACCCGCGCGCTTGATCTGACGATGGAGCGGCTGGGCCGGGGCGGAGAGGCGCCCGGCCTGCGCGCCGCCCGTTCGGTGCTGGCCCGCCTCACGCCGTAGCACGGCGGTGGTAGCGTGGCCCGGACCGCGTCGAAGGCGGTTGACGGGGTTCGCAAGGTTTCGTAGCTGACGTCGAGGTCTCGGCCGCCGGCAATGGTTTGGCGGCATTTGGGAGGCCGGAGGCTCGCATAGCTCAGCTGGATAGAGTGTCGCCCTCCGAAGGCGAAGGTCCCAGGTTCGAATCCTGGTGCGAGCACCACCCCCCTTTCGATAACCCCTTCTGGCAATCGCCGCGGTGCCGGCCCGCGTCGTGACGTGACGGTCACCCCGGTGTCAGGCCCCGCATGCGTTCGGACCTCCGGCGCAGAAGCTCGACCGTGGTCAGCAGAAGGATCGACACCACCACCAGGATCGTGGCGACCGCCAGGATCGTCGGCGAGATCTGCTCGCGCAGGCCGATGAACATCTGCCACGGCAGGGTCTTCTGCGAGGCGGATCCGACGAAGAGGACGACCACGACCTCGTCGAAGGAGGTGATGAAGGCGAAGAGGCCGCCGGAGATGACACCGGGCAGGATGAGCGGCATCTGCACCTTGAAGAAGGTCCGCACCGGCCCCGCGCCGAGGTTGGCCGAGGCGCGGGTCAGCGACTGGTCGAAGCCGACCATCGTGGCGGTCACGGTGATGATGACGAAGGGGACGCCGAGCGCCGCATGGGCGAGGACGACACCGATGTAGGTGCCCTGCAGCCCGATGCGCGAATAGAAGAAATACATCCCCGCCGCCGAGATGATCAGCGGCACGATCATCGGCGAGATCAGGATCGCCATGATGGCGCGGCGGAACGGCACGTGGCTCTGGCTCAACCCGATGGCCGCCAACGTGCCGAGCGCCACCGACAGAAGCGTGGCGACGGGGGCGATGCGCACCGAGTTCGACAGCGCCTGCTGCCAGTCGGGGTTGGTGAAGAAGTCGCGGTAGTGCTTGAGGGAATAGGCCTCGGGGTCGAAGGCCAGCATGCCCGGCGTGAAGGTGAAGAAGTTCTCGGCGTTGAAGCTGAGCGGGATGATCGTCAGGATCGGCGCGATCAGGAAGAAGAAGATCAGCCCGCAGAGCACGAGGAATGCGTAGTGCCAGATCTTCTGGCCGAGCGTGGCATAGGGGGGCAGTTTCATGGCGGTCTCCTATCCCAGCGACACGTTGTCGATGCCGACGAGGCGGTCGTAGACCCAGTAGAGCAGCAGCACGACCGCGAGCAGGATGGTGCCCAATGCGGCGGCCAGCCCCCAGTTCAGCGAGTTCGAGATGTGATAGGCGATCCGGTTCGAGATGAACGTGCCGGTCGTCCCGCCCACCAGCTCCGGCGTGATGTAGTAGCCGATCGACAGGATGAAGACGAGGATGCAGCCCGCGCCGATGCCCGGCACCGACTGCGGAAAATAGACCCGCCGGAAGGCGGTGAAGTTCGTTGCTCCCAGGGATTTGGCGGCGCGCACGTAGGCGGGCGGGATCGTCTTCATCACCGAGTAGAGCGGCAGGATCATGAACGGCAGCAGGATATGCGTCATCGCGATGATCGTACCGGTCTGGTTGTTGATGAGCGCGAGCCGCCCCGCGTTGGAGATGAGGCCCGACCAGACGAGGACGTCGTTGATCACGCCCTGTTGTTGCAGCAGCACCTTCCACGCCGAGGTCCGGACCAGGAGCGATGTCCAGAACGGCAGCAGCACGAGGATCAGCAGCACGTTGGATATGCGCATCGGCAGGTTCGCGAGCAGGAAGGCGATCGGGTAGCCGAGCAGCACGCAGCTGAACATGATGGTCAGCGACATGAAGAGCGTCCGACCGAAGAGCAGGGCATAGATCTGGCGATCCTCCGGCTGCTTCTCGATGCCGTCGGGCGTGAGCTGAAAGTCGGCCGCGGCGAGGAAGTAGCCGGCGGTGTAGGGGTCCGAGAAGGCCTCGATGGTGCCCCACATCCGCGGGTTCTCCCAGTCGCGGTCGATCTCCGCGAAGGTGTCGCGCATGCTGGTCGTCTCGAACGTCGGCACGGCGGCGGCGGCCTGGGTCAGCAGGCGCCCGGCCTCGCCGGTAAAGCCCGTGGCGGCAGCCGCGTTCTTCGTCAGATCCTCGTGCAGGGCCTGCCAGAGGATGGTCCAGGGTTCCTCCCCGGTCGGGCTGTCGCGGTCCTCGGTCTGGATGAAGCGGGCGAAGGCGGCGTAGAGGTCGGCGGTGCGGGGCAGGGCCGCGTCGATGCCGTCGCGCAGCACGAACCGCGGCTCGGCGGTGTCGAACTCCCCCTCGGCCGCGTCCCTTTCGGCCTGCCATGCGGCCCGGTCGGCGACCCAGTCGGGCGATGCCAGGAGCGCGACCCATGTCGCCGGCTCCTCCCACGCGGGGTCGAGGGCGATGAACTGCTCGCCCAGGGCCTCGCCCAGGTCGTCCACCCGGCGACCGGTCTTGCGAAAGAGCGAGGACGCCCCGGTCATCTCGTAGTTCAGGCGTGAGCCGAGGCGGGTGTGGTCCTTGCGCTCGGCGGCGATCACGAGGTCGTAGGCGAGTTCCTGGAACACCTGCTCGCCGGGTACGCTCTCGCCGTCCCAGCCGTCGAGCGCCACGACGGTGCGGGGCAGCGTCTCGCTGACGATCTCGTTCTCGACCGAGCGGAACAGCATGTCGGCGATCGGCGCGAGGAAGGTGACGACGATGAAGATCAGGAGCGGCGCGACGAGGGCGAGCGCCCTGAGCTTCTCGCGGCGCAGCGCGCGATTCAGGCTGCGCTTGAGCGGCGTGCCGTCGGCGGCGAGCACCGGCGCGCCGCCTGCGCGTCCGGCGATCCGCAGCCCGGTGTCGGGGGTGACGCCGGTGGTGGCATCGGGGCCCTGCGTCGCGTCGGTCATGGATCTCCCCCCGGGCGGACCCGCCAGTCGGATGTGGTCGGGGGCGGCGCGGACGCCGCCCCCGGAGCTTCGCGGCCTACTGCGCGAGCCAGGCCTGAAACTTGGCGTCCAGGTCGTCGCGGTAGTCCGCCCACCACTCATAGTTCTGCACGAAGGCGTTGGTCGCGTTCTCCGGATTGGTCGGCATGTGCGGCGCCATCTCGATGCCCAGCTCGGCGTGCTGGCCGACCAGCGGGGCCGAGGACTTCCGCGCCGGACCGTAGCTGATGTAGGCGGCCTGATCGGCGAGACGCTGGGTGTCCGTGGCAAAGAACAGGAAGTCGTTCACCCGGTTCAGCGTCGGCTCGTCGAGCCCGGCGGGGATGACCCAGCCATCGAGGTCGTAAGACTGCGCGTCCCACAGCATCGCCACCGGCTGGTCCTGCTCGACGATGACCGAGAAGAGGCGGCCGTTGTAGGTCGATCCGATGACGACCTCGCCGTCGGCCAGAAGCTGCGGCGTGTCCGCGCCGGAGGTCCACCAGACGGTCTCGTCCTTGATCGTGTCGAGCTTGGCGAGCGCCTGGTCCTGCCCCGCCTCGGTCTCGAGGGTGTCGTAGACGTCCTCGAAGGCCACGCCGTCGCAGAGCAGCGCCCATTCCATGTTGTTGTGCGGACGCTTCTCCAGGCTGCGCTGGCCGGGGAACTCCTCGAGGTTGAAGACGTCGCAGATGTCGTCCGGCGTGCGGCCCTCCCAGGCGGCGACGTCCGTGCGGTAGCCGAACGTGTAGGAATAGGCGATCTGCGGAATGAAGCAGTCCGAGATCAGCATCTCCTCGCCGAAGTCCTCGGAGGCGGGCGTGCCGTCGGGCGCCGGGGCCAGGATCTCGTCGGGGTCGATCTCCATCGCCAGCCCCTCGTCGCACAGGCGCATCGAGTCGGCGGCGGTCACATCGACCAGATCCCAGGTGACGTTGCCGGCCTCGGCCTGCGCGCGCATGCCGGCGACGGCCTCGGCGGAGGATTCGTCCCAGGTGACGTTCACCTCGGGGTTCATCTCCAGATAGGGCTCCACATAGGCCTTGAGCTGGCTGTTCTGGTAGGCGCCGCCCCAGCTGACGATGGTCATGTCGTTCGACATTTCCTGCGCCAGCGCGGGGGTTGCCGCGATCGCGGCGCCGGTCAGAAGCATGAGGGACTTGAGTTTCATATCGTTCTCCTTGTTGGGTTTGCCTTTTTCTTCGTACCCCGCATCAGGCGAATGGCGGGTGTTGGCCGCGCGCGCGGCTCAGGCGTTCAGCGCGCGGCAATCTTCCGGAAGCCAGCCGATCTTGATCTGCTGGCCCGGTGTCAGGCGTTTCTGTCCGACACGGTTGCGCGTCTTGACGATGAAATCGTCGCACCCCGCCACGCGCAGCCGGGTGCGGAAGACATCGCCCATATAGATGAACTCGAGCACTTCGGCGTCGAGCGTATGGGCGTTCGGCCCCAGCTCCGGCTCGATCTCGACCCGTTCGGGGCGGATGGACACCAGCGTCTGCTCGCCCGGCCGGGTCACGTTGACGGGCACCGCGTCAATCGTCTCGCCGCTGTCGAGCGTGACGACGCAGGTGCTGCCGTCGATCGCCTTGACCCGGCCCAGAAGCGTGTTGTTCTCGCCGATGAACTGCGCGACGAAACTGTTCTCGGGGCGTTCGTAGAGATCGTCGGGCGAGGCGAGCTGCTGGATGCGGCCATCGTCGAAAACCGCGACCCGGTCGGACATCGTCAGCGCCTCCGTCTGGTCGTGGGTGACGTAGACCGTCGTGATGCCGAGCTCATGCGCGAGGTTGGTGATCTCGAACTGCAGCGTCTCGCGAAGCTGCTTGTCGAGCGCGCCGAGCGGTTCGTCCATCAGCACCAGCTCCGGCTCGAACACCAGCGCGCGGGCCAGCGCGATGCGCTGCTGCTGGCCGCCCGAAAGCTGCGACGGCCGGCGGTTGCCGAAGGCCTGCATCTGGACCATGCCGAGGGTCCGCCTGATGCGGTCCTCGCGCTCGGACTTGCCGACCTTGCGCACCTCGAGCGGGAAGCTGAGGTTCTCGGCCACGGTCATGTGCGGAAACAGGGCGTAGTTCTGGAACACCATGCCGATGCCGCGCTTGTGCGGCGGGATGTTGTTGATCTCCCGGCCCTTGAGTCGGATCTCGCCGTGGGTCGCGGTCTCGAACCCGGCCAGCATCATCAGGCAGGTGGTCTTGCCCGACCCCGAGGGCCCCAGCATCGTCAGGAACTCGCCCTTCGCGATGGACAGGTTGAGATCCTTCACGACCAGCATCTCGCCGTCGTAGCTCTTTTGCACGCGCTCGAATTCCACGAACGCGGAGGATGCTGCATCGGACAATTCGTTCCGGCTCCCTGGCTGTCGGTCGCTCTGACGGCGCCCGTTTCAGTTCCGCCACTACAGGCCAGGCGGGCCCAAGTTGCAACCGATTTGCTGAGATGCTCCGGCGACAGAGGGATTTCGATGCGTTTCGTCGCACCCGCCGCTGCACCCCGCCACGGCCCGGACCCGCATCATCGGGGGGATTGCGGCCCCGAGGGCGACGGTGTTCCGCGCTGCAAGCAACAGTGGAGTCTCGCGCTACCCGATCCGAAGGATGTGGGGCCGGTCCGTCGATGCAGATTTGGCGTGCAGCGCCGCCTCGGCCATGTCCCCGGGGCGGTGTCGGCGCGCGTCAGGGCGATCGGGGCGGAGGTGCTGGCGGCAGGGTTGCGCGCGCCCCCCGTTCGCGCCACCAGATCACGAGACCCGCCAGCGCGATGACGCCTGCGCCCAGCAGGGTCTGCGCGTCGGGGACCGTGCCGAACACCAGCCAGCCGCTGATTGCAAGGTAGATGAGGAAGGAATAGCTGAACGGCATCAGGACGCTGGCGGGGGCGAAGCCATGCGCCTGCGCGAAGAAATGATGCCCCGACCAGGCAAAGCAGCCGACCGCGAAGAGCAGCGTCCAGTCGAGCGCGGTCGCGGGGGCCTGCCACACCCAGAGGGCCACGGGGGCCAGCACCAGCGTTCCGACCAGCCCGCCGTAGAGCTGCATCGTGCGCGGGGCCGCCACGCCCGCGAGCTGCCGCGTCAGGATCGAGTAGAGCGCCAGCGCCGTGGCCGAGACGAGCGACAGGACCGCGGCCCAGTGGAACTCCGCCGACCAGGGGCGGACCACGATCAGCACCCCGAGAAAGCCGAGGAGGATCGCCGACCAGCGCCAGCGGCCGACGCTCTCGCCCAGCAGCGGGACCGAGAGGGCGCAGACGAGGATCGGCGAGGAGAAGGTGATCGCCGCCGTCACGGTCAGGTCGAGATGGCGGATCGCGATGAAGTTCGTCGTCGTCGACAAGAGCAGCAGCGCGCCGCGCGCCAGCATGGCGAGGGTCTGCGCCCGCGGGGCCGTCCAGCCCGAATGGTCGCGCCCCAGCATCGGCCCCGTCGACAGCGCCAGATGCACGCCGAAGCGCATGAAGGCGAGCTGCATCGCCGGAATGCCGGCGAGGCCCAGCCACTTGACCGAGGTGTCCGTCAGCGAGAAGAGCCCATAGGCCAGCAGCATCAGCGCGATGCCGCGGCCCGCGTTGTCCTGCCTCGGACGCGCAAGGTGGCTGATGGCGGCAGGGGGCGGCATGTCAGCGCGGGACGCGGGTGGCATGGAAGAGGTCGTTCACACTTGTCGGCTCGAAATTATTGCGACGCCGGGCCGACGACGGTTCCCGCCGGCCCCAGGACCGGTCCGCAGCCACGATGGGTGCCCGCGCGCAAGCGGCGCTGCGAGTGCTGCCGACCAAGGCCTCCGCTCGACGGCGCATCCTGTCGTTCGACGTGCAGGGGCGGTCCGTCCGCTCTGCGGTGTCGGGGTCTTTCCGGCCCGCAGGCCTCGGACCGGGAGGGGTGTCGTTCGGCGGGAGGTGCCGCGCGGCGCGGTCGCCGGTTCCGGCGGGACCGTATCGGGTCAACATCGGGTCAATCTGCGATCCCGATCCGGTAGGATGAGAGGTCCACGCGTTGCGTGGCGGACAGGGGCGAGCGATGATAGAGGCCACGGTCTCGCCACGAGATGGTGTCAGCCAAGGACTCGTGAGCAGTTTCGACGAGGTGATCGTGGGGCACCAGATACCAGAAGGTTGCATCGGGAAACGCGACCCAGAGATCGCGGCCATGATATTTTTTATCGATCGTCCACCGCGATTTCTGCTGAATCAAACGGATCTCCCTGGTTTTCTCGTGGTGCGCGATCATGTCGATACCGGTATCGATCAGGGGCACGAACACGCCGAAACCGTCTCGGAGCAACAGCTCCGCCAGACGGTTCCGATTGGCGTACTCGACGACGCGGCTGCCGCTCACATCACCGCCCCGATCTGCCAGGGCACGAACTCGTAGTCGCCAAGTCCTTGCGCCTCGGACTTCGTGACCTCGCCCGAGGCCACGCGCAGGAACATGTCGTAGATCTCGCGGCCCTTCGCCTCGACGGTGGAAGTGCCCGAGAGGATGTCGCCCGCGTTGACGTCCATGTCCTCCGTCATCCGGTCGTAGAGCGTCTGGTTCGTCGCCACCTTGATCGTCGGGGCGGGCTTGGAACCGAAGGCGGAGCCGCGTCCGGTGGTGAAGCACACGAGTTGGCAGCCGCCGGCGATCTGGCCGGTGACGGAGGCCGGGTCGTAGCCGGGGCTGTCCATGAAGGTGAAGCCCGCCGCGCGGACCTGCTCGGCGTATTTGTAGACCGCCGTCAGCGGGGTGGTGCCGCCCTTGGCCGCGGCCCCGAGCGACTTCTCCAGGATGGTCGTCAGCCCGCCCTTCTTGTTGCCGGGCGAGGGATTGTTGTCCATCGAGCCGTGGTTGCGCCGGGTGTAATCTTCCCACCACTCGATCAGGCCGACGAGCCGGTCGCCGGTCGCACGGTCGGCGGCCCGGCGCGTCAGAAGATGCTCGGCCCCGTAGATCTCAGGCGTTTCGGCCAGCACCCCGGTGCCGCCCTGCGCCACCAGGAGGTCGCAGGCCGCCCCGAGGGCCGGGTTCGCGGTGATGCCCGACCAGGCGTCCGACCCGCCGCATTGCAGCGCCACCTTGAGGGCGGAGGCGGGGCAGGGGGTGCGGACGGCGGCATTGGCGATCGGCAGCATGGCGCGGACGCGTCCGATCCCCATCTCGACGGTCTTTCGCAGCCCCGCGACGGTCTGGATGTTCATCGTCTGGAACGTCGGCCCCTGCTTCACGCCCCAGGCCTCGAGCAGCCAGTCGATCTGGTTCATCTCGCAGCCGAGACCCACCATCAGCACGGCGGCGTGGTTGGGATGCTTCGCATAGCCCCACATCACCCGCTGCAACGCCTCGAACCCGTCGCCGGACCCGGCCATGCCGCAGCCGGTGCCGTGCACGAAGGCGCAGACGCCGTCGACGTTGGGGTATTCCGCCAGCTCCTCGGGCCCGAAGGCGTCGGCGATGCGGCGGGCGGCGGTGGCCGAGCAATTGACGCTCGTCACGATCGCCACGTAGTTCCGCGTGCCCACGTCGCCGTTCTCGCGCCGGTAACCCATGAACCTGTCGCCGCCGGCGGGCGTCGCGGGCCGCAGGTCGGTGCCGAACTCGTAAGCGTGATCGGTCGCCGCGAAGGCGCAGTTCTGGACGTGGACGTGCTCGCCCGGCGCGATGTCCCGCGAGGCGTAGCCGATGATCTGGCCATACTTGCGGATCGCCGAACCGGTCGCGATGGCGGCGGTGGCGATCTTGTGCCCCGAAGGGATGAGCGTCGCGGTCGTTTGGTCCTCCACGGCCGCGCCGGCCTCCATGGCGCGGGTGGCGGTGACGACGTTGTCGGTGGCGTGCAGGCGGATGGTGTCTGTCATGTCGGGCCTCGGGTCGGGCGGCGGCGGGCCGCAGGAAGCGGCACGCGGGTCGGGGGGCGCTGGCGGATCGCGGTGGCGGGCGCGGCCCCCGGCATGGGGAACCGCCGTGCCTTTCGGGAAAGCAGGGCCGTGGCGCAGGATAGCGCAGCCTGCCCGGCCTTGGCCACACCCCGCGACGGCGCGCCGCTGCGCACCATTCGCCGCAGCAGGGCGCCGCGTCGGTCCGTTGCCCCGCGGCCCTCACTCCAGCAGGATCTCGACGATCGGCGGCCAGAGGAGCAGCACCGTCAGCGCGAGGAGCTGCAGGCAGATGAATGGCAGGAACCCCTTGAAGATGTCGGTGAGCGAGATCTGCGGCGGGGCGACCGACTTGAGGTAGAAAGCGGCGGGGCCGAAGGGCGGCGACAGGAAGCTGACCTGCATGTTCATGCAGAAGAGCACCCCGAACCAGACCGCAAGGTTCTTTGGGTCGAGCGTGCCGAACACGCCGATCTCCTCGATGGGCAGCCGCTGCACGATCGGCAGGAACACCGGGATGATGAGCAGGACGATGCCGACCCAGTCCATGAAGGCGCCCATGAAGAGGAGGATCAGCATCATCGTCAGCATGATGCCCATCGTCGGCAGGTCCGCGCTGGTGATCAGGTTGGCCACGTAGGTCGGCCCGCCCGCGATGGTGTAGGCGCCCGCCAGCGCCGCCGCGCCGATCGTCACCCAGATGATCGTGCCGGTGGATTTCAACGTCCGCAGCAGGCTGTCCCAGACGAGCTCGACCGAGGCCTCGCCGCGCAGCAGCGAGATCAGGAACACCGCGACCACGCCCATGGCGGCGGCCTCGGTGATGCCCGAAATACCGCCGTAGATGGAGCCGAGGACGACGCCGATCACGACGACGGGCGGCACGAGGCCCTTGCCCATCGCCCAGGAGCGGCGCGCGCGGTGCGGCTTGAACACGAGGAAGATCAGGCCGAGGAAGACCGCAAGCGCCACGCCGAAGACCCAGACGTGATGCGGCTCGCCAAAGGTGATCGGATCGACGCCTCCGATCGCCACGTTCTGTCCCGTGACCGTGAAGAACAGGGCCCGCAGGAACAGGGCCGCGCCGAAGCCGGCGCCGAGGATCGACAGGAAGGTCGCGAAGAGCAGGGTCTTCTCGCCGGTCGGCGGGTCGTTCGGGTCGCGCGGGGGCAGCGGGGCGAGGGCGGGGTTCAGTTGCGTGCGGACCACGATGTAGATGATGATGAAGGAGGCCAGCATGAAGCCGGGCACGAAGGCCGCCGTGAAGAGCGCCTTGATCGAAGTCTCGGTGATGAGGCCGAAGATGATAAGGACGATGGAGGGCGGAATCATCGTGCCCAGCGAGCCGCTGGCGCAGATCGTGCCGATGGCGAGGTTCTGGTCGTAGCCCAGCCGCAGCATCTGCGGCAGCGCGATCAGGCCCAGCAACACGACCTCGCCGCCGATGATGCCCGACATCGCCGCCATGATCACCGCCATGAGCGAGGTCACGATGGCGATGCCGCCGCGGGTGCGCGACAGCCAGACGTTGAGCGAGGAATACATCGACTTGGCGATGCCTGAACGCTCCAGCAGGGCGGCCATGAAGATGAAGAGCGGGATCGAGATCAGGACGTAGTCGGTGAGCAGCCCGTAGATCTTCTGACTCAGGATGTTGAGCGGCCCGGTGCCGAACTTGCCGGTCAGCAGGCCGTCGCCGAACTCCCAGGGCGCTGTCAGCAGGTTCGGCTCGAACTTCATCACCAGCACCAGCACCGCCAGGACGGCGGAGGCGAAACCGAGCGGCATGCCGATCGCCAGGAGCAGCATCAGCGCCACCAGCAGCACCAGCGAGATCGTTCCAACGTCCATGGCGTTCGCTCCTCAGTCCGACCCGACCGACCGGCGCAAACGCTCCAGCTCGTCCGGGTCGATGTCGTCGGCCGCCGTATGGATCACCGGCTCGGCGTTCCAGTCGCGGATCAGGTTGGCGATCGCCTGGATCGCGACGAGCGCCACGATCAGCAGGATCATCGGCTTCAGGGTCGCGGGGATCGGCGGGTCGAAGGCCGTGCCGAAGGTCTCCCACCGCAGGAACTTGTCGCGCGCCTCGCCCCAGGCCCCGTAGAAGAGGGCGGCGGCAAAGAGGCAGATCAGCGCGACCGAGATGCAGTCGCAGAGCCGCTGCAACCCGCGGGGCAGCAGGTCGTAGAGCAGGAAGATGCGGATGTGACTGCGCTGCTGCATCGCGTAGAGGCCCGCCAGCACGAAGACGAAGCCCGCAAGCCAGAGCGACATCTCGTTGGCCCAGATGGTCGGCCTCTCGAAGACGTAGCGGGCCAGCACCTCGAACACCATGACGCCGACGAGGATCACGACCAGCACCATCGTGACCCGGCCGATGAACATCGAGACGCGGTCGAAGAGGCCCCAGTCCTGCCATTCCGACGGGGCCCGCCGCACGGTCGCGACGCCCAGGACGAAGAGCACGATCGAGGCGGCCACCGCGATCCAGTCGAGCGCCGAGACCTCGGCGTAGCGCCGCGCCAGCGCGTCGACCGCCGGCCCGGTCTCGCGGAACGCCATCAGGAAGGCCGGGCCGTTCCAGACCACCCAGGCGCTGCAGGCGACGAAGGCCGCCGGCACCAGCACCTCGATGGCACGGGGGACGTAGATCGCGGGGCCCGCGTCGGCTGCGGTTTCCACCGGGGTCGGGTTGGCGGCCATCGCGGACCTCGCGCTGTCGGAACGAAGAAGGGTGCGGCCCCGGGGCGCCGCACCCGCTGGGGTCACTTGTCGGACACGAGGCCCAGTTCGCCGAGATAGGCGAGATGGCTCTCGACCAGCGCCTCCGCCTCGGGCGTGGTCGCGAACTCGGGCCAGGTGGCCTGCGCCGCATCGCGGAACGCCTGCTTGTCCTCGTCCGACCAGTCCGACAACGTCACGCCCGCGTCACGCAGCCGGCTCGCCGCCTCGGCGTTCAGCTTCTCGAACTGCAGGGCCGTGCGCAGCGCCAGGCTCTCCATCGCGGTCGACAGGATCGCGCGATGATGCTCGAGCATCGCGTCCCAGACGGCCTTGTTGCAGGCCAAATGGTCCGACGGCATCGAGTGGAAGCCGGGATAGGTGGCAAAGCCGACGAGGTCGTAGAGGCCGATGCTCTCGTTG
>JBBQDX010000107.1:0-13452 GCA_038320125.1 Rhodobacterales bacterium | reverse complement strand
CGCCGCCACCTCGCCCGAGGGCACCGCCCGTCCCTGCGCCACGACGGCGGTGCGCAGGAGCGCCTGCGAGCAGCAGGCGCCATTCACCCACATCGACTGGAGGATGTAGAAGAACCGCGCGTCCCAGCCGACGATCCGCGTTTGCATCTCGATGCGCTGGAACACCGTGATCCGCCGGCGGTACCGGACGCTCGCCCCCGCCACCGCCAGGCCCCACTCGCGCCGCCGGAGCGCCGCCAGCAGCCCGATGCGCGACCCCGCGGCGAACCGACCGAGGTCGTAGAGCGTCAGGACGCGGCCGTTGTTGAGCTCGAGGAACCCGTCGAGATCCCATGGCAGGCACAGGAGGTGCGACACATGGGTGTCGAGCGCGCCCATCCGCGGCAGGGAGCGGACGCGCAGCATCTGCCAGCCGAGACGCAGGAAGGGATACATCGCGCCTGCATCCGCCGCGCCGGCATCCGGGTCAACCGCAACGGCACGTCAGGTTGCGCGCGGGGCGCCGTGCCCCTAGATCGGACAGCGCATATATCCGGGGCCGCCATGAACACGCTGATCGACATTCTCCTGCTGCTGCTCAACGTCGCGTGGTTCTTCGCCATCGCGCACATCATCATGTCCTGGCTCATCAACTTCGGCGTGCTCAACATGCGCCAGCCGATCGTGGCGCAGCTCTGGGACGGTCTGACCCGCGTTCTCGAGCCGGTATATTCGCGCATCCGCAGCATCCTGCCCGCCACCGGCGCGCTCGATCTCGCCCCGCTGGTGTTCCTCCTTGGCATCATCATCGCCCGCATGGTCCTGTCGCGCGCGGCAATCGGCGCGCTCTGAGCGCGGCGCGCGACGGTCCGGTCCCCACGCCTGCCCCTTGCAAATCCGTCCCGGTTGACGGCACCAATCGGTCATGGACAAGATCAGCACGCATGAAGCCGAGGACGACGCCCGCAACGCGGACATCCTCATCTGGGTGGACGGCACCCTCAAGCCCCGGGCCGAGGCCACCGTCTCGGTCTACGATTCCGGCTTCCTGCTGGGCGACGGCGTGTGGGAGGGGCTGCGCCTCTACGACGGCCGCTGGACCTTTCCGGACGAGCACCTCGACCGGCTGTTCGAGGCGGCCAAGGCCATCGACCTCGACATCCGCAGGACGCGCGACGAGGTCTTTGCCGCGCTGGAGGCGACGCGCGAGGCCAACGGCATGACCACCGACGCCCACGCCCGCCTGATGGTGACGCGCGGCGTCAAACGGCTGCCGTTCCAGCATCCACGCCTGTCGGTTTCCGGCCCCACGATGGTCATCATCATGGAGCATTCGCGCCCGAAGATCCCCCGCCCGGTCACGCTCGCCACGGTCCCGCACCTGCGCGGCCTGCCGATGACGCAGGACCCCAAGCTGAACTCGCACTCTAAGCTGAACTGCATCCTCGCCTGCATCGCCGCCGAGAAGGCGGGGGCCGACGAGGCGCTGATGCTCGACATCCACGGCTTCGTGAACACGACGAATGCCTGCAACTTCTTTATCGTCCGCAAGGGGGCCGTCTGGACCAGCACGGGCGACTACTGCATGAACGGCATCACCCGCCAGAAGGTCATCGACCTTTGCCGCGCCAGCGACATCCCGGTGTTCGAGCGCAATTTCTCCCTCGTGGACACCTACGGCGCCGACGAGGCGTTCCTCACCGGCACCTTCGGCGCGCAGACGCCGGTGGGCGCGGTGGACGGGCGGGCGATCGGCACCGGCGAGATCGGGCCGGTGACGAAGCGGCTGCGGGGGCTCTACAGGGACCTCGTGGCCCGCTAGGTGCGCGCCCGGCAGACGGGATGTATCGTCCCTGCGTCCACGTCCGGCGGCCCCGCTACGGCATGCGGATTTCGGGCGGGCACGCGGACGGCTCCACCTCGTCCCGGCCTGCCCGCAAGACTGTCCTGCGACGCCGCTGGCGGTGCAGCCGGAGCCTTGGAAAACCGGTGGCAAGGCCGAGGGCCGCGAGGGCTTCGCAAGGGCGGGCAGCGGAATGCCGTCGGCGTTCATCGCAGGAGGTCCCCATGAAGATCGTCGCCTGGTCCGGCCCCCGCAACCTCTCCACCGCGATGATGTATGCTTTCGGCAACCGCGCCGATTTCGAGGTCTTGGACGAGCCGTTCTATGCCGCCTACCTCGCCGCGACCGGCCTCGATCATCCGATGCGGGCGGAGATCCTCGCCAGCCAGACCACCGACGCGGCGGAGGTCGCGCGGCTCTGCGCCGCCGCGCCTGGCCCGACCCGTGGCCATTCCTACCAGAAGCACATGGCGCATCACATGGTGCCGGGGTTTCCGATGGGATGGTCGGACGGGGCCGTCCATCTGCACCTCATCCGCCACCCCGCCCGGGTCATCGCCAGCTACGGCGCGAAGCGCGGGGAGATCACCGAGGCGGACATCGGCTTCGCCGCGCAGGCCGCGCTCTACGACCGGGTGGGCGGGCTGGTGATCGATACGGCGGATCTGCGGGACGATCCGCGGGGGATGCTGGGTCGATTCTGCGCCGAGGTGGGCCTGCCGTGGTCGGACGCGATGCTGGCCTGGCCGGAGGGCGGCCACGCGGCGGATGGCGTCTGGGCGTCGCACTGGTACAACGCCGTCCACCGCTCCACCGGGTTTGCCGGGCCGGAGGGGCCGCTGCCGGTGGTGGACCGCGACGACCTCCTGGCCGCGGCGCTGCCGTTCTACCGCGCGTTGAAGTCCCGCGCGCTTCCGCCCTCGGACCAAAGCGCCTCGTAGACGCCCGCGATCCCCTCGGCCTCCGCCTCGATGGAATGCCGCGCCACCGCCCGCTCGCGCGCGATGCGCGCCATCGTTTCCAGGCGGTCCGGGTCGGAGAGGAGCGCGTCGACGGCGGCGGCGGCGTCCTCCACGAGGTTGGCTTCCTCCACCACGATCCCCGCCAGCCCGCCCCCCGTGAAGGTGCGGAAATCGCCGGTGGGGGAGCCGACGAAGGGCACGGCGGAGGCCATTCCCTCCAGCGGTGTTACCCCGTAGGGTTCGTAGCGCGGCAGCGGCACCGTCAGGGAACAGGCGCGGATCAGGGCCGGCAGGGCGTCGGGTGCGACCTCGCCGGGGAAGATGAGCCGGTGGGCCAGCCCGGCCTGCCGCACCCGGTCCTTCAATTCCTGCAAGAACCCCGCATCCTGCGGCCGGGCCAGCCCCAGCACCAGCGCGGTGGTGTCCGGATGTTTCGGCAGCACCCGCAGCATCGTATCTACGAAGCGGTCGGTGCCCTTCGACCTCCGCACCCGGCCCACGGCGGCGACCCCCCGCGCCCCCGGATAGCCGGTGGCGGCCCAGGCGGCGGCGCGGTCGTCCGCCGGATGCCAGACGCGGCAGTCGACGCCGTGGGGCACGACGGCGCGAACATGCCGCTTGCCCTCGGCGGCGGCGGGGATCGTCGCGATCAGCGCGTCCATCCGGGCCATCAGCCAGCGGGGAAAGGCGGAATGGCGGTGCGTTCCGGCGGTGGTGAAGACGATGCGGATCGGCAGGCGGAGGACATCGCGGGCCCAGAGCGCGGCGCGCATCTCGTTGTTGCGGCGGACGTGCCAGAGGACGAAGGGGCGGCCCGGCGGCGGTCTGCGGCTGGCGGCGCTGGCCTGCGCGAGGGTCAGCGGCGGCGGACAGCCGGGCAACGCATGCCCCGCCAGTGCCAGATCGTAGCGCGCCGCCTGCACCGGGATCAGGCGCGCGGCGGTCGACGACACGCCGGTGTAGCGCGCGTTCAGGTTGGTGATGACGAGCTCGGTCAATGCGCGTCGGCCTCCGCGCCCGGCAGCGTGCCGAACTGGAGCGCGTGGAGTTGCGTATATAGCCCGCCAAGTGCCAGCAGCTCCTCGTGCGTCCCGCGCTCCGCCACGCGGCCCTCGTCGAGCACCAGGATCTGGTCGGCGTCGCGGATCGTCGAGAGGCGGTGCGCGATCACCAGCGTCGTGCGCCTCGCAGACAGCGTCTCCAGCGCCGACTGCACCAGCCGTTCGGAGCGGGTGTCGAGCGCGCTCGTCGCCTCGTCGAGCAGCAGGATCGGCGTGTCGCGCAGCAGGGCGCGGGCGATGGCGATGCGCTGGCGCTGGCCGCCCGAAAGGTTGGAGCCGCGCGGCCCCGCCGGCGCATCGAGGCCGCCGGGCATGTCGGGCAGGAACTCGGTGACATGGGCTGCGTCCAGCGCCGCCAGAAGCTGCGCCTCCTCCACGTCGCCGCGCCCGACGAGCAGGTTGTCGCGCAGCGTCTCGTCGAAGAGGAGCGTGTCTTGGCTGACCACCGAGAACAGCCCGCGCAACGCGTCGAGCGGCATCTCGCGGATGTCGTGGCCGCCGATGCTGACGCGCCCCGACGCGGGGTCGACGAGCCGCGTGAGCACGTTGAAGATCGTGCTCTTGCCCGCCCCCGACTGACCCACCAGCGCCGTCGTGGTCCCCTCCGGCACCTCGAAATCGACGCCGCGCAGCACTGGCGAGTCGCCGTAGCAAAGCTCGACCCGCTCGAAGCGGATCGCCGTCCCCGACGCCGGCGTCGCTCCCCGGTCCACCGGACCCAGGATCGAGGGCACCGTGTCGCGCAGCGAGTAGATCCGCTCCAGCGAGGCCAGCATGGTCTGGTAGCTGCCCGACATGCCGGCGAGGCGGCGCAGCGGCTGGAACGCCAGCGACATGGCGGTGAAGAACGACATGAACTCGCCCACGGTCTTCTCGCCCGCCACGATCTGCGGCCCGCCGTAGAGCAGCACCGCGAAGAAGCCGAGGCCGACCGCGACATCGACCAGCGCCGGCACGACCGCCTTGCCGGTCTGCGAGCGGACGCTGGCGCGCACGAGATCCTCGCTGGTGCGGCGGTAGCGGTCGAACTGGTAGCCCTCCATCGCGTTCAGCTTGATCGGCGTGATGCCGTGGAAAATCTCGTCGAGCCGGGTCGTGCGCCGCCCGGCGATGTCGCGCAAGAGATACGCCTTGCGCTTGATGTAGCGCTGCACGACGATGCTGGGCGCGATCAGGAGCGGCGCGCCGATCACCGCGATGGCCGTCCAGAGCGGATCGACCGAGATCGCCACGATGGTCAGCGAGAGGAGGCCGATCAGATCTCGCCCGACCCCGGTGATGAGCGTGATCCAGATCGACTGGATGGTGGCGACGTCGCCCTGCACCCGCTCGATCAGCATGCCGGGCGAATTGGAACTGAAGTAGGCGCTGTCGAGGCGCATGACGTGGTCGAGCAGGTCCTGCTGCATCCGTGCCGTCACCTTGGTGGCAATCCGCACCAGGATCACCCGCTGCAGCACGCCCGCGACCGCCCGCACCAGAAAGAGGCCGAAAACCCCCGCCCCCACCCAGAGAATCGCATCTTCCCGCCCCGCGACGAAGACCTGGTCGAACATCGGCTTCAGCATCCAGGCCAGCAGCCCGATGGTCCCGCCCTCGATCGACATCAGGATCAGCGCCACGACGAACCAGGCCAGATTGCGCCGCAGATAGCCGCGCCAGAGTCGGGCGAAGGGATGGCGGGACGCAGGCAGGGAGTGACCTCTTGGAACGCGGTGGCCCCCGGACTTACCGCAGGTGCGTCGGGGCGGGCAAGCCGCGCGGGCCGACGGAGCACCGCATCCGGCGATCGCCGGTCGGCGGGTGTCGCGGATGCCGGTGCGGGTCCGTGCGGTCCCCGCGCCGATCGGCCTTGCCGGGCCGGCGGCACCGTGCCACGCCTGCGCCGATGAAAGCCGGCATCGCCATCCTCACCCTCGCCTATGTGCTGTCGCAGTTCTATCGCGCGTTCCTGGCCGTGCTCGCCCCGGTCCTCACCGACGATCTGGGGCTCTCCAACGCCGACCTCAGCCGCGCCTCGGGCATCTGGTTCCTCTCCTTCGCCGCGATGCAGATCCCGGTCGGCTGGGCGCTCGACCGGATCGGACCCCGGCGCACGGCCGCCGGGCTGCTCGGGATCGCGGGCGGCGGCGGCGCCACAGTCTTCGCCGTCGCGACCGCCGGCTGGCAGATCGACCTCGCCATGGCGCTGATCGGGGCGGGCTGCGCGCCCGTGCTGATGGCGAACTACTACATCTTCGCGCGCATCTACCGCCCCGCCGTCTTCGCCACGCTGGCGGGGGTGCTGGTCGGCGTGGGCTCCCTGGGCAACATCGCCGCCTCGGTGCCGCTGGGGTTCGCGGCGGATGTCCTCGGGTGGCGGGGCGCGATGGCGGGGCTTGCGGCGATCACCGTCGCCACAGGTCTGGGCGCATGGGTCGTCGTCCGCGACCCGGAGGCCCTCGGCGATGGACCGCGCGGCTCGCTCCTCGACATCCTGCGCCTGCCCGCGATCTGGTTCATCGCGCCGATGATGCTGGTAAACTATGCGCCCGCCGCCGGGCTGCGCGGCCTCTGGGCCGGGCCCTACGTCGCCGACACCTACGGCGCGGAGATGGTCGGCACCGTGACCCTGGTGATGGGCCTCGCGATGATCGCGGGCAACTTCGCCTACGGGCCCCTCGACCGGGTGTTCGGGACGCGCAAGTGGGTGGTGCTGACCGGCAACCTGCTGGGGGCCATGGCCTGCGCGGCGATGTGGCTGGTCCCGGTGCCGGGCCTGGTCATGGCGACGGTCCTGCTCGCGGTCATCGGCGCGCTCGGGTCGAGCTACGCGGTCTGCGTCGCCCATGGCCGGGGCTTCTTTCCGCCGGGGCTGGTGGGGCGGGGGGTCACGCTCCTCAACCTCTTCTCGATCGGCGGCGTGGCCCTGATGCAGTTCGCCTCCGGCCCGGTGTTCGAGGCGGCGGGCGGCGGCGTCGCAGGCTACCAGGCTCTGTTCGGCGTCTTCGCGCTGACCCTGCTCGCCGGCTGCGCCATCTATGCATTCGCGCCGGACAGCACCGACTGACCGGGTCGGCGCGATCCGGCGGACCCGCGCCTTGTCCGCCGCGAAGGCTGCGCTGACGGGCCGGGGTCCGACCATCGAAATCCTCGCTGTCGCTGGATTTGCGCGGGCCCAACCGATCCGGGCCTGGCCTGCGTCCTCGAGTGTCCCGGCGAGGCTGACGGCATCCTTGTCGACGCGCGACGATGGCGCCGCCTCCCGGCTGCGGAACGGCGCCTTTGGGTCCGTCCGGACGTTCGGCACCCTTGGCGCGCGTCGGGTGGGGGATGTGATGGCGTGGGAAGTCCGGCCCGCCTTCCCCTCGCTCCCCGTCTGGTCTAGGGACCGCAGGCCAAGCGAAGGACTGCACCAATGGGCTACAAGGTAGTCGTCTGCGGCGCCACGGGAAACGTGGGCCGCGAAATGCTGAACATCCTGGCCGAGCGCCAGTTCCCCATCGACGAGATCGCGGCGCTCGCGTCCCGCAAGTCGATGGGCACGGACGTCAGCTTCGGCGACCGGACGCTGAAGACCAGGGACCTCGAGCAGTTCGACTTCGCGGGCTGGGACATCGCCTTCTTCGCCGTGGGCTCGGACGCGACCAAGGCCCACGCGCCCCGCGCCGCCAAGGCGGGCTGCGTCGTGATCGACAACTCGTCGCTCTACCGCTACGACCCCGACGTGCCGCTGGTGGTGCCCGAGGTGAACCCGGAGGCCGTCGACGGGTATGCCAGGAAGAACATCATCGCCAACCCGAACTGCTCCACCGCGCAGATGGTCGTGGTCCTCAAGCCGCTCCATGACCGCGCCCGGATCAAGCGCGTCGTCGTCTCGACCTACCAGTCGGTGTCGGGCGCGGGCAAGGACGGCATGGACGAGCTCTGGGACCAGACGAAGTCAATCTACAACCCGGTCGACAACAAGCCCGCAACGAAGTTCACCAAGCAGATCGCCTTCAACGTCATCCCGCATATCGACGCGTTCATGGAGGACGGCTCGACCCGCGAGGAATGGAAGATGGTCGTCGAGACCAAGAAGATCGTCGACAAGTCCATCAAGGTCACGGCCACCTGCGTCCGCGTGCCGGTCTTCGTGGGGCATGCCGAGGCGGTCAACATCGAGTTCGAGGACTTCCTCGACGAGGACGAGGCGCGCGAGATCCTGCGCCGCGCCCCCGGCGTCCTCGTGATCGACAAGCGCGAGGACGGCGGCTACATCACGCCCGTCGATTGCGTCGGCGACTTCGCCACCTTCGTCAGCCGCATCCGTCAGGACAGCACCCTCGACAACGGGCTGAACCTCTGGATCGTCAGCGACAACCTGCGCAAGGGTGCCGCCCTCAACGCCGTGCAGATCGCCGAGACGCTGGGCAAGCGGATGCTGAAGAAGGGGTGAAACGCTGTTCGGGGCCCAGGGCCCCGGCAAACGCTCCGGTGGAGCGTTTGTGCGTTTCACGGGCGGAGTCCCGGGCAAGCACCGGTCCGGGCCGATGGCCCCGGCAAGCGTTCCAATGGAGCGTTTGTGCGGATCACGGGCGGAGCCCCGGACAAGCGCCGGTCCGGGCCGCAGGCCCGGCGAAGGCAGCAGTGGAGCGTTCGAGCCGCGAACGGGCAAGCCCCGCGGCGACACCGCTCCGGGCTACGGGTTCTCCGGGCATTCCGGGGAAGCGTTCGAGCTGCAAACGGGCGGGAACCCGGACAGAAACAGTCCGGGGCCCGTGATGTTCTCGTCCCGGACCGGACGCTCGCAAAACCGGGGCATCGACAAACCTGACCTGCCAAGCCCAGCGGGTCGCCCGCCCCGCCCCTCAAAAGGCGGGCTGACAAGGGCGGGCGGACAGGACAGACTGGTTCCGAAACAGTCAAACACCCGGACCCCTGCATGCGTTACCTCACTCTCCTCTGCCTCCTGCCGTGCCTCCTGCCCCAGACGGCGCTCGCCGAGGACTTTCCCCTGCCGGCACCCGCAACCGAGGCGGTGGTCTTCCTGCAGGGTGCCACCATCGCGCGGATCGCGACGTTCGACGCGCCGGCGGGCGCCCACCGGATCATGGTGCCGGTCATGGTCGGCGCGAACGGGGCCGTTCCCCGACTCGAGGTCTCGGGGGCGACGCTCGGCGCGGCCGAGGTCGTGACCGGCGGCATCACCGACGGGCGCAGCCTCTTCACGCCGGTGCAGAGGGCGGCCTACGAGGGCTGGCGCGCCGCCCGCGACGCCGTTTCCACCGCCGAGGACGGGCGCCTGCGCGCCTCCGCGGGCGTCACCGCCGCCGAGGATGCGCTGGCGTTCCTGCGCTCGGTCTCGGGGGCGACGCTCGACCGCCTCGACCCGGCCGCCATCGGCGAGACCGCCGCCGCCATCTCGGGCGGGACGACCGCCGCCGAGATGGCCCGCGCCGATGCCCGCGCGGCGCTGCGCGCGGCCGAGACGGAGGTGGAGGAGGCCGGCCGGGTGCTGATGCAGGCCAAGCGCGACCTCGACGCCTCGGGCGCGGACTTCGGCCCGGTCAGCCTGCTCGCCGTCACCGTCGAGGTGGCCGAGGCAGGTCCCGTGACCCTGCGGCTGGAGAACTTCGTGCCTGACGCGGGCTGGTCGCTCTCCTACGACGCGATGCTGGCGGGCGAGCGGGTGACGCTTGCCCGCAAGGTCGCCGTCCGGCAGGGCAGCGGCACCGCCCTCGACGATATCGCCCTGCGCCTCTCCACCGCCGACCCTTTCGCCGCGACGGCGCCGTCCGACGTGACGCCCGACCTCGCCCGGATCGTCGAAACGCCGCCGCTGCCCCTCCCGGTCCCGCGTGGCGCGCCGCAGAGCGAGGCCGCCATGGCCGACCTTGCGTTCGACGCCCGCGCGCCGATGTCGGTGAAGGCCGACACCGACGGTCCGGTCGTGGTCTATGACTATCCGGTGGCCGTGGACCTCCCCGCCTCGGGCGACACCGTGACGCTGACCATGGACACCGTGGAGCTCGGCGCCCGGGTCTTCAACCGGGCCGTTCCGCGCACCGATGCGACGGCATTCCTGGTGGCGGAGGTCACGAACACGACGTCCGAGCCGATCCTGCCCGGCCCCGCGACGCTGCTGCGCGACGGCGAGAAAGTGGGCGAGAGCTTCCTGCAGCTCATCCCGGCGGGCGACGAGGCCGAGCTCGCCTTCGGTCCGCAGCAGCACCTGCGGCTGGAGTTCGTGCTGCGCGACAACGAGACCGGCGACCGCGGCTTCCTCGTCACCTCGGGCACCCGGCGGCAGGACATGCTGTTCCGCGTCCGCAACCTCTCCGACGGTGCCGAAGCGGTCGAGACCCGCGTCGCCCTGCCCTACTCCGAGCAGGAAGACCTGGAGGTGACCGTCACCACCGCCCCCGAGCCCGACACCCGCGATGTAGACGAGCTGCGGGGCGTGGCGGAATGGATCCTGAACGTGCCTGCCGGAGGCGAGACCGATGTGCGCGTCGGCGTCACGACGGACTGGCCGGAGGGGCAGACGCTGGAGTGGCAGCCCTAGGCGGCCCCGTCCGGACTTGAGCCGGAGCGCGCTGGCGAACCCGCGGAGCGCGCGCTCCGGCTGCGGGGGTGCCGTCTCAAATCGGGCCGTCTCAGATCGGACCGTGTCAGATGGGAACGAACCGGTCGCCGGCAGCGTCGTAGCTCTCAAGCGATCCCTCGACGATGTCGTTCCACAGACCGTGCAGCACCAGATCGCCCGCCGTTACCGCCTCGGCCACGAAGGGGAACGTCATCAGGTTGTCGAGCGAGGTCAGGACGGCGCGCTTTTCCAGCGCCTCCATCCGGGCGCCCGCGTCCTCGATGTGCCTGACCTCCTCCCAGCCGGGCCGCAGCATGTCCATCCAGCGGCCCACGAAGCTCTCGGGCCGCTCGAGCTCCGGCGCATGGCCCGAGCACATCGCCTCGCAGCCCTTGACGCCGCCGCACTGCGAATGGCCGAGCACCATGATCTGCGACACCTTGAGCGAGATCACCGCGTATTCGATGGCTGCCGAGGTGCCGTGGCGCCGCCCGTCCGGCTCGCAGGGCGGGACGAGGTTGGCGATGTTGCGGTGGATGAAGAACTCGCCCTGCTCCGCCCCGAAGATCGAGGTGACATGCACCCTACTGTCGCAACAGGAGATGACCATCGCGCGGGGTCGCTGGCCATCGGTGGCGAGGCGGCGATACCAGGCGGAGTTTTCGGCGAAGGTCGTGGCTTTCCAGCCGTGGTAGCGCTTGACCAGCGATCCGGGCAGGGGTTTCACGGGTCTCATGGGGTGTCTTCCTCGCAGCCGAACGCGGCATGCTCGCTTCTATGCGCAAGTTCGAGGTGAATTCGAGCCATTTCTTGATGCGAGCGTCGAACGGGTGCCCCGGTTTGGCCCGAGTCGCACGGCATCTGGCAGGCAACCGGCCGCAGCCGCCGAATGCCTTCTGGAGCCACCGACATGACCCGCGACATCGCCTTCCTGCGCCCCGTCGAGACGATTGCCTTCGACCATGGCCGCCTTGCCGCGGTCTGCGACGAATACGGTCACCGGGCCGAGGCCTACGTCGCCTTCGTCCTGTCGGAGCTCGAGGCGCTGGTCGAGACCGTCGCGCACCAGCGGGACGATCCCTCGGGCCTGCGCCGCAGCAGCACCGACCTCGTCCGGCTCTGCGACTCCATCGGGATGACGACGCTTGCCGCCGCCGGACGCGCCGTGCTCGATTGCCTCGACAGCGGCAACGCGCCCGCGCTGGCGGCCTGCACCGCGCGGCTCCTGCGCCTCGGCAGGCCCGAAGGATCCGGCGGCTGGACGCTGGGACGCGGCGCCGACCGGGAGGCGATGCCCGAAACGATGGCTTGAGCGGGCGGCACGGCGGCGGCGCGCGCACCTCGGACCTTGCGGCGCGGGCCGTCGGCGCTAGAGTGGCGCGGCCCGCCGGCGACGTTAAAGTAGCGCGGCCTGCCGACCCCGTGACGCCGAGGACCGATGATCGCCGCCAGACCGCCACGTTTCGCCGCCCCCGACACGCGGGCCACTCCCCTCCGGATCTTGCCCGCCGCGGGGTTCGACGACTGGCTGGCCCGGCAGGACGAGCCCCTCCGCGACTGGGTGCAGGCCAGCGGCTTCACCGCCGCCGCCGGCCAGGTGCTGCGGCTGCCCGCGCCGGATCTCTCGGTGGCCCGCGTCCTCCTGGGGTGGGGCGGCCCGGCGGACCGCGCGCGCCGGCGCTTCCTCGCCGCCGCCGCCGCCACGACGCTGGGACGGGGCACCTATGTCCTCGAGGGTGAGCTCAACGCCAACGAGACGGAGGAGGCGGCGCTGGGCTGGCTTCTCGCGGGCTACCGTTTCACGCGCTACGCCGGCGAGGCGACCGAGGGCGCGGCGCTCAAGGCCCCGAAGGGCGTCGATGCCGCCCGGCTGGAGGCCATCGCCGCGGGCGAGTTCCTGACCCGCGATCTGATCAACACGCCGGCCAACGACATGGGGCCCGACGAGCTGGAGGCCGCGACCCGGGCGCTGGCCGACCTGCACGGCGCGGCGCTCGCCGTCACCGGGGGCGACGCGCTCCTGGACGCCAACCTGCCGCTGATCCACGCGGTCGGCCGCGCCTCGCCCCGCGCGCCGCGCCTTCTCGACCTGACCTGGGGCACCGAAGGCCCGGCGGTCACGCTGGTGGGCAAGGGCGTCTGCTTCGACACCGGCGGGCTCAACCTCAAGCCCGGGGCCTCGATGGCGCTGATGAAGAAGGACATGGGCGGCGCGGCCACGGTGCTCGGTCTCGCGCATATGATCATGGCGACGGGCATGACGCTGCGCCTGCGCGTGCTGATCCCGGCGGTGGAGAACGCCGTCGCCGGAAACGCCTTCCGCCCCGGCGACATCCTGACGGCGCGCAACGGCCTCACGGTCGAGATCAACAATACCGACGCCGAGGGCCGCCTCGTGCTGGCAGACGCGCTGGCGCTGGCCGCCGAAACCCCGCCGGACCTGATGTTCTGCATGGCGACGCTCACCGGGGCGGCGCGCACCGCCGTCGGCCCCGACCTGGCACCCTTCTACACCGACGACGACGCGCTGGCGCTGGCGCTCATGCATGGCGGCGCGCGGGTGCGCGATCCGCTCTGGCGGATGCCGTTCCACCGCCCCTACGAGACGCTGATCGAGCCCGGCATCGCCGATCTCGACAACGCGCCTTCGGGCGGCATGGCGGGTTCGATCACCGCCGCCCTCTTCCTCGACCGCTTCGCGCGCGGTACGGCCCGCTTCGCGCATTTCGACATCTACGGCTGGAACCCCACCGCCGCCCCGGCCCGGCCCAAGGGCGGCGTCGGCATGGGGGCCCGGGCCATCTTCGACGCGCTCCCCCGGATCCTCGGCGCATGAGCCAGCCTGTGTCAACCTATGGCTTTAGAAGCGCCGTACAGAAGCGGATCGGATGGTTTCCGATCCTGCCAGGCGCGCCGGAGAACGCGGAGCCAGGCGCGGCCGAGGATGCGGATGGCATGCGGATGTCTGCATCCTCGGCCGCGTGCCTTGGCATGGACGGATGGCGCCCATGGGCAAGCGTGGCGGGGGTTGTCCGCGAAGCAGGTGAGCGCCTTTCG
>JBBQDX010000106.1:0-13519 GCA_038320125.1 Rhodobacterales bacterium | reverse complement strand
CGGCCATGGCTCTTCGGAAAATACGGGCGAAGGCGCGCCATTTGCGCTTCGGTCAGCCAGAACAGGTTACTCATGCATGTGGACTCCTCGCGGAGCCTGAATCACGACCGCCGTCGGCAATCAATGGGTCCTGAGCCTAGATACGTCCGCGGAGCTTATCGTCGCGAGCGGTTCCCGCCATCAGGAGCTCGCGGCTACCCCATATGTGGACAGTCTTGCGCCGCCCGCGGTGATGTGGATTCAAAGGCAGGGTTGGCCGGCACTGCCGCGCACCGCATGGCCGATAGCATTCATGCATATCACTTAATTGGCTTACAGAGGACCGTGATCGGGCAGGTTCCGGTGTGCGATCAGATGCTTCGATTGGTGCCATTGGTGCGCTTGCCGAAGGCGCTCGAGTGACAGACAATGTTCGTTGCATGCAGGTGTTCGAAGACTCACCTCGCGTGACCATACGGAGGTCTGGACCCGGATCCGACACTGCTGTTACCAACGCGCGGTTCCAGAGGCGCCTGCAGCATCGGCGGAGGAGCGCTCCAGATCGCCGTTCGCCGCATCAAGATTGACTGCTGATTTTGGGAAAGAGTCTTTCCCATCATTGGGCGGGCTGAAACATTGGGCGGGCTGAAACGGTTGATATCGCTAGTGCCAGATTGGCCTGAGGTCTCGCCGGATCGTGATAAAAAATAGACCCTCGCCTTCAATCTGACCCAGGGCAGCTATGAAGGACCATCCAACCGTTTTTCACATCAGTAGATATCACGCTTCATCTGTATGGTATTCCAAGATGATGTGAAAATCCGAAGCTTATCGCAAGTCAGAGTTTGTCGGTTTTTCCAGAAATCTACAGCCCAGCGTGATGCTAATCCTACTTGATCCGGAATGCAAGTGAGAGCACAGGATAGTGGAAGAACCCCGCCAATCTATCACCGCAAGAGCACCAACCAGCTCATGCAGCGTCAACTACGTTCTCAAGACAGCCTTGCACAATTCTTCATTCGGCCACCTCGATCTCGATCTTCACGCTGGCATACCAATCGGCAGCGGCACGGATTTCCTCGTCCGTCAGGCCGGCAGCGATGGCCGACATGACTTCGTGCGTGCGCTTGCCGGCACGAAATGACTTGAGTTGGGTATCGATGTAGATATTGGTTTCGCCCGCCAGGTTCGGTACATCTTCTGTCAAGCCGATCCCGTTCTCGCCATGACAGGAGACGCAGGCCACAGGCGCGCTGGAGCCATCGCCGGTCAGGGTCGCGCTAACCGCGTGGTTTGCGTACCAGGCGGAAAGATCGGCGATCTGTTGATCCGTGAGGGATTTGGCGACGACGCTCATCATCTCATGCGTGCGGTCACCTTCCCGAAAGGCGCGCAATTGAGAGGCAATATAGCCCGCCGGCTCCCCGCCGATATGCGGTGCGATCGGGATCTTCGCATAACCCTCGATCCCGTGGCAGGTGCTGCACTGGCCCGCCATCTTGCGCCCTTCGGCCGGATCGCCGGCGGTCTGGGCGACCACAGCCCCGGCGAGAAGGATCCCGCCAAGGCTCAGAAGTTCGATGCGGATCATTCGGTATAACTGATCCTGTAGAGCGCTCCGGCCAGATCGTCGGAGACGAGCAGCGATCCATCGCGCAGGTTGGCGACATCGACGGGGCGGCCAAGGTATTCGCCGTTCTCGTCGATCCAGCCTTCGGCAAAAGGTTCGGTTGTGGCGTTGCCCTCATCATCGATGGTGGTCACCACGATCCGCGCGCCGACCGGCGTCGTGCGGTTCCACGAGCCGTGCTGCGCCGAAAAAATCGCACCCTCGTATTTGGCCGGGAACATGTCACCGGTGTAGAACACCATTCCCAGATCTGCGGCATGGGCGACGGTCGAGGAGGCTGGCATCGTCACCTCGACCGGCACCTCTTCACTCTCGTATTCAGTCGTCCGCGTATCGCCACCGCCGAACCATGGATGGCCGAAATGCAGGCCGACGTCGGTCATGTGGTTGATCTCGCCCGGGGGAATGTCATCGCCCATACCGTCGACCTGGTTATCGGTAAACCAGAGGTCTCCGGTCGCGGGATCGAAGTCCTGACCTACCGAATTGCGAACGCCACGCGCGATGATCTCCCGGTCTGTCCCGTCATTGTTCATCCGGATGATGCCGCCGATACCGGTATCCATGTATTTCTGGACCCTGTCCGGGGGCGTCACATTATGCGGCTGGCCGAGGGAGATATAGAGTTTGCCGTCCGGGCCAATGTCGCAGACCCGTGCGGTGTGGTTATAGCTTTCCTCCTCAACCGGGATCAACTCGCCCTGGGGGACGACCTGACCGACGGCGACGTCGGGGGATTCGTAAAAGAACTCGGCGGCCGGGAAAACGAGAACGCGGTTCTGCTCGGCAACGTAGAGGAAGCCATCCGGGCTGAAGCAGACGCCATTCGGTATGGTGAAGCTCAGCGACGGCGCAAAGTCCTTTACCTCATCGGCGACCCGATCCTTGTTCCGGTCGGTGACGGCCCATACTTTGTCCTTGCGGGTGCCGACGAAGGTCACGACACCCTGCGGGCCGACCGCGATGTGGCGCGCATCGGGGACGATCGCGTAGAGCTCGATCTTGAAACCATCGGGCATCTCGATCCGCTCGAGCGACTTCTTGATACCGTCGGCATAGGAACCGGCTTGCTCGACAACCGCAAAGTCCTTGACGCCGGTGGACTGCATGCTTTGCAGTCGCTCGATATTGGCCGGCAGATCCGCGCTTTGCGCGCCGGCGTAACCCGTGGTCAACGCCAGAACGGCGATGGACGACATGAGCTCTTTCATGGTATTCTCCTCACTTAATTGCAGTTCCGAGGGGAGGCGAATGACCGTCCCCTGCCGCATTATCACAGATGTCCGCAGGATGTGGCTGCCTGTCTTTCAAGTCACCTGCTCGGCCTGACGAGGCGCAGAGGCGATGACAATCAGTGTCAGATGTTCCGTGGTTGTGTCAAACAAACTTTCTGACGACATTTGATCGGAACGTGGTTTCGCGCTTTCCTGGACGCGCCCATTCGCCAAGCCGCTGTCGGGTGGCCATGGCCGCGCTGCTCGGATTGCAATTCAATGGTCGGCCCGCCGGATTGTCCGGCGGCACCATCCCCATGGCCGCCATTCGCAACCCACCCCAACCTCGCGCTGCGGCATGCCCGAGGCTGCCGTCCGTTCCCGACGGCAGCATCCGAGTGGTCCCGAAAGTCAGCCATGCGGGCGAAACGATCCTTCGCTGCGGCGAGCAAAGGTGCGTTCCGGGAACGATGGCCCGATGCCGCCTCGAGTTCTCCATGATCATACCAGACTGCTTGGGCGACATGCGGGCGTGTCGACCGTCCGTCAGGAACTTCAGGCGCGAGATCAAACACCGAGGGATTGCAATGCTCCGGCCTCCCCCGAAGGACTCCGGCGCCGATGGCGGGATTAGCGATCCAATGTTCGACCCATGAGAATCTGATGCGACACCCGCGCCCCTCCTGCCCGTCTGCGCGTATGCGCCGCTGCGGAACGCTTCCTACTAACTTTTCGGACCGCCGCCGCGGTGCTCGAAGCCGCGGTTCCGTTCTTGCCAGGGTCTCTGAAAAGACACACGGCCATGCAGGCGACCTCACAAGCCATCTCCATGATCGCGAGAGGCGGGCACGGCGGAGGCGAAGCGTGGCGCCCGACGATTCGGGATCGGTTCGATGCAGACACGATCCCACCTCGGCATGCCGAGCCGTTGCGAGGCGGGCTATTTGAGTCTGATCCGCGTCAGCCTCGGCCGTCAGACCTTGCGGGTGGACGTCGACCCGGCGTCGCTCCCGGGGCATCCCTGCAGCCGCGGCTGAAGCCAAAACTTCAATAGGAGCGTCCGGCCGGGGATGCGACGCACGTCGATCGGAGTGGAACCCTACGCATTCGGTCCCGACAAGCCGATCTTGTCCGGCACGGATCTCCGCGCCCCTTCAAGCATCGCGGTGCCTGCCAGCGCCGACGCCATCCGCCGTCCCACGGACAGCAAGCCGCGATCAATGAGGATCCTGCACAGCCTGGGCCCGCTCGATGACTTCGCGCACCGCCGCAAGCGCGGCCTCCGCCTGTCCGATGTCGACACCGCCTCCCTGCGCCATTTCCGACCGGCCGCCCCCGCCGTTGCCGCCGAGCGCCGCGACCGCCGCCTTGACAAGATCGACCGCCGAGATCCTTGCCGCAAGATCCTTCGTCACGCCGGCGGCGACGGCGGGCCTCGTCCCCGTATCGGCGATGAAGACGATGATGCCCGACCCGAGCGCCTGCTTCTGGGCGTCGATCATCGGGCCGAGATCCTTTCCGGATACCCCCGAAAGCACCTGAAGGACGGCTCGCACGCCATTGATCTCGCATGCCTCCCCGCCGGATCTCAAGGCGAGGTCGCGCCGCAGCCGCGCAACTTCCGACTGCAGCGCCCGTCGCTCATCTATCAGACCCCTGACCCGGCTGGCGATCTCCTCCGGCTGCGCCTTGAGAAGATTTGCGAGGTCCGAGACGCGCGTGTCCTGCGCCCGCAAATGGTCCATCGCCGCCTGCCCGGTCAACGCCTCGATCCGGCGGACCCCGGCGCTCGACGCCTGATCGCCGAGCGTGACGAAGGTTCCGATCTCACCCGTCCGCCCGACATGCGTGCCGCCGCAGAGCTCGATCGAATAGGTCCGCTGGTCCGCGCCCTTGCCGGACCCTGCCCTGTCGCCCATCGAGACGACCCGCACCTCGTCGCCGTATTTCTCCCCGAAGAGGGCCTGCGCGCCGAGGTCGCGGGCCGCATCCGGCTCCATGATGCGCGTCGAAACCTCGGCGTTCTGGCGGATGAAGCCGTTCACCTCCGCCTCCACCTGTGCGAGCTCTGCGTCCGTCAAAGCGTGGCCGTGGCTGAAGTCGAAGCGCAGCCGGTCCGCGGCGTTGAGCGATCCGCGCTGCGCCACGTGATCGCCGAGCGCGCCTCGCAGCGCCTCGTGGAGCAGATGCGTCGCCGAATGGTTGGCACGAATGGCGCTGCGGTGCATCGAATCCACCACCAGCTCCGCCGCCTGACCTTTGGATATCTCGCCGTTCTCGACCTCGGCAAGATGCAGGAACACGCCTGCCGACTTCCGGGTATCGGTGACGCGAGCCCGTCCGGTTCCAGTGCGGATGAGGCCGGTATCGCCCACCTGGCCGCCGGATTCCGCGTAGAAAGGGGTCTGGTTGACAACCACGGCGACGCTCTCTCCCACCCTCGCGGCGCCAATATCGGCACCATCCCGCACGAGGGCGAGCACGCGCCCCTCCGCCGTCTCGGTGTCGTAGCCGAGGAACTCCGTCGACCCATGCGCCTCCGCCAGATCGAACCAGATCGCCGCGTCCGCCTGCTCTCCGGAACCGCTCCAGGCAGCTCGGGCGCGCGTCTTCTGCTCCGCCATCTCGGCGTCGAAGCCGGCAATGTCGACCGTCAGGCCCTTCTCGCGCAAGGCGTCCTGGGTCAGATCGAGCGGGAAGCCATAGGTGTCATAGAGTTTGAACGCCGCCCGGCCGCCAAGCACGTCGCCCCGCGCCAGCCCTGAAACCTCCTCCTCGAGGAGCCGCAGGCCACGGTCGAGCGTCGTCCGGAACCGCTCCTCCTCGCTGCGCAAAGTCTCCTCGATCAGGGCCCGCGCCCGGCCGAGTTCCGGATAGTGCTGGCCCATCTGTGCCACGAGTGCCGGCACCAGCCGCCACATCACCGGGTCCCTCGCGCCGGCCTGACTGGCGTGCCGCATCGCGCGCCGCATGATCCGGCGCAGCACGTAACCCCGGCCCTCGTTCGAGGGCATCACCCCGTCCGCAATCAGAAACGAGGTCGACCGCAGATGATCCGCGATGACCCGGTGATGCACGTTGTCCGGACCGTCCGGATCGGTCGATGTGGCCTGCGCCGAGGCCTCGATCAGGGCGCGCATGAGGTCGGTGTCGTAATTGTCGTGCCTGCCCTGCAGCAGGGCCCCGATCCGTTCCAGCCCCATGCCGGTATCGATCGACTGGATCTCGAGCGGCCGCATCGTGCCGTCCTCGAACTGCTCGTTCTGCATGAATACCAGGTTCCAGATCTCGATGAACCGGTCGCCGTCCTCGTCGGGGCTGCCCGGCGGCCCGCCGGCAATGTGGTCGCCGTGGTCGTAGAAGATCTCGGTGCACGGACCGCAGGGGCCGGTGGGGCCCATCCGCCAGAAATTGTCGTCGCTGGCGATGCGGATGATCCGGTCGTCGGGCAGTCCCGCGACCTTCTTCCAGATCGCCGCCGCCTCCTCGTCGGTATGGTAGACGGTCACCAGAAGCCGCTTCGCGTCGATGCCGAAGTCGCGGGTCAGCAACTCCCAGGCGAACCGGATGGCGTCGGATTTGAAGTAGTCCCCGAAGCTGAAGTTTCCCAGCATCTCGAAAAAGGTATGGTGCCGCGCCGTATAGCCGACATTGTCAAGGTCATTGTGCTTGCCGCCCGCGCGCACGCATTTCTGGCTCGTCGTGGCACGAACGTAGTCTCGCGTCTCGACACCGGTGAAGACGTTCTTGAATTGCACCATTCCCGAATTGGTAAACATCAGGGAGGGATCGTTGCGCGGAACGAGCGGGCTCGAGTCGACCGTCGCGTGCCCGTTACGCGCGAAATAGTCGAGGAACGTCGAGCGGATGTCGTTCAGGCTGGCCATGATCGTCCCCTTGGTCACACGAGGCAGTGACTAGCGCCGCCGCCAAACCCCGACAAGCGAAACGACGTCGCGCCGCGCAATGAAAGAGGCCGCCCCGAAGGACGGCCCGAGAAAGGTCAGCACGGGCGCGATGCGCGGGTATCAGTCCTCGACGACCTCGTCCTTGTCCCTGCCGCTCATGTTGAAGTCGAGGCCGTGCGCAGCCCGGATCTTGTCCTCGATCTCGAGCGCGATCCGCGGGTTGTCCTTGAGAAACTGCTTCGAGTTCTCGCGACCCTGCCCGATCCTCTCGTCGCCGTAGCTGAACCAGGCGCCGGACTTCTCGACCACGCCGACCTTCACGCCGAGGTCGAGCACCTCCCCCATCTTCGAGATGCCTTCGCCATACATGATGTCGAACTCGACGACCTTGAATGGCGGCGCGACCTTGTTCTTCACGACCTTCACCTTGGTCGTGTTGCCGACAACCTCGTCGCGGTCCTTGATCGAGCCGATACGGCGGATGTCGAGCCGCACCGACGCGTAGAACTTGAGCGCATTGCCGCCCGTCGTCGTCTCCGGCGAGCCGAACATGACGCCGATCTTCATCCGGATCTGGTTGATGAAGATGACCATGCATCCCGAACGCGAGATCGACCCGGTCAGCTTGCGCATCGCCTGGCTCATCAGGCGGGCGTGCACGCCAACGGAGCTGTCGCCCATCTCGCCCTCGAGCTCGGACTTGGGCGTCAGGGCGGCGACCGAATCCACCACCACCATGCTGACGGCTCCGGACCGCACCAGCGTGTCGACGATCTCGAGCCCCTGCTCGCCGCTATCGGGCTGGGAAATCAGCAATTCGTCGAGATCGACCCCGAGCCGCTTGGCATATTGCGGATCGAATGCATGCTCGGCATCGACAAAGGCGCAGACGCCGCCTTTCCTCTGTTCCTCGGCGATCGCATGCAGGGCAAGGGTCGTCTTGCCGGAGGACTCGGGTCCATAGATCTCGATGATGCGTCCCTTGGGCAGCCCGCCGATGCCGAGCGCGATGTCGAGGCCGAGCGAGCCCGTGGACGTCGCCTCGATGTCGGCCATCTGGTTCTGCCCGCCGAGCTTCATGATGGAGCCCTTGCCGAACTGCCGTTCGATCTGCGCGAGCGCGCTGTCGAGGGCCTTCTGCTTGTCCGCGCTGCGTTTGTCAGCCATGTCGATTAGGTTCGCCGATGCCATTGTTTCAAACCTTGTTGCATGCCGCCGCCGGAGCGGCAATCTTGATTGAAGTTCGCCTCATGTTCTTGATCGGATATGGAACATAAGGAGAACGATTGCAAGGTTATTGGAAATTTGGGTTAAGATCCGCGCAGAAATCCGTGGGCCTGGCCGGGTCCCGACCCGTGGCGATGTTGCGGCAGGTCCTGCGCTTCACATGGCGGGCTGGACGAAGCTGGCGCCGCTCTCAAGCCAAGGCGCGTTCGACGGTGCGCGTCAGGTCAGAGAGCGAGAAGGGCTTTGGCAGGAACACGGCATTGGGGATCGGAACGCTGGTCTCTGACAAGGCGTCCTGGGTGTATCCGGAGATGAAGATGGTCGGCACGTGGGGCCGCGTCTTCAGCGCCTCGCGCACCCAGCTCGGCCCGTCGAGACCGGGCATCATCACGTCCGTCACGAAGAGGTCGACGCAGAGCGTGGCGTCCTCGAGTTGCAGCAGGGCCGCTTCGGCACTGTCTGCCTCGACCACATCGTAGCCGCGAAGGCGGAGCGCGCGGGAGGCAAAGGCCCGCACCGGAGCCTCGTCCTCCACGAGCAGGACCACCGGCCGGCCGAAGCGCTCGCGCGGTCCGTTGTCCGCCCCGCCGGCCACCGGCGGATCGCCGGGCGAGCGTTCGGCAGAGGTCGAGGACGGCGCGTCCCGCGTCCCACCCGCACCCTCCCCGGAAGGGTCCTCGCGATCTGCGCTTCGGACGTTCGAGGGTGGCGAGAGAGCGCCAGCGCCCGCTGGCTCGCCACCGGGCCCGGACGGGAGGTCACCTTGCGCGACGCCCGCGGCGCGTTGGCCGCCCTCGACGTCCCCGGTGGTCGATCGCGGCAGGCCGTCCGGTCCCCGGACCGGCGCGCCGCCAGCGAGACCGACGCCCGCCGGTCCGGACGGAGTGGAGGGGTCGGGCGAACTGCCGTGCACCCCCGGCGTCAGCGCGAGGGGAACGGCCCCGTCGGAGGCAAAGTCCTCCTCCTCGCTGATCATCGCGGGGAAATACAGGCTGAAGCGCGTGCCATGGCCGATCGTGCTGTCCGCGAAGATGTAACCGCCCGACTGCTTCATGATGCCGTAGGCCATCGACAGGCCGAGGCCGGTCCCCTCGCCCGGACGCTTGGTCGTGAAGAACGGCTCGAAGATGCGCACGAGGTTGTCGGGAGAGATGCCGACGCCCTGATCGGTCACCTCGACGACGACGTATTGGCCGGCCGGAAGGGTCACCCGGTCGCGGCTCATGGGGGCGTCGAGAAAGCGGCAATGCGTCTCGATCAGGATCTCGCCGCCCTCCGGCATTGCGTCGCGGGCGTTGACCACCAGGTTCATCAGCACCTGCTCGAGTTGCCTGCGGTCGCCCCGGATCGGGATCAGCGCGGGGTCGTGCTGGAGCCTGAGCGTGACCCGTTCGCCCACCAGCCGGTTGAGCAGATGCGCGAGATCGCCCAGCGTGTCGCGCAGATCGACAGGTTGCATCTGCAGGGTCTGCTTGCGGGAGAACGCCAGCAACTGCCCCACGAGGGCGGCGGCCCGGTTGGCATTCTGCGTGATCTGCGTGAGGTCCGCGAAATCGTCGTCCGTCTCGTCGTGGCGCAGCAGCAGCAGGTCGCAATGCCCCGAGATCGCGGTCAGGAGATTGTTGAAATCATGCGCGACGCCGCCGGCGAGCTGGCCGATGGCCTGCATCTTCTGGCTCTGGACGAACTGCGCCTCCAGCGTCTTCAATTCGGTCGCGTCGTTGAGCACCGCGAGCAGCCCGCCATCGGCATCGTCGAGCGGCCGGCCGAGCATGATCTGCAGGTAGGTCTCCGCCTCGGCGACGGTGACGCGCACCACCTCGGCCCGGTAGAGACCGCGGCCCATGGCGGCTTCGCTGACCCACTCGCGTACACTCCGGCCCAGCCCCTCGACCAAAGCCGCGAGCCGCGTCTCGCCGCCCTGTCCGGCGGTCGGCAGCAACTCCCGCGCCAGCCGGTTAGCGAAGACGATGCGGCCCTCGGCGTCCAGCCGAAGCAGCGCCACCGGCAGCGCGTCGAGGGCTACGCGGCCGTCGGCGTTCTCGCCCGCCGGCATCACGAATGCCTCCTGTCGCCCGTTCACCGGCTCCGACAGGACGACGCGGACCGGCTGCGGGCCGGTCTTGGTGAGCAGGCGGTTGAGGCCGCCGTTCTGCAGGGGCACCTCCTCGAAGAGATCGCGAACCCGCTTGACCCGCCGCTCCACCGAGGCCCGCAGGATCTCGTTCATGTAGAGAATGGTGCCGGATGGCCCGAAGGTCAGCACCGGCAGGCCGATGCCATCGGCCGCGCGGGAGGGACGGTCGACCAGGTCCTCGAGCCGCCAGAGATAACCGTTGGAAAGACGGTGGACGGCGACACGGACGTGCCCTCGGCGGGTGACGACATCTTCGAGCGCCGAACGCTGCCCCCGCGCGGCGGACCGCAGCCGGCGCACGACCGCGTCCGGGTTGGCGAAGAGCGCTTCGAGCGCCTGCGTCATCGTCATGCCGTCCTGCGCGCCGAACCGTTCGACGGCCGCGCCGTTCTGCGCGAAGATCGCCCCGTCGTCATCCGTGCAGAAGCCCGGCGCACTGTCGTGCTCGAGGAAATCCAGCACGATGCGCAACCGTCGGCGCGACAGCCGGGCAAGGACGAATGACATCAGATGGAGCGCCACGAAGATCGTAGAGAGGGCAGCCGCCGCGGTGAGGAGCAACCGGCGCGACGGTCCGACGTCGGCGACGAGGGAGACGCCGATGGCGCCGATCGCCACCAGCACAAAGACCCCGGATCCCATCCGCAATCTGTTCACTGTCGATGCCATCCCGCCCAAGTAAGCCGCCCCCTGCGACATTGTCGCGAAAATCCGCTCATTGGTAGCAGCAAGATGGTTAACAGGGTGTTAATGCGAAAGCCGAGGCTTTCCTGCCGAAAAGGTTCCCCATGGCTAGCCACTTGCGGCATTTGGCGGAACTGGTCGAGGATGAAGCGCTCCGGCGCCGGGGTCCAGATCTTTCAGACGTCCTCGTAGGACGCGAAAGCTTCAAGCATTTCGCGACGGCGGGCAAAGGTGCGGGCCACCCGGCAGGCGCGAGAGCTCATGTCGCTGCAGAGTCGGTGGAGCGCCGGCCGGGTCAGGTGCGGGATCCTTTTGCTGCAACCTCTAGCAGCCATCGTCCAGCGCCGGCAGGCCAAGCCGCCGGAACGCGACGGTCATCGCCTCGTCCGGCCCGGGCAGGTGAAGCGCGACTCCCGCCCCGATCTTGCAAACCTCGACCGTCTGGCGCTTGTGCCGTGGCGCGACCGTCCCGGAACCGACCCCGAATGCGTCGCACGGCTGCGCGGTCCGATAGCCGACGAGAGACACCGGAGTCGCGCCGGAGACATGAGATCGGAACGCAAGGGGCGGAAATCGGGCACCGCCAAGGTGGCAGCGTTTGCCGACAACCGCTATCGCTCGATACATCCGGCCGGCGCCCTGTCGGACCTCGGGACCTGAACCGCTATCCTCCACTTTCCCGGAGCCGCCCATTCGCCCGATCCCCGCCATCGTGATCCTCGCCGCCGGCGCGTCCTCGCGGATGCGCGGGTCCGACAAGCTCCTAGAGACCATCGACGGCACGCCCATCATCCTGCGCGCGGTCCGTGCCGCCTGCGCCGTCTCGCCCCGGGTCATCGTCGCGCTGCCGCCGGTCTCGGCGCGGCGCGCATGGCTCGGCGATACGCCGGCCCGCCTCGTCGAAGTCGCGGATCGCGAGATGTCGGCATCGATCCGGGCAACCCTGCTGGTCTGCGACGCCGCCGCCGCGATGATCCACCTTGCGGACTTGCCCGAGATCGGCGCGCCGGAGATGCAGGCGCTGGCGGAGGCCTGGCAGGCGACCGACGACGACATCCTCCGCGCGACCGCCGCCGATGGCACCCCCGGCCAGCCCGTCATCTTCTCGCGAAGACACTTTCCGGCGCTGCTGGCACTTGCCGGCGACCGGGGAGCCCGCGATCTGCTCGCCCGGTTTCCGGCCCGCCACGTTCCCCTTCCCGGCCGGCGCGCTCTCGTCGATCTCGATACGCCCGAGGACTGGGCGGCATGGCGCGCCGCAAATCACTGATCCGTGAAACCTCGGCACTGGCCGCTTGACCGGTGGCACGCCGCGCGTCACCGTCCCGTGACCCTGCAGCCCCGGAGCCCGCACATGTCCCGTCTCGCCACCACCCTCGCGACCGCCTTGGCGGTGACCGTCGCCACCGCCGTCGCCACCGCTGCCCTCGCGGACTCGCACGGCGAGACGCCGCCACAGCTGGAAGCGCGCGAGGGGCTGATGAAGACGCTGTCGCTCGCCAGCACCGTCACCGGCGACATGGCGCGCGGCAGGGCGGAGTATGACGCCGAAGCGGCACAGGCCGCCGCCGAAAGTCTCGCAGGCATCTCGCAGGTTTCCACCGCGCTCCTCTGGACCGAGGGCACCTCCGCCGACGACATCGAGGGCAGCCGTTCGCTCGCCGCCATCTGGGAGGATCGGGCCGGGTTCGAGGCCAAGTGGGCCGATTTCGGCACCGCCGCGATGGCGTTGCAGGAGGTGGCCGGCCAGGGGCAGGAGCAACTCACTGCCGCGATGGGCGATCTCGGCAAGACCTGCGGCGCCTGTCACGAGACCTACCGCGTCAAGGAATAGACCGGTGCCATGGCGCGCTCTCACCGCGCTTGCGGGACTGGGCGCGGCTGCCGTCGCGGCTGGCCTCTGGCTCACCGCGCCGGCGCGTCTGCCCGAGGACGCCTTCGCGGGCCTCACCGGCGATGCGGTTGCGGGAGAGCGCGTCTTCGATGCCGCGGGCTGCGCCTCCTGCCACGCCGCGAAGGACGCGGAGGGCGAGGACCGTCTGATCCTGTCGGGCGGCCAGACCTTCCCATCCGACTTCGGCACCTTCCGCGCGCCCAACGTCTCGATGGATCCCGATCACGGCATCGGCGCATGGTCGCAGAGCGATTTCGCGAATGCGATGCAGCGTGGCGTCGACCCCGACGGCGCGCATCTCTACCCCGCCTTTCCCTACACGACCTACGCCAACGCGACCCCGCAGGACGTGACGGACCTCTGGGCCTTCTGGCAGACCCTCCCGGCGTCGGACGCGGAAAGCCAGCCGCACGATCTCGGCTTTCCCTTCGGCATCCGGCGCGGCGTCGGCGTCTGGAAAACGCTCTACGCCGGCAATGGCTTCGTCACGCCCGAGCCCGCCGATGCCGCCGTCGCGCGCGGCCGCTACATCGCCGAGGCCCTCGCCCACTGCGGCGAATGCCACACGCCCCGCGACATGCTCGGCGGCCTCGAGCGCGCGAACTGGCTGGAAGGCGCGCCCAATCCGTCCGGCACCGGTCGGGTTCCAGCCATCACGCCCGCCGAGCTCGACTGGTCCGCCGGCGATATCGCCGCGTATCTCAATGACGGCTTCACGCCGGACTACGACAGCGCGGGCGGCCACATGGTCGCCGTCATCGCCAATCTCTCCCGGCTGCCCGAAGAGGATCGGGCCGCGATCGCAGCCTATCTCAAGGCGTTGCCGACAGAGGGATAGGTCCGGGC
>JBBQDX010000105.1:0-13582 GCA_038320125.1 Rhodobacterales bacterium | reverse complement strand
CGATCGCCAGCACCGGCGTCACCGCGTTGTTTCCGTCAGGCGGCGGCCGACATAGGTCTTCACGCTGTCGATCATCGGATCCATGTGCGGACCCTCGAAGAAATGGCCCGCGCCCTCCATCTCCTCGTGGGTGACGGTGATGCCCTTTTGCTCGTGCAGCTTGCGCACCAGCGCGACCGTGTCGGCCGGCGGGGCCACGCGGTCGCTCGATCCGTTGATGACGAGGCCGGACGCCGGGCAGGGCGCGAGGAAGCTGAAGTCGTAGCGGTCGGCGGGGGGCGAGACCGAGATGAACCCGGTGATCTCGGGGCGCCGCATCAGGAGCTGCATGCCGATCCAGGCACCGAAGGAGAACCCGGCGACCCAGCAGTGCTTGGCGTTCGGATTCATCACCTGAAGGTAGTCGAGCGCCGAGGCCGCGTCGCTGAGCTCGCCGATGCCCTGGTCGTATTCGCCCTGACTGCGGCCGACGCCCCGGAAGTTGAAGCGCAGGACTGTGAATCCGAGTTCCAGAAAGGCATAGTGCAGGTTGTAGACGACCTTGTTGTTCATCGTCCCGCCGAATTGCGGGTGCGGATGCAGCACGATGGCAATCGGCGCGTCCTTGACCTTCTGCGGATGGTAGCGGCCTTCGAGGCGGCCCTCGGGGCCGGGGAAGATCACTTCGGGCATGGGCGTTCCTCGGGTGGCAGGCGGTGCGGTCGCAACCGTTACGGCGCGGTCGATGTTGACGCGGGCGCCGGGGCGGAGGTAATCCCCCCGAACCGCCCGTGCCGCGTTCGATGCAGGTATGCGACGCAGGACAGGGCGTCAATCTCGGGGCGCAGGCGTCGGGGGCGTCGATCACTGCGCGCGGGCCACCGGGCGTCTTTCGGAGGGTGCGCGATGAAGCTGAGCACGAAGGGACGCTACGCCATGGTCGCGCTCGCGGATCTGGCGCAGCAGGCGGCGCGGTCGGGCGGCACGGCGACGACCTCGCTGGGCGAGATTTCGCGGCGCCAGGACATCTCGCTGCCCTACCTGGAACAGCTCTTCGTCAAGCTGCGGCGCGCCGGTCTGGTCGAGAGCGTGCGCGGCCCCGGCGGCGGCTACCGGCTGGCGCGGCCGGCGGTCGATGTCCGGGTGTCGGACGTGCTGGCGGCGGTGGACGAGACGGTGAGCGCGATGCACACCGGCGCCGGGGCTTCGGGGGCAATCTCCGGGTCGCGGGCGCAGTCGATGACCAACCGGCTCTGGGAGTCGCTCTCGGCGCATGTCTACGTCTTTCTGCATCACACGCGCCTGTCGGACGTGGTGCAGAACGAGCTGACGCCGTGCCCCGCCGTGCCGAACCTCCTCGCGGTCGTCGACGACGAGGACATGCGGGTCGCCCCCGAGTAGCAGGCGCGGCGAGGGAGCCGCCCCACCCGGAGGCCGCCCCGGATCATGCGGACAGGAAGAGAGGTTCTTTGGCCGAGCGGGTGTATCTGGACTGGAACGCGACCGCGCCTTTGCGGGCGGAGGCGCGTTCGGCGATGATCGCCGCGATGGAGATCGTCGGCAACCCGTCGTCGGTGCATGCCGAAGGCCGCGTGGCCAAGGCGCTGGTGGAGCGGGCGCGGGCGCAGGTGGCGGCGGCCTTCGGGGCGTCCGGATCGGATGTGGTGTTCACCTCCGGCGCGACCGAGGCGGCGGCGCTGGCGATGGCCGGGCGCGGGCTGGCCACCGCACCGGTGGAGCACGAGGCGGTCGCGGCCTGGGGCGACGGCGCGCTGGTCGTCGATGCGGTCGGGCGGATCGCGGTGCAAGCGCCGGCCGCCAGCGCGATGCAGCTCGCCAACTCCGAGACCGGGGTGATGCAGGACCTGCCGCAGGGGCTTGCGCTCTGCGACATGACGCAGGCCTTTGGCAAGGTGCCCCTGGCCTTCGACTGGTCGGGCGCAGAGATGGCGCTCATCTCGGCGCACAAGCTGGGCGGGCCGAAGGGCATCGGCGCACTGGTGCTGCGCCGCGGGCTCGACGTGACGGCGCGCATCCGCGGCGGCGGGCAGGAGATGGGGCGGCGGTCGGGCACCGAGAACATCGTCGGCATCGCCGGATTCGGCGCGGCGGCGGAGGCGGCGGCAGAGGAACTTGCGGCGGGTGCATGGGACCGGGTTGCCAAACTTAGAACTTTTCTAGAAACAAGTCTTGAGGGTGTGGGTTTACCCACTATTTTAGTCGGGAAGAAGTCGCGTCGCCTGCCCAACACGTCCTGCCTCGTCACCCCCGGGTGGAAGGGCGAGACGCAGGTCATGGCGCTGGATCTCGCCGGGTTCGCGGTCAGCGCGGGGTCGGCGTGCAGTTCGGGCAAGGTCCGCGAGAGTGCGGTTCTGCGCGCGATGGGATACGGGCCGGGCGAAGCCGATTGCGCAATCCGCGTGAGCCTCGGCCCGGATGTGACGGAAGATCAGCTCCGCAGGTTCATCGAGACCTTCGCGCGGCTTAGGGACAGGAGACGGGCATGAATGCTTTGGATGACGTCAAGGTCGACGTGAAGGTCAAGGACGGCGTCGATGTGGGCACCGTCGACGCGGTGCGGGGGCTTTCGGGCACCTACAAGCACGGCTGGAATACCGAGATAGAGATGGAATATGCCCCCAAGGGCCTTTCCGAAGACATCGTCCGCCTGATCTCCGAGAAGAACGACGAGCCCGAATGGATGCTTGAGTGGCGCCTCGAGGCCTACCGCCGCTGGCTTTTGCTCAAGGAGCCGAAGTGGGCGATGGTGCAGTATCCCGAGATCGACTTCCAGGACCAGTATTACTACGCCCGCCCCGCCTCCATGACCGGGAAGCCGAAGTCGCTGGATGAGGTCGACCCGAAGCTGCTCGAGACCTACAAGAAGCTCGGCATCCCGCTCAAGGAGCAGGCAATTCTCGCGGGCGTCGAGCCGGCGCCCGGCGAGGCCGACGCGGACCGCAGGGTGGCGGTCGATGCGGTGTTCGATTCCGTTTCCGTCGGCACGACGTTCAAGGCGGAGCTGGCAAAGGCGGGGGTGATCTTCTGCTCGATCTCGGAAGCGATCCGGGAGCACCCGGAGCTGGTGCGCAGGTATCTCGGCTCGGTCATTCCGCAGTCCGACAACTACTACGCCACGCTCAACGCCGCCGTTTTCTCGGACGGCAGCTTCGTCTACATCCCCAAGGGCGTGCGCTGCCCGATGGAGCTCTCGACCTATTTCCGCATCAATGCCGAGAATACCGGCCAGTTCGAGCGGACGCTGATCATCGCGGACGAGGGGTCATACGTCTCCTATCTCGAAGGCTGCACCGCGCCGCAGCGCGACATCGCGCAACTGCATGCCGCCTGCGTCGAGCTGGTGCTGCTCGACGACGCCGAGATCAAGTATTCGACGGTGCAGAACTGGTATCCGGGCGACGAGAACGGCAAGGGCGGCATATACAACTTCGTCACCAAGCGCGCCGATTGCCGGGGCGCGCGCTCCAAGGTGATGTGGACGCAGGTCGAGACCGGCTCGGCGGTTACGTGGAAGTACCCGTCCTGCATCCTGCGCGGCGACGACAGCCAGGGCGAGTTCTACTCCATCGCCATCGCCAACAACATGCAGCAGGCCGACACCGGCACCAAGATGGTCCACCTCGGCAAGAACACGAAGTCGCGGATCGTCTCCAAGGGGATCAGCGCGGGGCGGGCGCAGAACACCTACCGCGGCCTCGTGTCGATGCACCCGAGGGCGAAGAACTCGCGGAACTACACGCAATGCGACTCGCTGCTGATCGGCTCGCACTGCGGCGCGCATACGGTGCCCTACATTGAGGTCCGCAACAACTCGAGCCGGGTGGAGCACGAGGCGACGACATCGAAGGTAGACGACGACCAGCTCTTCTACTGCCGCTCGCGCGGGATGGACGAGGAGGAGGCGGTGGCGCTCGTGGTCAACGGCTTCTGCAAGGAGGTGCTGCAGGCTCTGCCGATGGAGTTCGCTATGGAGGCGCAGGCGCTGGTGGCGATCTCGCTCGAGGGGTCTGTGGGATAGTCCGTGGGGCCATACCTGCTGCCGGTCGGGCTCCTGATTGCGTCCAATGTCTTCATGACCTTCGCATGGTACGGGCATCTGAGGTATCCTGGCCATGCGCTCTGGGTGGTCGTGCTGGTCAGCTGGGGGATCGCCTTTTTCGAATACTGGCTGGCGATCCCGCCAACCGCATCGGGCACAAGGTCTACAGCGCCGCGCAGCTCAAGACGATCCAGGAGGTCGTGACGCTTTCGGTGTTCGTCGTGTTCTCCGTCTTCTGGCTGAAGGAGAGCATCAGTTGGACCACCGGGGCAGGATTCATGTTGATCGCGGCGGGCGCGGCGCTGGTGTTTCGGGGATAATGGAAAGGATGATGCGATGCTGACGATCAAGAACCTTCACGTGAAGCTCGAGAAGGAGGACAAGGCGATCCTCAGGGGCGTCGACCTGACCGTCGGGGCGGGCAGCGTCCACGCCATCATGGGGCCGAACGGCTCGGGCAAGTCGACGCTGTCCTACGTCCTGGCGGGACGCGGCGGCTATGAGGTGACCGAGGGCAGTGCCACTCTGGAGGGGGCGGACCTTCTCGGGATGGAGCCGGAGGAGCGCGCCGCCGCCGGCCTCTTCCTCGCCTTCCAGTACCCCGTCGAGATCCCCGGTGTGGGGAACATGACGTTCCTGCGGACGGCCGTGAACGCGCAGCGCAAGGCGCGCGGCGAGGAGGAACTGTCGGCGGGCGAATTCCTGAAGGTGATCCGTGCCAAGGCAAAGGATCTGAAGATCGACGCCGAGATGCTCAAGCGCCCCGTCAACGTCGGCTTCTCGGGCGGCGAGAAGAAGCGCAACGAGATTCTGCAGATGGCGATGCTGGAGCCGAAGATGTGCATCCTTGACGAGACCGATTCCGGGCTCGACGTCGACGCGATGAAGCTCGTTTCGGACGGCGTGAACGCGCTGCGCGACGCGGGCCGCGCGTTCCTCGTCATCACGCACTACCAGCGGCTTCTCGACCATATCCGTCCCGACGTCGTGCACATCATGGCCGACGGGCGCATCGTGAAGTCGGGCGGGCCTGAGTTGGCGCTGGAAGTCGAGACGAACGGCTACGCGGACCTCCTCGAAGGAGCCGCCTGATGGTCGAGGCGAAGACGATCGCGGCCGGCGACCGGCTGGCCGGCCTGACCATGCCCGAGGGCGGCGGCTGGCTTGCCGCCGCGCGCAAGCGGGCGCTGTCGCGGCTGGAGGCGGTGGGCCTGCCGGGGCGGCGCGATGAATACTGGCGCTACACCAATCCGGGACCGCTCGTGCAAGGCGCGCCGGCGCTGCCGGTGCCGCCGTCCGGCGCCGACCCGTTCGACGGACTCGACGCATATGTGATCACGATCAACGGCGATGCGCTCGACCTGCCCGATGGCGCGCCCGCCGGGGTCGAGATCACGACGCTGGCGCAAGTCTCGCAGGCCGACATCCACTGGGCGAAGGATCTCTACGGCAAGCTCGAAGCCGCCGGATCGCGCCCCGTGTCGCGCCCGCTGGCCATGCTCAATACCGCCTTCGCCACCGGCGGGCTGGCGATTCGGGTCACCGGAACCGTCGCGCGCCCGATCCATGTCCGCACCACCGGCGGCACCGACCCGATCCTCCATCACATCGTGAAGGTCGACGCGCAAGCCTCTGTGACGCTTCTGGAATCCGGCACGGCGGGTGCGCGCACCAACATCGTCACCGAGGTCGACGTGGCCGACGGCGGCGCGTTCCATCACCTGCGCGTCCAGGGCCCCGATGCGGCGAACCACGAGAACACGCATCTCTTCGCGCGCCTCGGGCGCAAGAGTGCCTTCCGGTCATTCACCCTCTCCGCGCAGCCGACGCTGACCCGCAACGAAGCGGTGATCGAGCTCACCGGCGACGATGCCAGCGCCCATATCGCCGGGGCCGCATTCGGGCGGGGCAGGATGCACGGCGACGATACGATCTTCGTGACGCACGATGCCCAGAATTGCGAAAGCCGTCAGGTCTTCAAGAAGGTCCTGCGCGACGGCGCGACGGGCGTTTTCCAGGGCAAGATCCTGGTCAAGGAAGGCGCGCAGAAGACCGATGGATACCAGATCAGCCAGGCGCTGCTGCTGGACGACGACAGCGTGTTCCTCGCCAAGCCGGAGCTCGAGATCTACGCCGACGACGTGGCCTGCTCGCATGGCTCCACGACCGGGGCGATCGACGAGACGGCGCTGTTTTACTTGCGCTCGCGCGGCGTGCCGAGGCGGGAGGCGACCGACTTGCTGGTGCTCAGCTTCCTGGCCGAAGCCGTCGACGAAATCGCCGACGACGGCCTGCGCACCCACATGGGAAACCTGCTCGCCGAACTGCTCGCGCGCGGTTGAAATGTCGATCACCCGCGACATCCCGAGGGCGTGGCTCCGGCCGCGCCGCGTCATGGCGCAGCATTTGTTGCGGGGGCCGGACGACCGGGTCGCCTTCGTCTATCTGGCGGCGGGGTCGATCCTGGGCTTCGTGGCCCAGCTTCCGGGCCTCGTGCGGCGCGCAGAGACCCCGGATGCGGCCTTCGAGACGCTGATCGTCACCGAAAGCGCCCGGGTGGGGGCCAGCGTGCCGGCCGATATCGCCGATGCCAAGTTCGAGGCGCTGGTCTCCGGCGCGCTGATGGGCTGGATCTTCATCGTGCCGCTCGCGCTCTACATCCTCGCCTTCCTGTCGCATCTGGTCGCCCGCGCGGTTGGCGGGCGCGGCACCGGGCTGCGCGCCCGTGTCGCGTTGTTCTGGTCGTTCCTCTGCGTCACGCCGGCGCTGCTGCTCCTCGGGCTCACGACCGGTTTTGTCGGCCCCGGACCGGCGCAGGCTCTCGTCGGGACGGTGACGCTCTGCGCGTTCATCTGGATCTGGCTCAATTCCCTCCATATCGCGGAGACCCCCGATGTTTGATGTCGATGCCATCCGCGCGCAGTTTCCCATCCTCGCGCGCGAGATCAACGGCAAGCCCCTGACATACCTCGACAACGGCGCTTCCGCGCAGAAGCCGCAGGTCGTGCTCGACACGATCCGGCGGGCCTACGGCGAGGACTACGCCAACGTCCACCGCGGATTGCACACGCTCAGCACCATCTCGACCGAGAACTACGAGGCGGTGCGCGGCAAGGTGGCGCGGTTCCTCGGGGCGCCGTCCGAGGAGCACATCGTCTTCACCAGCGGGACGACCGAGGGCATCAACCTCGTCAGCTACGGTTGGGCTGCACCGAGGATGGTGGCCGGCGACGAGATCGTCCTGTCGATCATGGAGCACCACGCCAATATCGTCCCGTGGCATCTGCTGCGCGAACGGCTCGGCGTGAAGCTGGTATGGGTCGAGACCGACGACACGGGCAACCTCGATCCGGAGGCGGTTCTGGAGGCGGTGACCGAGCGCACGCGGCTGATCGCGGTCACGCATGTCTCCAACGTTCTCGGCACCGTGGTCGACGTGAAGGCGATCTGTGCGGGCGCGCGGGAGCGGGGCGTGCCGGTTCTTGTCGACGGCTCGCAGGCCGCCGTTCACCTGCCCGTCGACGTGGCCGACATCGGCTGCGATTTCTACGCGATCACCGGCCACAAACTATATGGACCAACCGGTTCCGGGGCGATCTTCATCCGGCCGGAGCGGATGGCGGAGATGCAGCCCTTCATGGGCGGCGGCGACATGATCCGCGAGGTGCACCGCGAGACGGTGACGTGGAACGATCCGCCGATGAAGTTCGAGGCGGGCACCCCGGGCATCGTCCAGACCATCGGCCTCGGGGCGGCCATCGACTGGATGCAGGGCGTCGGAATGACGGAGATCGCCCGGCACGAGGCCGACCTGCGGGACTACGCGCAGGCCAGCCTGTCGGGTCTCAACTGGTTGGCCGTGCAAGGCAACGTGCCGGGAAAGGCCGCGATCTTCAGCTTCACGCTGGACGGCGCGGCGCATGCCCACGACGTGTCGACCATCCTCGACAAGAAAGGCATCGCTGTGCGGGCGGGTCACCATTGCGCGCAGCCGCTGATGCAGCATCTGGGCGTCACGGCGACCTGTCGCGCGAGCTTCGGCGTCTACAACACGCGCGCCGAAGTCGACACCCTGGTGGCCGGGCTGGAACTCTGCCACGATCTCTTTTCCTGACAGGTGCTTGCGATGCGACATTGAGGTGAAGTCAACCGGCGACGCCCCGGTTCTGGCAAGGGGCAGCGCCCGCAGCGTGGCGACCACGCCTGACGGACGCGCGCCATCCCGAGATGCCGGCCGTTGACGGCAGCACCGCCAGGGGGCCACAGAGGCGGCATGTTCCGCAGCCGCATCACCACCCACCCGATCCCCTTCGATGAGGGCGCCGGACAGGCGGCGGTCGCGGCGCTGTCGCTTCCGCCCCAGGTCGCGCCGCTGATCGCCGGCGCGGCGGGATGCAGCCCCTATCTCGCGACGCTCATGGCCCGGGAAGGCGCCTGGCTCGACGGGATCTGGGAGGAGGAGCCGGAGGCGACGCTGGCCGCACTCCTCGGGGACGTGGCCGGCATCGAGGGCGACCCCCGGGAGGCGTTGCGGCAAGCCAAGCGGCGCGCGGCCCTTCTCGTCGGGCTGGCGGAGCTGGGCGGGGTCTGGCCCGTGATGCGGGCGGCGGCGGCCTGGACCGACTTCGCCGACGCCGCCCTGTCGAGGGCGATGGCCCATGCTCTCGCGCGTCATGCCAAGGGTCCGGTGCGCGGCGACGGCGGTCTGGTCGCCATCGCCATGGGCAAGATGGGCGCACACGAATTGAACTATTCCAGCGACATAGACCTCGTTCTGCTTTTCGACGAAAGCCGCTACGACCCGGCCGACTATGGCGAGGCGCGGGCGATCCTGCTCAAGGCGGCGCGCGCGGCGATGGCGGCGATGTCGGACATCACCGAGGGCGGCTACATCTTCCGCACCGACCTGCGTCTGCGGCCCGACCCGGGCTCGACGCCCATCGTGCTGTCGATGGAGGCGGCGGAGCGGTATTACGAGGCGCTCGGGCGCACCTGGGAGCGGGCCGCCTGGATCAAGGCGCGCGCCGCGGCCGGTGCCGTCGACGCCGGGGCCGCCTTCATCGCGCGGCTCGCCCCCTTCGTCTGGCGGCGGCACCTCGACTTCGCCGTCGTGGAGGAGGCGCACGACATGCGGCGGCGGATCCGCGACCACAAGGGTCTGTCCGGGGCCTGGGACGTGTTCGGGCACGACGTGAAGCTGGGGCAGGGCGGCATCCGCGAGATCGAGTTCCTGACCCAGACGCAGCAGATCATCGCCGGCGGGCGCGACCCTTCGCTTCGGGCGCGGGGCACGCTCGAGGGGCTCGACCGGCTGGTGGACGCGGGATGGGTCAAGGCGGGCGATCGCGACGTCCTGGCTGCGAACTATTGCCACCTGCGCCGGATCGAGCACCGCGTGCAGATGGTGCAGGACGCGCAGACGCACCGGCTGCCGAAGGATCCCGACGGCATGCGCCGCCTCGCGTGTTTCATGGGCGAGGCCGACGCGGAGGCCTTCACCGCCGACCTGCGGGCCCGGATGCGCGCCGTCGAGAAGATCACCGACCCGAGTTTTCGGCCGCCGGAGCCCGAGGTGCCGGACGACGCCTCGGAAGACCCTATCGAGGGCGCCGACGCGGTGACCGACCGCTGGACCACCTATCCGGCACTGCGTTCCGACCGGGCGCGGACGATCTTCGCGCGGCTCAGGCCGGGCCTGCTGGCGGCGCTTGCCGGGGCGACACGCCCGACGGAGGCGCTCGCGGCCTTCGACGGCTTCCTGCGCGGCCTGCCCGCGGGGGTGCAGATCCTGTCGCTCTTCGAGGCGAACCCGCGGCTGGTGACGTTGCTGGCCGACATCTGCGCGACGGCGCCCGACCTTGCGCGGCACCTTGCGGCCAACGCCGGCGTGCTCGACGCGGTGATCGACGGTTCGTTCCTCGCGCCGCTGCCGTCCGTCTGGGTGGCGCCCGACCTGCCCGCCGATTACGAAGGCGCGCTCGAGGCGCTGCGCCGTTGGCACCGGGAGGCGCATTTCCGGATCGGCGTCCACCTGCTGCGGGGACTGGCGGAGCCCGAGGGCGCGGCGGGCGCCTACGCCTCGCTGGCGCAGGGCACGCTGATCGCGGCCTGGGCCACGGCGCGGGCCGAAACGATGCGACGCTACGGGGTGCTGGAGGGACTCAGGCTCGCCGGCCTGGGCATGGGATCGCTCGGCGCCGGTCGGCTGACGGCAAACTCCGATCTTGACCTTGTCGTCCTGCACGACGGGGCCGAGGGCGAGGTCTCGACGGGTCGGCGGCCGCTCTCGCCAGGGCAATGGGCGGCGAAGTTCACCCAGACCCTCGTTACCGCGCTCAGCGTCCCCACCGGGGCGGGGCGGCTCTACGAGGTGGATCTGCGGCTTCGACCGTCCGGCAAGCAGGGGCCGGTGGCGACGCCGTTCTCGGGCTTTCGCACCTATCAGGCGAACGAGGCTTGGGTCTGGGAGCAGATGGCGCTGACCCGGGCGCGTCCTATCGCGGGCGACAGCAAGCTCTGCGCGCAGGCGGAAGCGGCGCGGGTGGAGGCCATCGCCGGGTCGCGGTTCTCGCGCGGCGAGGTGATCGGGGGCCTGCGGGAGATGCGCGCGCGGCTGGTCGACGCAAAGCGCACGGGCGGCGGCCTGTCGGTCAGGGCCGGACCCGGGCGGATGCAGGACATCGAGCTGGCGGCGCAGGCCCATGCGCTCGTCGCGGGGTCCCCGGCGCGGAGCGTCGCGGCGCAACTCGCGCACTCCGGATGGCTGGGCGCGCAAACCCGGGCCGACCTCGCGCGGACCCACGCGTTGCTGTCGCGCGCGCAGCAGGTTCTTCGCCTGCTCAGTCCGCGCGACCCGCCCGAGCCACTGGGCGCGGGCGGTGCCGCCTTCCTCGTTCGGGCGACCGGCGAGGAGGACATGGCGGCGGCGGGCGATGCGGCGGCGGCGCGGGCGGCGGCGGCGATCGACGCCGCGATCGACGCCTCGCTGGACGCGGACGCCCGGGCGGACTAACACCGCGCGACGGCATCGGAGGGCTTCATGGCGAAGGACGGATCGGGGCCGGACGACCCCAAGGGCCTGATCCACGAGGCCTACCGGATCGACGGAATCACCGCCGGCGAATGCCGCTCGATCTTTCTCGACTGGGCGCTCAGCCTTCCCGGCAACGCGCAGGACGCGATCCCGCGGCTCCTCGACGGCCGGCCGGAACATCCGATGACGGATGTCCTGCGCGCGGCGATGGCCGCCCCCACAAGCTCGGGCCGTCGCGGCGGGCGTGCGGCGCGACGTCGCGACTGACACCGCGTCGGGCCGCTTTCAAGCGTGCGTCCCACGTTCGCGGTAGGGGGTCGTGCCGTAATGCGCCCGGTAGCACTTCGAGAAATGCGACGGCGAGGTGAAACCGCTGGCAAGCGCCACGTTGATGATCGACATGTCGGTCTGCATCAGCAGGTTGCGCGCCCGGCCAAGCCGCAGTTCCATGTAGTACCGCTTCGGGCTCCGGTCGAGGTAGCGGCGGAACAGCCGTTCGAGCTGCCGGGTCGACATGCCGACGCGCTCCGCCAGAAGGGCGGGACTGACCGGGTCCTCGATCGCTTCCTCCATCGCCCGGATGACCTGCGCCAGACGCGGATGACGCACGCCGATGCGGGTCGGTATCGACAGGCGCTGGCTGTCCTGATCGGTGCGGATGGCGGAGTAGATGAGCTGGTCGGCGACCAGGGCGGCAAGGTCCTCGCCATGATCGCGGGCGATGATGTGCAGCATCAGGTCGACCGAAGCGGTGCCCCCGGCGGTGGTGATGCGCTTGCCGTCGATCGTATAGACCGCCTTGGTGAGCTTGATGTCGGGAAACTCCTCGGCAAAGCCGTCGTGGTTGTCCCAGTGGATCGTCGCGCGCTTGCCGTCGAGCAATCCGCTGGCCGCCAGGGTCCAGGCGGCGGTGCAGAGGCCTCCCATCGTGACGCCCTTGCGCGCCTCGCGGCGCAGCCAGCCGCGGATCCGTGCGGTGGTGGCGCGGGCCACGTCGATCCCGCCGACGACGAGCACCGTATCGTCGCGCCCGATCTCCGCGAGGTCACGGTCGACGTGGACGCGGACCCCCGCCGAACAGGTCGCCTCCAGCCCGCCGTCGCCCATCAGCTCCCAGGAGTAGAGGCGCGCGCCCGCCGTCCGGTTCGCCAGCCTGAGCGCATCGACGGCGCTGGAGAAACAGGCCAGCGTGAAGCGGTCGAGCAGGATGAAGACGTAGTGGGCGGGCTTCGCGGGAACCGTGACCGTGACCGCGCGCGGTTGGACGGTCCCGCCGGGCGCAGCGCTTTCACTGGGCGCCCGCCTCGCGTCGGCACCTGCGGTCCTGCCCGCCATGCTCGTCTTTCCTCGCATCACTTCGGGCAGGGCGCCCGCGCCATGCGCCCCCGCTAATCGCAGCGGAGGGGCGGAGCAAGGGCGGAGCAAGCCCAACCGGCATTTGCGGGCACCCGCGCGATGCGCTAGGGCAAGCCGTCACGGGCGGACGGAGGGGACAGGATGGCGTGGGCGAAGACTGACTGGAGAGCGAAACCGCGGGTGCAGATGCCTGATTATCCCGATGCGGCGGCCTTGAGGGAGGTCGAGGGCAAGCTCTCGCGATATCCGCTGCTGGTCTTCGCAGGCGAGGCGCGGACGCTGCGACGCCAGTTGGCCGCAGCCGGCCGGGGCGAGGCCTTCGTCCTGCAGGGCGGCGACTGCGCCGAGAGCTTCGCCGAGTTTTCCTCCAACAACATCCGCGACACCTTCAAGGTGATGCTGCAGATGGCGATGGTCCTGACGTTCGGGGCCAAGGTGCCCGTGGTCAAGATCGGGCGGATGGCGGGCCAGTTCGCCAAGCCGCGCAGCGCCGCGACCGAGACCGTCGCGGGTGTCGAGCTGCCCAGTTACCGGGGCGACATCATCAACGAGCTGCCCTTCACGCCCGAGGCCCGCATTCCGAACCCCGTGAGGATGCTGGACGCCTACACCCAGGCCGCCGCCACGCTGAACCTGCTGCGCGCCTTCTCGAAGGGAGGGTTCGCCGACATTCACGAGGTCCATCAATGGACGCTGGGCTTCGCCGAGGGACAGGGCATTCAGCAATACAAGGACATGGCGGCCAACATCCAGAACACGCTGGACTTCATGACCGCCGCCGGCCTGACCTCGGCCACCAACGCGGACCTGCACACCGTCGATTTCTACACCTCGCACGAGGCGCTCCTGCTCGAATACGAGGAGGCGCTTTGCCGTGAGGACAGCACGCGGCCCGGACAATGGCTGGCGGGTTCGGGCCACATGATCTGGATCGGCGACCGCACGCGGCAGCCGGACGGCGCGCATGTCGAGTTCTGCCGCGGCGTGATCAACCCGATCGGGCTGAAATGCGGGCCGACGACGACCGAGGATGACCTCAAGCGCCTGATCGAGACGCTGAACCCGGCCAACGAGATGGGCCGCCTGACGCTGATCGCGCGGTTCGGGGCGGGCAAGGTCGGCGACCACCTGCCGCGCCTCATCGAGGCCACGCG
>JBBQDX010000104.1:0-13655 GCA_038320125.1 Rhodobacterales bacterium | reverse complement strand
GATGCGCAAGATCGATGGCTGGGAAACCTTGTCTCAGCCCATCGAAGCAATGTTCATTGACCTCGCCGCCTGAGAGCACGACCATTCACATGCCCAGAGCGCGCCGCCAGAGAATTTCCACCAGATTCGAGACACGACCGGTTGCTGACGCCGATCACCTGCTTGCCTTGCTGCGAGACAAGACGGGTAACGGGGCGGCGGGAGCGGGCCGGGTTGGCGGAGAGGCCGACGCATACGAAGGTTTGTCCGGCGAAGAGAATGTCTTATGGGGGGACATCAAAAGCGTCCGCAGAGAACTCCATGACCGCCGCCTGAAATAAAAAAAGGGTCCGCAACAATGAAGCGCGGACCCCGAGGTGTTGGAACGAGGGACAGTGAACATGAAGGCGAGAGTTCCAGGTCCGCCTTCGTCAGACATGTGGAGAACCCCACCGTTCGTGAAAAGTTCCGATCACGACGAAGTTTGCAAGCGTGAGCCTGCGCGATGCCTCGCGGCCCGCCGTCGAATCAGTCAGCCGTGGCGCCCCTGGCCCAGCGCGAAGAGCCCCACGGCGGCGGCGTTCGATACGTTGAGCGAGCCGAAGGCTCCGGCAGGATCGATCCGCACGATCCGGTCGCAGAGCGCTCGCGTCCGCTCCCGCAGGCCCGGCCCCTCCGCCCCCAGCACGATGGCAACGGGCATCGACGTCAACGTTGCCGCCGCCGCCGCCAGCGTCTCCTCCCCGGTGCCGTCGAGGCCGACGAGGACGTAGCCCAGGGCCTTCAGTTGCTCCATCGCATTCCCGAGGTTGGCGACGCGCAGATAGGGTTGCCGCTCGAGCGCGCCCGACGCCGTCTTGGCGAGGGCACCGGTCTCGGGGGCCGCATGCCGCGACGGCGCGATGACGGCGCGCGCGCCGAACACCTCCGCCGAGCGCAGGATGGCGCCTGCGTTGTGCGGGTCCGTCACCCGGTCGAGCAGCACCAGCATTGGCGCGCGCCCGGTCCCGGGCTTCGCCAGATCCTCCAGCCGCCCCCAGTCCAGCGCCCGGACTTCCAGCGCGGCCCCCTGATGCACCGAGCCGGGATCGAGCGGCGCGGGAAACCTGCGCGGGTCAACGATCTCCGGCACCATCTCGGAGGCGGGCACGACATCGCCGAGCCGGTCGGCGGCGTTCCGGGTCAGGACCAGCCGGAGACGCTCCCGCAGCGGGTTCGACAGCGCGTCGCGCACCGCGTGCAGCCCGAACAGCCAGACCGTCGCCTGCGCCGCCGCGCGGCGGTCGCGTTCCTTCTCGACCACCCATTTCGGCTTCTGCACCATGTCCGACCCTTTCGCATGACGGGTCCTTATCGCGGTCCCGACGGGCGGCCACAACACCGCTTGACCCTGCCGGGGGCCGCCGCTATCCCCGCCGCCAGTGGGCGACAGGCCGCAAGGTGTGGCAGGGGACTGTAACTCCCTCGCGGAGACGCACGCCAGGTTCGATTCCTGGGTCGCCCACCATTTGACCCTCGTTTCGCCCTTGCCCAAGCCGTGCTGCGATGCCGGCAATCCTCGACCAAGTCCGCGAACGTGACCCGATCGGCCGTTGTTCCGGAGCCGGCGGCAGGGTCCGGGTGCAGTCTGGCGACCTGCGGACCGGGCTTCTTCCGCGCGTGTCCGGTCGATCCCGCGATGTCCGAAATCACAGCCTGCCAGACCCGACCCCCTTGCCGGCCGGTATCACCCCGATCGGCGCGATGTCGGGCGGAGCGGGTCGTCCGGCGTCCGGCCGGGTCCTGTCGGAGGTCGAGACCCGACAGTACGCAGGCCAACGCGGCCCCGTGCATGTCGCGGTTGCCGCAGGCTGATGTTGGCGACCTTGAGGTCGGGCAGGTCGAAGCGCTTCAGCTTCGACTCCGAGACGGGCGGCAAAGTCCCTTGTCGGCACGGCGGCGACGCGGAGGCAGGTCTCGTCCTCGCAGAAGACGTCGACGGTGATCCAGAACGGACCCGCGTTCTTCGAGCGGATGCGCGCAAGCTCGGACAGCTCCGACATCGAGCACCTCCACCCGAAGCCCGTCCATTGGATCGTCAAGGCGCGGGACGTGGTGCAGGACGAACACGTACTGCGGCCCGAGGTCGACTTTGGGGGACGAGGGGGGAAAGGCGAAGGTCGGCATCGGCACATCCGCCGTTAGCGGGCGGTGCAGCAGGAGCGGATCGACCGTCTTGGCCGCCTCGCCTGCCACGCCCGCATCCGGGGAGCCCCCCTGCGCCAGGATGCCGATCTCGTTCGGAATAGCGGTGCCGGGGTCGAGCGCGCCCAGCGTCGAGGCCACCCCGATGCGCCGACGTTCCGGATCGCAGGCCAAGTCGCCCATCCACTCCGCCACCTTGGCCCGCGCCCGCGCCATCAGCGAGGCGCAGTAGTCGTAGATCTATGCCACGTAGCGCGGGTCGCGGACCGCACGAGGGACATGCCCCCTGCCCCGCAACACGCGCGGCCTCCAGCTTCGAGGTATAGAGCGCGACGATCCATTCGCTCCCCTCCACCCTGACCCCGCGGCCCTCGGCGATATAGGTCACCGCCGAGACGTCGAGGTGCCCGCCCGGCTCGTGCAGGACGAAGGGGTCGGAGTTCGCGGAGAGTAGGTGCGCGGCCACCGTGCGCGGCGTCGCGCGGGAGGTGTCGCCCATCGGCGTGACGGTGCAGCCCGCCGCGTCGAACAGGATCCCGATCGTCCCGGTGTCCGGATGCGTGCAACACAGCGCGCCGCATTCGCCGGCCTTCGCGCCGCGCCACGCCCCGCCGGGATGACAGCCAAGCGCCATCGGCAGGACGGCGAGGATGGCGGTGTCGGTCGTGCGCCCGCAGATGACGATCCCGGCGCCGGTGTCGAAGGCGGCCTGCACCTGCTCCGCCCCCAGCGCCACGATGTCGGAACAGGTCAGCAGATGCTCGGCGGCAACCTCGGGCGCGGCCGGAAGGAACGACACCCCGTCCCAGGTGTCCATCAGAGCGCCGGCATCCCGGTCGCAGCAGGGCATGGCAACCTTCGCCCGTCGCCCCGACTCGGCCAGCACCTCCCGGGTGATCTCCAGCAGCCACTCGACCGCCGGGCCCGCCCCGCTGGTGCCCGCCGTGCCGATGATCAGCGGGCAACCTGCACGGTGCGCCGCGTCGATCGGCGCGCCCCACTCCGCCTTTGTCTGCGCGCGGGAATACTTGCTGACGCCGCGTCCGGGATACGCGGGCTCGCTGTCGGTCAAGCCGCCGTCGATGGCGATGAGGTCGGGCCTGCGCGGCTACGTCCGAGCCGCGACGTAGCACGCCCGCCGGCGCGAGGATGCGGACGGTCACCATGCCGGCGCACGGGCGGGATTGGGCAAGCACATCAGGTCCGTCGCTCGTCAATCTGGTCGCATCGGCGCGGTCGGGCTCGGCCGTCGCCTCCATCGGCGTGGCCGGCTTCCTGATGATGCGGCGCAGGAACAGCGGCGCGAGGAGGTTGAGGTTGGCGGCGGCCCAGAGACCGATCAAGATGCCCGAGGAGAAGAGATAGGACCAGTCGCCGTCCGACAATGTCATCGCCCGCCGCGGGTTTGTTCTCCATCGCGTTGCCTGGAAGGGTTCCGGAGATGACCGGAACCGTCGGGATGTCGAGCTTGCGGAAGAGCCAGCCCATGATGCCGAACACCGTCATCGGCAGCAGATGGAGATAGCTGCCCGTCAGGGAGTGGATGTCGACGAAGCTGACCATCATTACGCCCGGCAGCAAGAGGTTCGCGGGACTTTGAAGGATCTTCACGAAACCCTTCACCATCGGCACATTCCTGATGAGCGGCTCGACGTTCGCGATCAGCAGCGAAGCTGTCATGCCCGAAGCCACTTCGGGAATGTTGGCAAAGAGCGTCGGGCCCGGCGTGATGTTGCGCGTCATCAGCACCGCGAGGAGCACCGCCGTCGTGCCGGAGCCGGGCACGCCCAGCGTCAGCATCGGCATCAGCATCGGCACAGGCGCCCGCCGGCGGCGGCGGCGGCCGACGCCGGTGCCGAACTGACCATTAGCGCCGGCGTCAGAAACGATCCGCGAGAGGCCCCGGCCCCGGGCAAAACGCCCGCGAGGAAGCCCACGACCGAGGAGCGCCGCATCGTCCGGCGAGTCACCCCGATATCGCGCCACGGGATCGTCACCTTCCCGAGCTTCACGCCGATGGCGCTGCCCCGGCTGTGGCTTTCGATGAGGACGAAGACCTCGGAGACCGCGCAGAGACCAAAGATGGCGACGTGGAAGTCCACCCATCCGAGAGATGCAGGTTGCCGCCGGTAAAGCGGTTGAAGCCGCTCGAATTGTCGAACCCGACCATGCCGAGACCGATGGCCCAGGCCAGAGCTGCCTTTGCCTGGTTCCGGAAGGCAATGCCGCCCGGCGTCGAGAAGACCAGCAGGTAGAGCGCGAGAGACTCCGCCGGGCCGAAACGACAGACCACTTGCGCCAGCACCGGGGCCACCAGCGCCAGCATCACCGTGGCGAAAAGGGCGCCGACGAAGGACGCGACGCCGGAGATCGCCGGCGCATCGCCAGCCCGCCCGTCGCGCGCCATCGGACAGCCGTCGAGCGTGGTCATCAGCGCCGGCTCGTCGCCGGGAATGTCGAGCAGGATCGAGCTGATGCGGCCGCCCCACATCGCGCCGTGGTAGACCGAGGTCGGCAGGACCGGCGCGGCGGTCGCGTCGAAGCCCATCGAGAAGGGGATCGGGATCAGCAGCGCCACCCCATTGGACGGACCGAGCCCGGGCAGCGCACCGGCGATCGTCATGATGAAACAGCCGGCAACGGCGAGCATCGGCGTCCAGGGCGAGCGCGCAACGGTAAACCCGGGCGCGAGGTTCGACATGATGTCCCCGTCAGAACACTCCCGGATAGCCGACGAGGTTCAGCCGAATCCCGTAGCGGAAGGTGATGAAGAGCCCGCCGGCCAGTCCGAGCCCCGCCAGCACCGAGAACCGCCAGCGCGGTTCGATCAGGTAGCTGCGGATCACCGCGGTGATGGCCGTCGGGATCGGGAAGCCCATGGGCTTGAGCGCCAGGGAATAGCCCACCGGCGTGACCACCGCGACGGCGGACGCGACCCGGACGCCCGCCGTTGGACAGTTCAGATCCGGGTCGGGCCGCACGACCATGACGAGGCCGCAGATGAGTGCTGCCGCCGCCACGATCAGCGGCAAGGTCCTGGCGCCGACCGGATCCGTCTTGAACCCGACCTGCAGGTTCAGGCCGGCGATGCCATAGGACACTGCCCCGAGGAAGACGGGCACTCCGATGAAACGCTCGCCCCTTTTCGCCCTGATCGCTCAGCACCGGCTCCATGGGCGCATTGCGGCGCACCACCGCAGGCACCGCAGGCATCGGCCTGTCACCGGATCAGGCCGATCTCGCGGGACGTCTCCGCCTGCCGTTCGATGATCTTATCGACGAAAGCCTGGAAATCGTCGCCGATGCGGGTGAGGGGGGCCAAGACGTTGGCGGTCATCGCGGCCTGTCATTTCGCGCCGTGAGCAACGCCCTGGAGCCGCGTCTCCCATTCGTCGAACGTCTCGTCCAAGATGCCGCCCGGCCCGTAGAGCCCGCGCCTATTCACGCCGACCATATCAACGCCCTGCTCGATGGCGGTCGGAATGTCGAAGCCCTCGACCCGCTCCTCGGAGAGGACGGCCAGAGCGCGGACCTTGCCCGACTGGATCGATACGACGATCTCCGACATGTCGCCGGTCATTGCCTGCATGAGGCCGTCGACGGTCCGGGGGACTGCATCCGCACCGCCATCGACGCCGATGTGCCTGATCGACCGCGGGTCCTCGACGCAGTAGGTCTCGGCGAGCTGGAGCATTTCGAGATGGTCGAAGCCGCCCGCGGCCGAACCGCCGGCGAAGGCGACGGAGGCGGGCTCGGCCTTCATCGCGCCGAGCATGTCGGTCAGCGACCGGAACGGGCTGTCGGCCGCGACGACGATGACGACGGGATCGGCGACGATCGAGCCCACGAAGCGCAGGGGTCGGCCATGGAGCCGCCGAAAGCGTCCTGCGCCAGGCGCGTGACGGTGGCTGCGACGATCAGGTCGGCGGCATCGTCGCGCTCGTTCACCACGGTCTTGAACGCGCGGCCGCCGCCGGCACCGGCGAGGTTCGTGACCTGCACTGGCTGGCCGACCTTGCCGATGTCGGGGATGATCTTTCCGATCTGGCGGCGGCTGAAGCCCAAACCGCCGCCCGGGTTCGCGGGGGCAATGCATTCTGCGGCACTGGCGGCGCCGCCCGCGAGGATGGCGACGCCCGTCATGAGGGCGCGGAAAATCGGTGTCATGTGGCCCTCCCAGACATCGAGCCGGTTCGACCCTGGCATTCCCGGCCCAGACCGGCGGCTTCGTCGTTCGGGGCACCCGTTCGTTGCCGACACGCCCCCGGTGCGCCGGCGCGGCGCGCTCCCGACCGCTTGACACTTGCCCCACCCCTGTCACGGTAATCGTCAGCAACCGAGTCCGGGGAGGATACGAGATGGGTTTGATGACGACGCTGTTACCGGGGCTCGCCGCGCTGGCCCTCATCGCCGCACCCGCCGCCGCACAGGAGCGGATCACCTACAAGTCGGCCAAGGCCGGGTCGAGCTACTTCCAGATGGGCGTGGAGCTGGCCGAGGCCATGTCGGGCATAGCCTCCGTCACCGTCGAGGAGAGCCAGGGCTCGGTCCAGAACGTCATGGAGGTCCGGGCGCGCGGGGCCGATTACGTCTTCACCACGCCGCCCGCGCTCGTCACCGCGGCGCAGGCGGCCACCGGTCCGTTCGAGGGCAAGGGCGACCCCGCCTTCGACGGGATCCGCGCGCTCTTCCCGATCCCGTCGCTGACGATGCATTTCGTGGCCGGCGCCGACAGCGGCATCGCGACGCTGGCGGACATGGAGGGCAAGACGGTCCTTCTGGGCGCGGGCAGCTTCGGCGCGACGGAGGGCGCGGATTACCTTGAGCTCTTCGGCCTGGACGGCAAGGTGAACATCGCGGATGCGGAGCTGTCGAACGCCGTCGCGGCGCTCCAGAACGGCCAGATCGACGCCTTCGTCACCGCCGGAAGCTACCCCGCGCCCAACGTGATCGAGGCCGCGGCGACGATGCCGGTGACGCTGGTGCCGCTGACCGACGCGCAGGTGACCGAGACCGGCCGCACCCGGGTCGTGATCCCGGCGGGCACCTATGCCGGGCAGGATGCCGATGTGGTGACGACCTCGCTCGACGTGGTCGCCTACGGCACGGACAAGATGTCAGACGACACCGCCTACGCGCTGACCAAGGCCTATTGGGAGGGCAAGGAGGGCTTGGCCGGAACCGCCGCCTGGTGGGCCGCCGTGACGCCGGAGATGATCGGCGCGGTGCAGAGCCAGGTGCATCCCGGCGCCGCGCGCTACTACGAGGAGATCGGCGTGGCCCTGCCGCAGGGCTGACGCGAACTCCGCCGCCGCGGCGGCGGAAGCAGGGCCGGACGGCAGACCTGCGGCGACGACGGCGCGCCGCGCGCTGGCTTGGAACGTGGCAAGCGTCGGTACACGGAAGCGTGGACGGACAGGACGCCACCTCATGCCGCGACAATGGGCGGAAGACTGGAGATGACGTCGCGCCCCGGCCGCTCGAGGCGGGTGGAAGCCGGCCATTGGGCAGGTCGCGACCGGAGCCGCAGCGTCCCGACGGCGTCGATCGTCGGCCAGTCATCGACGAGATACGCGGCATCGTGGAGGGCGCGATCGCCCACCATTCGGCCGCCCGCGCCGGTCGGGGCCGCTGTCTGGGACGTTCGGGGTTGACACGCCTTGACCGGCAATCTCTCCCTGCGCGGCGCAGGAGGACCGCCGATGATCGCGGACGGCACGACCCCACCGACGACGGTGGCGCACGGCACGACCCGGATCGGCCACGGCGGCCCCCGCGCCCTCTGGGTCGCCCTGGGGGCGCTGACGATCGCCGCGCATCTCTGGCTCATCCTCTCCGGCCTCGTTCCCAATCTCGTGTCCCGCCCCCTGCATATGGCGCTCCTGCTGCCCTGGGTGTTCGTCGCCGGCGCCCGGTCGCGCGCGGGCGCGGCCCTCGGCTGGGCACTCGCCATCACGGGCATCGCCGCCTGCCTCCGGATCGCCTGGACCCATAGGTCGCTGCAGGACCAGTACGGCTTCCTCGAAGGCCCCGGCCAGATCGGTCTGGCCGCCTTCCTGCTCGTGCTGACGCTGGAGGGGGCGCGGCGCGCGATCGGCTGGCCGCTGCCCACGGTGGCCGCCCTCGCCCTCGCCTATGGATTGCTCGGCCAACACATCCCCGGCGACTTCGGCCATTCCGGCACGCCGATCCCGAGCTTCCTCGGCACCCTCACCATCACCGAAGGCGGCCTCTGGGGCTCGCTCACCGGCGTCTCGGTCGGCGTCGTCGCCATCTTCGTGATCTTCGGGGCCGTGCTCAACGCCGGCGAGGCGGGCGCCGGGTTCATGAACCTCGCCTCCGCCGCCGCGGGGCGCCTCACGGGAGGCGCCGCCAAGGTCTCCGTGCTCTCCTCGGCGCTCTTCGGCTCGATCTCCGGCTCGGCCTCCGCCAACGTCGCCTCCACCGGCGCGGTGACGTTGCCGACGATGACGCGGCTGGGCTACCCCAAACGGCTCTCGGCGGCCGTCGAAGCCGTCGCCTCCTCGGGCGGGCAGATCATGCCGCCGCTCATGGGGGCCGGGGCCTTCGTCATGGTCGAGCTGACCGGCGTGCCCTACACCGGCGTCATGGCCGCCGCGATCCTGCCCGCCCTTCTCTACTTCTGGGCGGTCTGGGTCGGCATCGACGGCTACGCCACCCGCCATACCCTGCGCGCCCTCTCCGCCGAGGACCGGCCCTCCCGCCGCGACCTCATCGTGACCAGCGCGTTCTTCCTCGTTCCCTTCACCATCCTGCTCGTCCTGATGTTCGGCAGCGGCGTCACGCCGCAGTATGCCGCGGTCTGGGCCATCGCGGCGGGCGCGCTTCTGCTTTTCTTCGACGCCCGCGGACCCGCCTTCCGGCGCGCGCCCGGCCGTCTCGCCGACGCCTGCGTGGCTGCAGGGCGGCAGGTGGCGATGATCGGCGCGATCATCATATGCGCCTCCATCGTGATCGGCGTCCTCGGCATCACCGGCCTCGGGATCAAGATCACGTCCTTCATCCTCGCGGCGGGCGGCGGCTCGCTCTGGGGCGCTCTGGCGCTCACCGCGCTGGCCTGCCTGCTCCTCGGGATGGAGGTGCCGACCACCGCAGCCTACGTCATCTGCATCTCCGTCGCGGGGCCCGCCCTTTCGAGGCTGGGGCTGGAGCCGCTGGAAGCGCATCTCTTCGTGTTCTGGTTCGCGCTTCTGTCCACCATTACGCCGCCGGTCTGCGGCGCCGTCTTCATCGCCGCCGGCATGGTGGGCGAGAACTGGCTGCGGGTGGCCCTCACCGCCATGTCGCTGGGCGTTGGGCTCTATCTCATCCCCCTGGCAATGATCGCGAACCCCGAGCTCCTGCAACTCTCGACCCGGCCGCTGCCGGCGCTCGCAGTCTTCGCCGCCGTAGGGCTCGGCCTCGCGCTGGTCAGCCGAGGTCTCATCGGGCGCGGTCCCCTGCCCCGGCGCATCGCCATCGTCACCACCGGTGTCGCAATCCTTCTGGGGCGGGCGCTCCCCTTCTAGCTTTGCTCACCGTCCTCTTCAGGCGGCAGGAAACCCTCCGCATCGCCGAGGAACAGGCCGATCTTGCGCAACCGGGGGGTCGTGTCGCAGACGACCTTGAGCACGATCAGCATCGGCACCGCGACGACCATTCCCATCACCGACCAGATCCAGGCGAAGAAGGCGACGGAGAGGAACACCATCGTCACGTTGAGCCGCAGGCGGCGGCCGAGGAGCGCGGGGGTCACGAGCTGCCCCTCGAAGGCGGTGAGCGCGTAATAGGTGAGGAAGACGCCGAGCGCCGCCCAGGGGTCCGAGAAGGCCACGAAGGCGATGACGCCGGCGACGATCGACCCGGCCACCGCGCCCACGAAGGGCACGAAGTTCAGCAGCGTCGCCATCATTCCCACCAGCCAGGGCGACGGAACGCCCCACCACCACATCGCCGTGCCGATGCAGATGCCCAGGCAGACGTTGATCAGCGTGATCGCCCCGAGGTAGTTTCCCAGCCGTGCCTCGATGGTGCGGATCGTCGTGACGGTCTTGCGCTTGTCCTCGAAACGGTCGGCAACCTGCACGGCTTTCTGGATGAACATGTCACCCGACGCCACAAGGAAGAACAGCAGGAACATCGCGAAGATGACCTGACCGAGCAGGCCCGGCGCGACCGACGCTACCGAGGTCGCCAGCCCGACGTTGTCGACGACCTCGACCTGCATCGGCGCGTCCGCACCGCCCGCTTCCAGCGCTTTTTCGGTCTCGTCAGCGGCGCGGGCGAGGGATTCGAACGGCCCGCCGGGACCGGTCAGCGTGGTCGTGAAATCGCCTGCTAGGCCGGGCAGATCCGTCACGAACTCCGAAATCGGATCGCTGAGGAGCAACCCGCCGATGAAGAGCACGACGGCGATGGCGCCGGTGAAGAGACCGGCCGAGACCGGTGCGGCCACCCCCAGCCTCGACAGCGCCCGGCGCGGCGCATTGAGGATGAAGTACCCGAGCACCGCCGACGTGACTGGAATCAGGAAGCTGGAGGCGAGCGTCAGCGCGTTGATCAGCAGGAGGATGAAGATGCCGGTGACCGGCACCAGCAGCGGATGACGCGGCCGTTTCGCGGGAGCCGGTTCCGGAGGCATGACGGTCGCGGTGGCGGTCGGCAAGGCCGGCGTCACCGCGACAGGAGTTGCCGCAGGGTCGCCCGCGCCGTCAGCGGACATGGCCAAGCTCGTCGGCCTTGACCGCGCCCCGTTCTCCCATCGGCGCCTTCGGCCCGGTGGTCGAGTCCCGCGCGGTCTGCGCCTCGATTTCCGAGTTGAACTCGGCCCCGAGCAACACGACAAAGGCCGAAATCCACATCCACATTAAAAGCACGATCACCCCCGCGATGGAGCCGAAGGTCTCGTTGTAGCTCCCGAAGTTCTGCACGTAGAGCGAGAAGCCCACCGATGCCAGCAGCCACAGGACGCTGGACAGCAGCGCGCCGGGCGTCAGCCACCGCCACTTCGCGCGCGCGCGGTCCGGCGCCCAGCGATAGAAGCCGACCACCCCGCCGACGAAGAGCAGCGCCATTGGCAGATAGGCGACCAACTGGATCGCCGTTGCCATGCCGGGCGCGACCGGCAGGAACGCCAGCGCCACCGGCACCGCCACGATGAGGATCGCCGCGAGTATCAGGCCGAAGATGAGCGCCAGGGTCATCGCGAGCGTGATCAGCCGCAGCTTTATGAAGCCCCGCGTCTCCTCCTCGTCATAGGCGACGTTGAGCCCTTCGATAAGGCTGCCGACGCCGGTCGACGCCGACCAGAGGGCCAGCGACAGACCGAGGATCAGCCCCAGCGTCAGGCCGCCTCCCTGGGTATCGGCGACCGATCGGGCCTGGTCGAGCAGGATGCGGCTCACGTCGTCGGGCACCACCGCCGTCAGCCCCTGCATCGCCGTCACGAGTTCGCTCGGAGCGTAGACCAGCCCCGCAAAGGCCATCAGGGCGGTGATCGCCGGAAAGATGGCGAGGAGGCCGTAGAAGGCAATTCCGGCCGCCACCAGCCCGATATGGTCGCGGACGACTTCATCCTTGATCCGCCATAGGATGTCGAGCCAGCCGCGCGCCGGGATCCTCATCGGCGAACCGGCGTCGCGTCCGCGTCCCGGATGCTCGGCCGCCGGATCGATCTCCGCATCCCCGCTCATACCGACCGGGTCGCGCCGGATGCGCGCGTCTGGGCTGTCGTGTCGGGGAGGGCCTCAAGATGAGCGCGCAGAAGCGCGACATTGCGCCGGTTGGACTTGATCCCGATGTCGAGCAGGTCCCCGACCAGCGGTACGGTCCCGACGATGAGGTCCAGTCCGGTGTTCGTCAGCATCCGCAACTCGAGCCGCTTCGATGCCCCCATCCGGTGCGCCTCGAGAAGGATGTATCCTGCCGGGCCGAGGGCCGCGACGTCCCCCAGACCGGGAACCAGACCGAGGATCGCATCCCAACCGAACCGGATCCGCGTGAGGGGGATCCGGTAGCGGCTGTCGAGCCCGTCGGCCAGCCTGTCGAGGCGTCCCAGTCGTCTTTCGTAATCCGGTAACATCGGGCCTCCTCTCACAAGACGCCGCGACCCGACGCGGGGTTCCAGACCGCTTCCCTCCCGCCCCTGTGCGTCCTAGAAGGTCGCAGGCAAGAAGGGAACGGGCATGGACAGGGAACTCGAAGGACAGGTTGCGGTCGTCACCGGAGGGGCGCAGGGGATCGGGCTTGCGGTCGTGCGCAAGCTCGTCGCGGACGGTGCCCGGGTGGCAAGCTGGGACTGCTTGTCGGACCAGCCCGCCGCCATCGCCGAGGGGGCGCTCGCCGTTGTCTGCGATGTCACCGACTACGATTCGGTCGAGGGCGCCCTCGCCCGCACCGTCGAGGGGCTGGGCCAGCCCGCCATCCTGGTGAACTCCGCCGGCATCGCCGGGCCGAACATGCCGGTCGCCGAATATCCGCTGGAGGACTGGAACCGTATCCTCGCCGTCAACCTGACCGGGACGTTCCACGTCAACCGCGCGGTCGTACCCGGAATGATCGCCGCCGGATATGGACGCATCCTCAATATCGCCTCGGTCGCCGGCAAGGAAGGCAACGCCAACGCTTCGGCCTATTCCGCCTCCAAGGCCGGCGTGATCGCCCTGACCAAGTCGCTGGGCAAGGAGCTGAGCCTGCACGACATCGCCGTGAACTGCGTCACCCCCGCCGCGGCCCGCACGCCGATCTTCGAGCAGATGAGCGAGGAACATGTCGCCTGGATGCTCTCGAAGATTCCCCGCAACCGTTTCCTCGAGGTCGAGGAAGCCGCCGCGATGATCGCCTGGACCGTCTCCCCCGCAAACTCCTTCACCACCGGTGCGGTCTTCGACCTGTCCGGTGGCCGCGCCACATACTGAGCGTCCAAGCCGCCCGCCGCCCCCCTGATCGGTGCGGACACCGTCACCCTCCCTCACCGTCCCGTCACGGGCCCGAGGCGCCGTTCGCCGGATCGGGACCCCCCTTCGGCTCGACGGGAGCCGCAGCCTTGCCGGCAGGGCCATCCGCCGGCCGCCGATGACTGGCCGCGAACGACGTGGACGTTGGGGATCCGGTGCCCCTCGGCAAAAGGTCCGAACGCTTCTTTGCGGCATCTCGGCATCGGTAGATCTTCCGACGCAACGATCCTTCAGGCGGAGCGTTCGGATCGGGAGTGCTCGGCTCGATGACCCGCGGCGAAGCCGAACCGGAGCCGGTCCCGGAAAATTCGCCAGGACGTGAAGGAACTTTACGCCGAGGATTGTTTCCATGGCTGTTCTGACCTCAACGGGTCAACCATAAGCGGCAGATGCCCAGCCCACCGTGACGGCTCCGATCACCTCGGGGGCTTCCTCCATCGGGCCATTCCGGCGAGAGTGCAGGGTCGTGCCGGGAACCTGCCCCATCGGTGGAGAGCCGCACGCGCGCATCTCCCTCGGCCTCCGACCGCCCGGTGT
>JBBQDX010000103.1:0-13667 GCA_038320125.1 Rhodobacterales bacterium | reverse complement strand
ATCGACGGAGGTCCGCTTCCGCCACTTCCGAACCGTCTTCTCGTTGAGGCTGTAACGCTCAGCCAGCTCCGTGACCGAAGCTTGCGATCGCTGTATCGCCGCTCGGACGGCGTGCGTGGTCTTGGCGCTGCCATGCAGTATTTGTCCCATGGAGCATCCTTCTCGGCCGCTGTCGGCAGAACGCCACCACACCAAGGGACTGAACACCTATGCCGAGACCTACGACCTCGAGATCGTCATCCAGAACAGCCTGCAGAAGATGGCTGCCTTTCCCAATGGCGGCGGCGGCATGGGCGAAGACGTGGTCTGGGAGCCGAGGGGGCGCGACGGCTTCATCTCGTCGCACCGGGTCCTGAAATGCGGCACGCATAGCGGGCCGTTCATCTACGGCCAGCCGCCGGGGCGCGACTACGTTTCCCGGCCGGTCGCGCATTGCCTCGTCCGCGGCGGCCGGATCGTGGAGGAATGGCTGGCCCGCGACGAATACGCCGTCGTGACCTGCCTCGGCCTCGACCCCCCCGCCATCGCCACCGACCTTGCCCGAAGGAGTCCTGTCACCGGAACGCCGATAAGCGCCGCCCCGGTCACCGGGATGGCCCTTGCCGAACGGATCGCCGATCCTGCCAGGATCGGCGTCTCGGGCGCGCGGCCCGACCGCCACAGGGCGGAAGGCGCCCTCAGCCAGGAGTATTACGCCACCGTCTGGAACCGGCGTCTGTTCCACCGCGCCCGCGATTTCGTTTCGGGACGAGTGTTCTGCCACACGACCCGGATGAAGCGCGTCCAGGGCCTTCAGGCCTACGAGGGCGACATCATCAATCTTCTCGCGCGGTTCCCCGATGCCCAGATCGAGATCCTCGACATCGCAATCCGCGAGAATGACGAGATCGGAACGCGCGCGGCCGTCATCTGGATGCTGCGCGGGCATTATACGGGCGCGCCGGCCTACGGACCGGCGAACGGGGCGCCGGTCGCGATCCCCGGCGCCTCGCATTTCGAGATCGAACACGGCAAGCTCGCGCGCGAATGGCGGGTGTTCGACGAGATCGCCGTGATGGCGCAGATCATCGCGCATGCCAACCGATCCGAACACGAGGGCCGGCCATGACGACCGCAGGTTTCATCGGCGTCGGGCGCATGAGACTGCCGATGGCGTCAAACCTGCGGAAGGCAGGCTTCCCGGTGATCGGCCACGACACCGATCCGGCCCGCGTCGCGGCCTTCGTCGGAAAGGGCGGCAGCGGTTGCGACGGGGTCGCGGACCTTGCCCGCCGCTCCGACATTGTGCTGTCGATGATCATGAACGACGCCACCTTGCGTCGCGTCGCCCTTGGGCCGGACGGTGTTGTCGCCAACCTCCGCGAGGGTGCCGTCTACGCCGATCTCTCGACGGTCACGCCAGCCGTATCCGCAGAGGTGGCGGCGGCGGCGCGCGAGGCCGGCGCGCGGGTGCTCCGCGGCGCGGTCGCGGGCAGCATCGGTCCGGCGACCGAAGGCTCGCTCACGCTCTTCGCCTCGGGGTCCGAGGATGCGTTCGCGCAGGCCCGGCCGACGTTCGAGGCGATGTCGTCGCAGGTCCTGCATGTCGGATCGGGCGAGGAGGCGGGATACCTGAAGCTCGTCCACTCGCTCGTCATCGGGACCTATTCGGCGATGATCGGCGAGGCGCTCGCCTTCGGCGAGAAGGGTGGACTGGATCTGTCGCTGATGATCGACGTGCTCGCGGCCGGGCCGCTGGGCTCGCGCCAGCTCAGCCTCAAGGCGCCGATCCTGAAGGCCCGCGACTTCGACGCGCCCCCGTCGGACATCGATACCGCGGCCAAGGACGTGGACATGATCCTGCAGACCGCCCGGAGCGACGCGATGCCGCTGCCGATCCTGTCGTCGGTGCGTCAGGTGATGGCGGCGGCGCAGGCGGCCCGGCAGGGCGGGCGGGACATATATGCGATCTTCGAGACCTTCGAGCGCCTCGGTGGCCTGCGATGACCCTCCTGCCCGGAACGTCGCTCGAGCTTGGGGAGATCTACCTCGGCGGCAACCGCCTTGGCGGCGACCTCGATCAGAGTGCCTCCTACGCGCTTCTCGATGCCTTCGCGCAGGCGGGCGGGTGCTTCATCGACACCGCGCATGTCTATGCGGACTGGCTGCCGCAGGTCGAGCGGAGTTGCAGCGAGAAGATGCTCGGGCGCTGGTGCAAAGACCGCCGCCCCGAGGGTATCGTCATCGCCACCAAGATCGGCCATCCCCGACTTCACGGTAACCCTGCGGCGCGGCTCGACCGGACAAGCCTCCGGAAGGACGTGGCCGAGGCGCTCGACAATCTTGGAACGGACTGCCTGCCGCTCGTCTACCTGCACCGCGACGATCCCGGCACACCCGCGGAGGCGATCCTCGGCGTTCTGGAGGAGCTGGTCGCCGACGGGCTGATCCGCTGCTACGCGGCGTCGAACTGGACCGCCGCCCGGCTTGCCGAAGCGCAGGAGGCGGCGCGGCGATCGGGGTGGCCGGGGTTCCGGGCGAACCAGGCGGAATGGAGTCTCGCCAAGCGCAACCCCGGCACCGCGGCCGGCGATCTCCAGGCGATGGAGGCCGGCATGGTCGCCTGGCATCGACGGGCCGGCGTCCTGGCCGTGCCCTATTCGTCGCAGGCGCGCGGCTATTTCGACAAGATCCGGGAGGACAGCCTCGACGACGTGGCGGCGCGCAACTACGACAGTCCGACGAACCGCGCGCGGGGGGCCAGCCTGGCGCGTCTGGCCGATCGTCACGGCGTCACGCCAACCGAGGCCATGCTCGCGCTGTTCCGGCTCGCCCCGTTCCCCGTGGTTCCGGTCGTCGGCTGCCGCACGCCCGACCACGTCGCGTCGAGCTTCCGCGGTCTCGGCGTGAGGCTCGACCCCGACGAGGCCGCGCCGCTTCTGGCCGGTCTCGGTCTCCAGATGGGGCGCGGCGCGGTCAATGACGCTTACATACAGGCGGCTGCCGCACCTGCGACCCGGCCTGGCCATCCCGCATCAACTCGAGGAGACAGACGCGCATGAGAGGGTTCGATCCGAAATGGCGGGACGTCCCGCACTTCATCAACGGCGTGACGAAGGAGATCTGGGAGGACCGCCGGATCGGCAGCCTCAGGCACCGCTACGCGCCGACGCTCGTCGTCCGATCCGCCGCCAGCGTGGTGGTGGGCAATGCCGGTATCATCGCGGCCACGATGAACACCTTGGCGGAGTTTCCCGACCGGGAGCATCTTGGAGAGGACGTGATCTGGTGCGCGGATCCGGAGGGCGCCACGACCACCTCCGAAGCCTTTTTGTCCTCACACCGCCTGATCTGCACCGCGACCCACAGCCATCCGGGCATGTATGGCCGGCCGACCGGGCGGCAGGTCGCCTACAGGATCCTTGCCGACTGCGCGATCCGCGACGACGCGATCTACGACGAATGGCTGGTTCGGGACCAATCGGCCGTCGTCCTCCAGCTCGGCTTCGACGTGGTGGACTGGACCCGCGACCTGATCGCGCGCGAAGGTGGCCCGGACGCTTGCGTCAAGCCCATGACCCCCGCGACGGACGTCGCCGGACCCTACACGCGTTCAGGCAACGATGACGAATGGGGGGCGCGATATGCCGGGACGATTTTGGCGATCATGGCCGCCGATCTCGATCGCGTCCCGCGGGATTACGACCGTGCGGCGAGCCTGTTCTATGCGGGCGGCCAGAACGGCCTCGGCTGGCGGGATGCGGATGGGTTCTGGATGGGTTTGCGCGCCGCCTTCCCCGATGCCGTCGTCACGATCCACCATGTCATCGGCCGCGCCGATCCACTCCTGCCGCCGCGCGCCGCCGTGCGATGGTCGTTGCAGGGGTCCCATTCCGGCTACGGCCGCTTTGGCACGCCGACCGGAGCGGAAGTTCATGTGATGGGGGTAAGCCACGCGGAATACGGACCTTTCGGCGAGGCGGGCACGGCGGCAATCCGGCGCGAGTATACCCTGATCGACGAGACGGCGATCTGGAAACAGATCCTCCTGGCGACCGGAAGCCATGACTGACCGGCCGGGTCGCATCCATCGCAGGGCGGCGGCGCACCGGCCCCCGCGCCAACATGGCTCGCAGCGCGCGTGCCGCGTCGACCCTTCATAGGAGCGCGGACATGCATGCAGACGTCGTCGTCATAGGCCTCGGGGCCATGGGAAGCTCGGTGCTCTACCAACTGGTTCGCGCCGGCTATTCCGCAATCGGCCTCGACCGGCACGACCCGCCGCACAGGTTCGGATCGAGCCATGGCGAGACCCGCGTGACGCGTCTCGCAATCGGCGAAGGCGCGGAGTTCGTCCCCCTCGTGGCAATGTCGCATGCGATCTGGCGCGAGCTCGAACGCGAGACCGGTGAGACGCTGCTCGTCGAATGCGGCGCACTGATGATCGGCAGCGATGCCGCGCCGACCTTGCACCACGGCAAGGCGGATTTCGTACGCCGCACGATCGCCGTCGCCGAAGCGAACGCGATCGCGCATGAGGCGCTCGACGCGGACGTGATCCGTGGCCGCTATCCGTCGCTGATCGGCGTGGGTGAGGCGGATATCGGCTATTTCGAGCCGAGCGCCGGCTATGTGTTTCCCGAGCGGATCATCGCGAGCGAGCTGGCCCTTGCGCGGCGGGGCGGCGCCCGCGTCCTGACCGAAACGGAGGTCCTCCGCGTCGAGCAGGGCCCGGACGGCGTCAGGATCGGAACGACCAACGGGACAATCTCTACCGATCGCGTGATCGTTGCGGCCGGCATCTGGACCGGACCGCTCCTCGGCGGCGTGTACGACGCGACGCTCGCGGTGCGGCGGCAGGTCCTGCACTGGTTCGAGACCGAGCCCGATGAACTCGATGTATTGCGGGAACTTCCCGTCGTCATCTGGCAGCACGGTGCCGGAAACGGGGACTATTTCTACAGCTTCCCCGTCCTGCCCGGCCAGACGTCGTTCAAGGCGGCCTCCGAGCAACATGGGGAGACCTGTTCGCCCGACCGGCTGGACCGGGCGGTCCGTCCCGGTGAAGCGGAGGTCCTGTTCGATCGGCACCTTCGCGGGCGGATCCGGGGCGTAGGGCCGGCCGCCCGGCGCAGCGCCGTCTGCGCCTATGCGGTGACGCCGGATCATGGCTTCATCATCGACCGGCATCCCGAGCACGATCGAATCCATGTCGTCTCCGCGTGTTCGGGCCACGGGTTCAAACATTCCGGCGGGATCGGGCATGCGGTGGTTGCCGCATTGAACGACCCCGCGGCCAGCGATCCGAACTTCGCCCTGGCCCGATTTATGTAGGTGGCGGCGGGCGGTCGGGTCATTGGCGCCGGGACGCCGTGCGTCCATGCACGCATCCACCCGCCGAAAGAGCCGGCACGTGCGCCAGGAATCGGGATGAGAGCCGCGAGAAGGGATCCGGTCGTCGCCTGTTTCGCGTAATCGACCGAATGCGTGATCTTGCCATATTGCTGCGCCTGCTACCCGGCCAACTGCGCCGGAATACCCTGCGCCCGCGCCCGAGCGGCCTGCGCCCGGGCCTGATCGGAGGGTGCTTCATCTGACGGTTCGATGGTGCGATCCGGTTCATGGAATGGAAGGAAACACCTTGCAACAAGCTCGCCCCGGCAAGTGGAGACAACGTGCTCCGGCTCCTGCGTCCCGAAGCCTCAGCGGGCGGCCAGCAGTCCTTCGGCAAGCAGGCGAAAGGCCCTCTGGGCCTTGGGGAGGGTTTGCGATGGATCCTCGCTGGCGGCGACCCAGAGTGCGGCATTCATCGCGGCGCCATTCAGAAGGCGCGATGCCGCATCGATATCGACCGGGCGCAGGATTCCGTCGGCCAGCAACTGTGTAACGGCCTCGCGCGTCGCATGAAGACAGCGGTTCTGGCTGGGCCATTGCGATGGTTCACCGAGGAAAGCGGGGCCGTCGAGCAGCACGATGCGCTGCACCTCCGGTTCGAGCGCCATCTCGATATAGGCGCCGCCCTCTGCCAGCAGCCCTTCCCAGAGCGTTTCGGCCGTCCCCCCCTCGGCACGGGCGCGCGCTGCCATTTCCGCGTCGATCTGGTCCACGACGGCGGCCAGCAGCCCGCGCTCATCTCCGAAGTTGTGATACAGCGCGCCGCGGGTCGGGCCGGCGGCGGCCGTCAGATCGTCCATCGAGGTTACCGAGAATCCCTTCTCGGCAAATGACGCGCGGGCCGATGCGGAAAGCCGGGCTCGGTGTCTTCCATCATCGTCGCACGTGTCCTGCCTGCCACCCCCTGTCGTCCATAGCCCCCCGGCAGAAAGGACCCCGTCATGGCAAAGAGCCAACCCGTCTTTCCCGAGAACCGCCACGCGCTTTACGAGGCTCACGAATATTCCCCCGCGATCCGGTCCGGTGGCCTTCTGTTCGTATCGGGGCAGGTCGGGAGCCGCGAGGACGGCACGCCCGAGCCGACCTACGCGGCGCAGGTATCGCGCGCCTTCGCGAACTTGAAATCCGTGCTGGCGGCCGCGGGGTGCACGACGGATGACATCATCGACGTCACCGGTTTCCACACCGACCCCGAGGCACAGTTCGCCGAATTCATGATTAAGAAACAGCGTTTCTTTCCGAAATTACCCTATCCCAACTGGACCGCAATCGGCGTGAACCGGCTTGCGAGGTTCGATTTCGAGATCAAGGTCGTCGCCCGCATCCCCTCCTGGGGAACTGGCAGTCGGGCGCAAGGATTCAGCGCCCGGCTGCGTGGCATACGACAGGTTCTGGTACGAAAATCGACAGCTTGCTGATGGAAGGTATCTGTCCCGTCACTTCGGCCATTCCCGAAATCGGAAACAGGACCGACATGCTTCTTACCTCCGCGACCAGGGAGTCACAGACATGCCGCCGGACAGCGCCGCTTCTCGCGCGCCCGCCAGCAGCGCCGTCCGGCAAGGCCAGTGGCGAACTTGACGCGGTGGCGGATCTCGTCGGGCACAAGCATGTCCCCCAGCACAGGCTTGAGCATCCGTCGCGATCAGGTGCCCCCCGCCAGCGAAAGCCGATCCTGGGCGAGCAGGGCGCTGGCGAGAACGGAGAGCTTGCGCAAATCGGGGTTAAACCGAGCCGCGACGAAGGCGGGCCTATGGAGGGCATCGCGCAGTGGTTTGCGCCCTCTTTGGCAGACTGCGCGCCCGACCTGCCCGCCGGACTGCTTGGCCCGAGTAGCGAGCCCTGCCAGCGCAGCGGCTGCTTTGCCCTCGATTGTCCGCAGTTCGGGCATCTCGATGATCAGCGCAAAGCCCGCCTGCTCGCCGATGCCCGGAATGGATGCGAGGATTGCGAAGCGTCGCGCCAGGGCCGGGTCGTGCGCGATCCGAGCATGCAACGCTGCGTTGATGGCATTGATGTCACGTTCATTCCTGCGGATCCTGGCCGCAGCTTGGCGTCGGAGTGGGGGGTGAGAGGGGGTTTTTTCCGTGTCAGGCAGGCAATTCTGTCCCCTACGAGCGCGCGTTGTGCTCCCGACAGTTCGCGCAGGCACGCGATCTGCTCGCGCGCTTGGACGGGGCGAGAGATCGAGCGCCTGTCCCATGCGCGCCAGAACCTCCGCGTCGATTCGGTCCTTGCCGAAGACGAGCCTTCCATGACCATGCCGGGCCGTCCGGTCGGGAGGGAGCGATTCGGGGTCTTCGATCATGTTCGCCGGTTACATGGATAACTCCACGTCCACGGCTTGCCAGTCGACGTACCTGCAGTGCAGAGCGCTGGTGGAGGCCGGGGTCAATGCGAGCGACGTTTACTCTGATGGGACCCCAGGCGGCAAAAGCGGAGCGGGCGGGACCGAAATCTTGCCTGCTTTGCCTGAACCGAACGAGGCGTCCTTATCGTTTGGAAGCCGGATCGCCCCGGTTGCTCCCCCTTCCGCCACGTCCCATTACCTGAGGCGCTGTAGGGCGGAAGGTCCGGTGAGCCCTTGGTGGCAAGGATCGGGGCGGGACGGGACCCCTCTCGGAAATCTGTGTCGCGGTCGCCTGTCGATCAATGGGACGCCGGAGCAGATCGCGGGACGGATACGACACGGGGATGCGCGACTTCGGGGAAACCCGCGGGCCGCGGCGTTGGCGGCGGATCTCGCCCAGAGCGCGCATCAGACGCTGGTGATGACGCGAGCGTTCCTGACGATGTTCGGGTTGCGGAGACTCGCGGAACTGCCAACGCAGGCAGAGGGGGAGGGCTAGGGGCGAGATGGCCCGCGACGCGGCGCTTCCGGGGCCGGCACCGCGGTGCGGAACCGGCGCGCGGCCTGCTTAATCTTCGGGCCGGCATCCCCGGCACTCGGGGACAGGAGGGCAGGGTGCATCGATCCGGGCTCTGCTGCGTGAGCGTGGATGATTGCCGGTCGGTAAGGGCAGGCGGCGAACGGTTCCTGTCTCTCGAAGACGGATGGCTGTTGTGCAGGCCGACTGGCTGTATCCGGGTGAGGAAACGGGCCGCGATCCGAAGCGGTCGGCCGCGGTGATCCCTGCGGGCAGCCCTCATCCGTTTGCGGTCGGCGCAAGATTCTGCCGGGCGTGAACAGGTCGCCCGCCGCTGGCGATCGGTGAGCGCACCGCCAGCCTGTGCGGCGGGGTACGGGGGCGTCGGGGCCATGTGACAATGTTCGCGAAGGCGGCGAGGTCGCGGGGTTGGGTGCGGCTCCAATTGTGGTGCGGAGTGCAGCGGTCCGGCCTTCGGCGGGTGAGGGGCAATCCCGGCACCGGGCTCGGGTCGTGCAGCACCGGCTTGCGCGAACCCGGCGACCAGGGCCGCCGTGCCTGTCATCCCGCCAAGCTCCGTCGCCAGGATGCTTCGCCGTCCGGTCATGCGGGCGTCCGCGGCGCCGCAGTCTCCTTCGACGCAGGGGAGGCGGATCAGGCGGGGCATCTCCGGCCGGTCGGGGGGGCAGCGCCAGGGGGTCCCAGATGCGATCCACATCGGCAGAGGCCCGACTGGAATCGACATGCCGATCGCTGGCGCCGACGCGGTGCGGGAGGGCCGGAACCCGGGGCGGGCGCTCCCCGTCTGCGATGAAACGGTGCGACTTATGGAGCCGGTGCGCTGCCGCGGGAGACAAACGCCGACCTGCCGAGCCTTCCATGACCGCACATCAGGCGCTCCGGGTCGATCATGCCGCCGGCGAGATTCCTGACGACTGCGCAACTCGTCGCCGACAGGGCGGGAGGGTGGATGTCGACAGCAGGACCGCCGCCGCGGCGGTCGATGCGCGGGGGCCGCGATCATGACCGGGCAGGTCGCGGCAGGCCCGCGGGAGGACCGGCGCTGGCGGGGCCTCTGCGCCGCATGAGCTTGCCGCGCTCCAAGAGTTTCCGGTGGCTTGCCGGGGCAGTGAGCCGCCCGAGGGCGCCGATCGCCGGGCGGACGCACTTTCGTTCGGGCCTGCGGCGCAATAGGGGCATGGACCGCCTCGAGACGGATCGTGATCCTGCGACAGGCGTCTCCGGGGTCGGACGTCGCGCAGGCGGTGACGATCGCCACGTCCTGCTCTAAGCTCGCAGGATCGGGCGACGGATGCATCGGCTTGCGCGGCGAACGCAGAGGTAGGCTTCGCCGCACCATGTCAGCCGGCTTGAGGAGATGGCGGAAGGCCCTGTTCGGTGATGCCTGCGCGATGGCGTGGTGGAGGTTGTCGTCCCGGGACCGGCCTTCCCTTCAGTCGCTGGCCCCGCAGCATCGCACGTGGTGGAGGTCGTGCCGGTCGTGGTCCGTCCGCGTTGCATGGCTTGCCACCAGAGAGGCGCTCCCGGGCGCGAGGCCCCTCCGGACGATCATGAACCGCAAGGCATCGTCCCCTCGCCGGGATAGCCGGGTTCCTCGGGGTTGCCGGCCCGGCGGCTGCGGACGATGGTGCCGCGCCCCACGTACCGCCGGACGCGCCGCATCTTTGTCGGGAGGTTCTGCGGGTCGCACCCGCGATGGCGGGAGATGCCGAGGGCCCCGCGGAGGTCGCGCCCGATGGGCAAACAGGCTCGGGAGCGCGATCCGTCCCCGAGCCTATCCGCACGGGGGCACATCGCGCTCTCGGTGAAGGCGGGACAGGCCGGGATGGCCCTACGCTCGACATGATCTTCGACACGCCGACCCGGCTGACTTCGCAAGCGACGGGGTCGCCGTCTGCGCCCGGCGATCCGATCGCCACCGGCACGCGATTCGGCGTCGGTCGCGCGATGGACCCGCCGCGCGGGGGGCCAGACCGGCCAGTCCGTCGCGGCGATCGATCTGCGGCCCTTCGGTAGCGATCGATCTGCGCGCCTTCAGCGTTGAGGCAAGATTTGCCCGCCTTGCGGCATGCGCTTTCGCGGGACCGTAAGCCCCGCGCCCTGATCGCTGTCAGACCACCGTGACGGACAGGCTGCCGAGGCCGTCCACGGCGACTTCCATCACGTCGCCCCGCACGACGGGGCCGACGCCCGCGGGCGTGCCCGACATGATGACGTCGCCGGGCGCCAGCTCGAAATACTCCGACAGATAGGAGATCATCTCCGGCACTTTCCAGATCATCTGGTTAAGGTCGCCCTCCTGGCGCAGTTCGCCGTTCAGCTTCAACGTGATCGCGCCCTCGGCCGGGTGGCCGACCGCCTCGACGGGGTGGATCGGACCGATGGGTCCCGAGCGCTCGAACGCCTTTCCGATCTCCCAAGGCCGACCCGCCTTCTTCATCTCGCCCTGCAGGTCGCGACGGGTCATGTCGAGCGACAGCGCGTAGCCGTAGACGTGATCGAGCGCGCGCTCGACGGGAATGTTCGTGCCGCCGGACTTCAGGGCGACGGCGATTTCCGCTTCGTGATGCACGTCGGACGTGCGGGGCGGGTAGGGAAACTCGCCGGAGGGGTCGAGATTGTTCGGGTTCTTCTGAAAGAAGAAGGGCGCCTCCCGGTCGGGATCGTGCCCCATCTCGATGGCGTGGGCCGCGTAGTTGCGCCCGATGCAGTAGACGCGGCGGACCGGGAACCGGTCGTCCCGTCCGGCAACCGGAAGCGCCACGACGGGCGGTGTATCGATCACGTATTCGGCCATTTCAACTCCCCGGGTTGGACAAGCACCTCGTAACAGCCATCCGACCGATCGCAACCGGGTTTCGGGCGACTTCGGCTTCGTCGATTGCGACGGTCCCGGAGCCTGCGATATGGGGGGGGAAACCTATCGGATCGGTCAACCGATCCATGAGGGTCGGGGGCGCAGAGATCGGACGGGATGGCATGGCGCGCGCCCTGCGCCGCCTCGGCAAGGATGGCGGATATGGCCCCGGCGTTAAGCTGCCGTCCGAGCGCGTCCCGATGGGGCAGCTCGACCCGACCCGCGCGACTTTGCGCAAGGGGTCCGACCGGCTGGGGCGCGAAGGTCTGCTCCGGCGCCCTGTCGGCAAGGGCACGTGACCCTGCGGCGCTCGCTCCCGACGCACCGACCGGCCAAGCTCGTGCACGGAGGCGCGCGGTCCGATCGCACGTCATCCTGAGACGACCGCCGGCACACCGGATTGGCTCCGAGGCCGCCCGAAAGGCCGGACGGGCGTACTCGATTTATGGCAACCGGCACGTTCGTCGCTCCGCCGTCAAGCCGATCGTCAATGGATCAGGTCGAACGACAGCCTGAGGGCGAGAACCGACAGCAAGACGAGTAAGAGCCTGTCGAAGACCTGCGCGCTGACTTTACTGCCGATCCACTCTCCGAGCGGCAGCGAGATCGCTAGGGGAACGAGCGCGAGACTTCCGAGAAGGGCCGTCTCCGCCGTCATGAGGCCATTGGCTGCCTGGATCGGGAGCTGCACCAGACACATCGCCGCAAAGAAGGCCGAGACGGTCAGGATGAAGGTCGGACGTTCGAGGCGGATCGCGTTGAGGAAGGTGATTGCGACCGGTGCCGAAAGGCCGACCGCCCCCTGCAGGAGGCCCCCCGCGACGCCGGCGGGGCCGACCCACCGCCCGGCGGTCTCCATCGGGAGGCGGATGTCGGAGCGGGCGATGCGGAGCGCGATGTAGACCGCAATGATCGCGACCATCGCGGTCTGGACGTAGACCGGCGGCAGCCAGGCGAGCGCCAGCGTCCCGAGGCCCGCGCCGATGGCGCCAGCGATCGACAGCATGCGGACGAAGGCCGGGTCCACGGGGGCGGCGCGGAAGATCCAGATCTGCCGCGCATTGGTGACGAGACTCGGCAGGACCATGACCGCGACGGCGGTTCTGACGTCGTAGAGGCTCGCCAGCACCGGGATGGTGATGACCGGCAGGCCCGCTCCGGTCGCGCCCTTGAGGATGCCGCCGAGCGCCATTGCCAGGGCGACGGCGGCGAGGCCCCATGGATCGGTCAGCGAGATGCCGTTCACAGCCGTAGCATCGTCCGGCGCGCCGTGACGCCTGCGGGGTTCGGAAGGGCAAGCCCCGCGAGGCGGGCGATCCCCACGGCATCGATCGGCCACCACTGGCGGGGCAGCGCGCGACCGGTCGCGGCGGAAGGGACGCGCAGGGCGGGACCGGGCTTTCGCATGGAGGTAGCCTATCACGGCGGCGGAGGAAGAGAATACGCCGGGACGTCCGGTGACGACCGCCACCGCGATCCCGGGCGTGCTGCCCTGCATCGGCATGGCAGGGCCGAGGAAGAACCGCGAAGGGCAAGATATCGTTCGGGATAGCATCGGCCAGGGTCGTCCGGCTCCTCCGGTCGATATCCGCCTCCGCAGTGCCCGCGGTGAGATGGGGAGGCGAGCGCGACCGGCGGTGTGGCGGTGGACTTGCGCCCGCAGGAGAAGACGCGCCGTCGGCCGCGGCACCTCCATCGCCGGGAGGGCAGGGGCCATGGCGGTGGCGCGGATCAGGTGGACGGACGTCGGCGGCAAGATGTTGCCGAGAGTAATCGAGACCCCCATCGGGAGGAGCAGGGCGACGAGGAGGTCGCCGCCCGAGGTGGTGCCGATGACGCCTCAGGGCCTTGAGCCGAGTTCCGGCATCGCCAGGACCCCGCCGATCGTGCCCGCGCCGGCACCGGCGGTGGCCGTGATGGTCTTCGGTCCTGCGTCAAGCGCGTCCGGACAGCGTGTGGGATACCCGCGCGGATCCCGAAACTTCATGCGCGGGTATTCCCCTAACAGGACGCAGCGCGCGACGAAGGGCGGCTGGAACGGTGCTTACGGGGCCACCATCGTGTCGAGGCCCAAAGCGTAGGGCGCAACGAATCGCAGTCGCGCCAGCAGGGCCGACATCGGCGAGGGCGCCTCCGCCACTTCGGAAAGGCGTTCGGGGCGTGCCCCGAGGGCCGCCCGGCGGGCGATCTCGACGATAGAATCCCCCGCTCCGAAGGCGTCGAGGACCGCGCCCGAACTCGAGAAGACGATGATCGACATCGCCGCCGCTCCCGGCGCGATGCCGTCGATGCCCTCGGACGACGGGATCATGACGCTCGCGACCCGCGCGGTCGCAGAGTCGGGCGATGCGGACACGCCGGGCAGCGGAGGGGGGATGAAGGGATGGGCCAGGATGATCGCGATGAGACCGGCGAGGTATCACCCGATCCGCCGGATCGCGGCCAGCAGGCCGGCCCCTGCGTCGCCGAAAGCGCTGGCGGAGGTGGTGCTTGCCCGGATCGCGGTGCTGGCGGGAATGCCCGCCCGGGTGACGGACGCATCGATGGCG
>JBBQDX010000102.1:0-13694 GCA_038320125.1 Rhodobacterales bacterium | reverse complement strand
AGCAGGTCGTGCTGCTTTGAGTGGAAGAAGTGCATCCCCGCCCCGATCCGGTAGGCGAAGTTGTGGCGGTGATACATTCCGAGGTTATAGGGCCCGCGGAGATGGGCGACGGAGTTGCGCTGCTCGGCCAGCACCGGTCCGCCGAGCCCGGCCGCGAGCGCCGCGCCAAGACCGCCGGCCATCAGGGACCGTCTGCTGATGTCGTTCGCGGTCATGCATCCAGTCCTTCGATGGGCCCCACGGCGGACAGCGCACGGGTTCCTGCCGTCGGTGGTGCTGGTCTGGTCGTCCGGCTCGTCCTGAAGACCTCGATCCCAACGTTGCCGCGCTGTAAGGAAAGAAAAAGATCTCTATTCTGAATGTGTGATCGCGGAATTTAATCGATTGGTACAGCTCCGTATCTCGGGGCATTCAGCCGATGACAATGGCCCGTCGATCAATCGAAATGCCCCACGTCCGGCCCGGCCGATCGCAGCCGGACGTAGCCCAACACCCGGTTGTCTCGCTTGGGATCGATCATCAGCATCTCGCCCTCGTAGACCGTGAAGTTGGTCAGCTCCTCGATGTTGGTGAAATGCGAGATGACGAGGAGCGGGCCGGTGCCGTCGCCACCGTCCCAGGTCGAGATCAGCTCGCGCAGTTCCTCGACATCGGGGGCACCCTGGAGCGACAGGAGCAGGTTGAGCGCCGGATTGGTGACGAGGTCGATACCGGCCGCGTAATCCGGATCGATCACCGCCATGCCATCGACGAGGTCGTCGCGGGTGGCCTGATTGCGGCACCATTCGCTGGTGACGATGCGCGCGGGCCGGATGTCGTTCGCAGCCAGAAGCAGGCCGAGATCGCCCATCCGGTCTGCGCCGTCGGCCGTCAGCAGGCGCTGGTTGGCGCAGTCGGTCGGGGCCACGTTCTTGATATCACGCATCGACCAGTCGGTCGGGCCGTGGCGCATCAGGAAGACGATATCGGACCGGAACAGCTCGTCGAGCATCTGCCAAGGCTCGAAGCGCAGCGAATCCCGGCGCTGCTGACCGTCGGCCTCGAGACGCGCGGGCAGGCGGTCGGCGAGGGCTTCGGGCAGGTCGACAGCCATCTCGCCCACCGTGTCGGTAAGCTGGGTGACGCGGCCGGTGGGTTCCAGGCTCGTATGAGCTGCGGAATGCGCAGGGGCGACGGGTGCCGCAATGCCGGCCAAGCATAGCAGAACCAGTCCGAACGCGCTGCGCGTCGGAGGATATCTCATCATCGGAGCGATCTTTCAGGATGTTAAAAGTCCCGGACCGGGCACACGGGGGACACCGATCCCGATCCGGGAACCGAAGCCGACCGACAGGTCGTCAGCTCCGGTTACGATGCCCCGTAGGGCATCGATCCTATTCCTTGAGTTCGACGACCGTGAGCTTGCCCTCGACGCGGTCGGCGACGAACTCGATCTCCTCGCCTTCGGACATCTGCGCGAGGGTCTCCTCGTCGGCGTTGAACACCATCGTCATGGCGGGCATCTCGAGGTTCACCAGTTCCTCGTGGATGATGGTGACCTTGCCGGCTTCGGCGTCGATCGCCTTGACGCTGCCCTTGGTATAGGCGGCGTCCTGCGCGAGAAGCGCCGACGGGGCGAGGGCGAGGGTGGCCGCGGTGGCGGCCGACAGGATGAGCTTCTTCATGTCGTATTCCTTGATGGGGTTGGGTGAAAGAAAGCCGTCGGCGTCTCAGTTGACGACGAGGGGGCCGTGCATGCCGCTTTCGTGGTGGCCGGGGATCAGGCAGGCGTATTCGAAGGCGCCGTCGTTGGCGAAGGTCCAGACGATCTCGCCGGTCTCGCCCGGCTCCAGCCGGACGGCGTTCGGATCGTCGTGCGCCATGTCGGGAAACTCCTCCATCAGCGCCTTGTGCTCCTGGATTTCGTCCGACGTATCCAGGACCATCTCGTGCTCGAGATCGCCGGTATTGGTAATGACGAAGCGCACGGTCTCGCCCTTGTCGAAGGACAGGTCCCGGGGCTCGAACAGCATCTCGCCGTCGTCGGTCTCGACCATCGAAAGCTCGACGGTGCGGTCCACCTGGGCGGCGTCGCCCGGCATCCCGATGGCCATCTCGTCGCCATGTCCGCCGTCGTGTTCGCCAGCGGCGAAGGCGGGGACGGCGAGGGCAAGCATCGCGGCGGTGAGGATCGTCAGTCTGGTCATGGTGTTTCCTTGGATTGATTGGATGTCGTGGGTGTAGGGAGTCAGCTCACGGTCAGGCGACCGCGCATCCCGGCTTCGGAATGGCCGGGAATGAGGCAGGCGATCTCGAACGTGCCGTCGTTCGAGAACGTCCAGGTGAGGGTCTCGGAACCACCCGGCGCGACGCGGGCCGCGAAGTCCGCATCGTGCGGCATGTCGGCGATGCCGCGCATCTCCTCGCGGTGATCCGCGATCTCCTCCGGACTCGCCATGACGAACTCGTGGGCGACGGAGCCCTCGTTGGTCAGGACGATGCGGATCGTCTCGCCCTGCCGGATGTCGAGCGCGGCCGGATCGAACGCCATCGCCCCGTTGGATGCGTCCAGCATCGACACCCGGATCGTACGGTCGATCAGCAAGGGGTCGCCCGGATAGCCGACGGCCATGGAGTCCGCGTGCAGGACGGCGCCGTCATGGGCCGCGCCGTGGGAACTGATCGCCCAGGCCGGGGCGGCGAGCGCTCCGGTCAGGGCGAGGGCGGTCAATGTCTTCTTCATTGGAAGACTCCTTTTTATTGTCGCGAACTGCTCGGTTGGAGTTCGATCAGCCGCGCGAGCGCGGCGGATCGGTATAGCGGGTCACAGCATCCGCGACCTGCATCGGTTCCGGCACCTCGCCGGTCCATTCGGCCGCCTGCGTGCCCGGCGGATTGTCGTACCAGCCGGGATCGGCGTAGTCGCCGGACGCGATGCCCGGCCGCACCTTCACGACCGAGAACATGCCGCCCATCTCGATCGGCCCGTGCTTGCCCCAGCCGGTCATCATCGGCGTGGTGTTCCTGGGGATCGGCATCGACATCTCGCCCATGTCCGCCATGCCGGCGGTGCCCATCGGCATGTATTCGGGCTGCAGCTCGCGAATCTTCTGCGTCACCCGCGACTTGTCGGCACCGATGAAGGTCGGGATCTCGTGGCCCATGGCGTTCATGGTATGGTGCGACTTGTGGCAGTGGATCGCCCAGTCGCCCTCATGATCGGCCTTGAAGTCGAAGGCCCGCATCGCGCCCACTGGGATGTCGATGGATACCTCGGGCCAGGCGACCTCGGGCGGGACCCAGCCGCCATCGGTGCAGGACACCTTGAAGTCGTAGCCGTGCATGTGGATCGGGTGGTTCGTCATCGTCAGGTTGCCGACGCGCACCCGCACGTCGTCGCCCTTGTTCACGACCAGCGGGTCGATGCCCGGGAAGATCCGGCTGTTCCAGGTCCACAGGTTGAAGTCCGTCATCTCCATCACCCGGGGCACGAAGGTGCCCGGGTCGAGGTCGTAGGCGTTGAGCATGATCAGGAAGTCGCGGTCGACGCGGCGGAAGGCCGGGTCCTTCGGATGGACAACGAACATGCCCATCATGCCCATGGCCATCTGCACCATCTCGTCGGCGTGCGGGTGGTACATGAAGGTGCCCGACTTCACGAGGTCGAACTCGTAGGCGAAGGTCTTGCCGGGCGGGATGCCGGGGTGGCTGAGCCCCTGCACGCCGTCCATGCCCGAGGGCAGGATCAGCCCGTGCCAGTGCACGGTGGTGTGCTCGGGCAGGCGGTTGGTCACGAAGATGCGGACCCTGTCGCCCTCCACCGCCTCGATGGTCGGGCCGATCGAGGTGCCGTTGTAGCCCCAGAGATAGGCGGTCGTGCCCTCGGCCAGCTCGCGCTCGACCGGCTCGGCGACGAGGTGGAACTCCTTGACGCCGTCCTTCATGCGGTGCGGCAGGGTCCAGCCGTTGAGCGTGACGACGGGGTTGAAGTCCGGCCCGGAGGTCGGCGCGACGGGGGCCCGGGTGCCGGCCGTATCGGTCAGCGCGGCTTCGGGCAGGCTGCGGTTCGCGGTCTGCGACCAGGCCTGCGTCGTGACGAGGGCGGCGCCCGCGGCCCCGGTTCCGAGAAGTTGACGTCGATTCAGCATGGGATCGTTCCTTCTTTCGGGTGAGTGGGGTCAGTCTTCGTCGCCGCCGGCCAGTTCGACGCCGGCATCTTCGCCGCCGCCGGACGCGCCCACGCCGCCGTAGATCGCGGCGTTCAGCCCGGCCGAGGCGAGCCAGAACTGATGCTTGGCCTCCGCCGCGTCGAGCTGGCTGGCGAGCCCCTCGCGGATGTCCGCCAAGAGCTCGAACGTGCTGGTGATCATGCCGTTGTTGGCGAGCAGCGCCTGGTCGTTGAGTTCCTGCCGCAGCGGCAGGACCACGTCGCGGTATTGCCTCGCAATGGCGTAGTTGCCGCGATATCGCGTCTCAGCCACGCGGGCCTCGGACCGGACGGCTACGGCCGTCTCGGCCAGGACGTTGGCTTGCTGCAGGTAGGCGAGCTCCGCCTTTCTCAGCCGAGCGCGGCCGGTGTCGTAGATCGGGATCGCGAAGTCGAGCTCCACCTGCGGCGTGGTCACCGTCTCGACATCGCCGTCCTCGTCCTCGCGCTCCAGCTCGACCCCGGCAACGACCGTCAGATCGCTCAGCACGCGGGTGGCATCGCTCAGCCCGTAGGCCTGCGCCGTGGCGGCGAGACTCAACCGCGCAACTTCCAGGTCGACCCGGTTGCCAAGCGCCATCGCTTCGATGCCCGAGGTGCCGCGCAGCCCGCCGGGGAGGTCCGGCAGAACGTCGGGAACGTAATAGTCCACCTCGGTGCCGTAGAGCCCCATCAGCCGCGTCAGATTCTCTTTGGTGGTCGCCGCGGCGAGCCGGGCCTCCGCTGTCTGCGCCGCGAGCTCGGCGTCGAAGACCTGTTCGCGGGCCTGCCCGGCGCGGTTGAGCGCGCCCGTTCTGCCCAGCTCGAAGGCCAGCTCCGAGGAGGCGTCCGCCGCTTGCGAGGCCTGGGCGAGCAGCGTCACCGTCTCGAACGCGGCGACGGCGTCGATCCAGGCGGTGCGGGTGGCGGCCGCCAACGACAGCGTGTCGGCGACGGCCTGCATCTGGGCCTGTCGGAACTCGGCACGGGCCAGCGCCACGCGCCGACCGCGCGTCGGCCGGTCGAGGAGGTTCACGGCAATCACCGATTCCAGCGCCCGGAACAGCCCGAGCTCCGGCGCGCCGATGCCCAGAAGTCCGACGCCCACGACCGGGTTCTCCGGCGTTGCCTGCTGCCAGACCTCGGCCGCCGAGATGCCGATGGCGGCATAGGACGCCTGCAGCCCGCGGTTGTTCAGAAGCGCCACCTGCACGGCGGTATCCGCGGTGATCGTCCGGCGATGCGTCAGCGCATGGATCTCGCCGGCGACCTGCCTGGCCTGCGCGCCGTTTTGCAGCCAGACCGAGCGGCGACCGGTCACGGCCTGCGTCCTGTCGGCGACGAGACGGAAGCCCGCGTCGGGGGCCGCGACGTCGCGCGGGGCGGGCGTGGCGCAGGCAGCTACGATGAGCGGCAGCAGGAGACTCGCGCGTTTGAACCCGCGCATCAGCTCCCCTCCTGCGAGCGGTTCAACTCGCGCCAGTCGCCCGGGTCGGTCACGGGCCGCGCGGTGTAGCCGCGCAGCGGATCGGCGTATCCCGTCGTGCGGGGCGCGACGGAAAGCGCGGCCGGCGCCGTGAGATAGCTCGTATCTGGCAGGGGCGTGGCGGCCGCGCAGGCTGTGAGTGCCGCGGGCATGAGGCCGGCGGCGAGGATCTTGAAGGTCATGGAGTGTCCCGGTCGTCTGAAGCTGGTCCCGGCAGGGCGGGACCGATCCGAAGGTCAGGCCCGCACATGGGCCGCGATCAGATTGTCAGAGACGGCGGGCGCAGGAACTCTGTCGTGCTGCTGCGGGCCGAAACCGGATGATCGAACGGCTCGACATCGGTGATCCGGCGGACGGGCGGACCCACCACGGGCGCGACTCCGAGGATCGTGGAGCAGGTGCCGACGCAGCAGGACCCGTCGCCCATCTCGTGTGCGGCGGACTCGCCTTGCGACGGGCAGGTCCCGGTGGCCAAGTGATCGTGATCGCCGTCCATCGCCGTCGCGGGGGCGTGATGGTCGCCCGTCGCCGCGGACGCCGCACCGGCCAGCGACCCGAACGCGAAAAACACGACCAATGCGAGAACCAAGGCCGTGCGGATCAAATGGGAAAGGGCGGCTAGCGCGGTCATGTCGAGGCAAGTAGGGACCACGAAACGCCGTGTCAAATGATCGATTGGGGGTCCGGCGCAGGAAGGTTGGGCACTTTTCCGTCAGATCGCCGTTCGACTGCAATATTCGGATCATGCTGCGGCAACTGCGGCACATCTCCGCTTCCGGACATGCCATCACCGATTGCCGCGGCATATCAACCAGTGCCCTTGCCCTCCCGCGCGGGAGGGATCCCATTTCCCCGCAAATGCAATCCGATCGGAGATCCACCTTGCCCGCACGCCGCTTGCTTCTCGCGCTGACCGTGAGTCTGTTCCCCGCCTCCGCCATGGCCGAGGCGATCCATACGGCGAAGTCCCCGACCTGCGGCTGCTGCGGGGCCTGGGTCGAGCACATGGCGATGGAAGGGCACAAGGTGAGTGTCGAGGACATGGAGGATGAAGCGCTCCAAACGCTCAAGATCGCGCTTGGAATTCCCGAGGAGATGATGTCGTGCCACACCGCGCGGGTCGACGGCTACGTGATCGAGGGGCATGTGCCGGCGGCCGATGTCGACCGACTGCTGGCCGAGCGTCCGGACGCGATCGGGCTGTCGGTGCCCGGCATGGTGATGGGCACGCCCGGCATGGGCCCGCGCGAGGGCGGCGATGTGTTCGACGTCCTGCTGATGAAGCGGGACGGGACGACGGAGGTGTTCACCATCTATCCCGAGGGTTGAGGCTCAGGCGCAGGCGGGCACCGGCCCGTCCGCCCTTTCCCGTGCGAGGAGGCGGTCGAGCGTGACGTCGCCCACGGCGCCGATCACCAATGTCCGGCCGACGACCATCGACGGGGTCGCATATAAGCCGAACAGTGCCGCGACGGCGCGGCTTCGGTCGAGCATCCGCTTCACGGCAGGGGCGTTCATGTCCGCCCGCAGTCGCGCTGCGTCGAGCCCGAGGTCGGCGACGATGCGCGCGATCCCTTCGGGCGAGGGTCGGGGCGTACGCATGAGTGCTTCGTGGAACGGGACATGGGCGCCTTGCAGCCCCGCGGCGAGCGCCGCGCGGGCCATCACAATCGACCCTTCGCCCAGAAGGGGGAGTTCGTGCCACGTGACCCGCGCGCCCTCCAGCGCCGCGAGGCGCGGGCTCAGCACGCGGCAGTAGGCGCAATTGTAGTCGGAAAAGTAGGCGACGGGGACGGGGTCGGCGCCAGGGGCTCCGCCTGCGTCGAAGAGCCCGTCGCAGGACGGGGTCACCGAGGGGGCGGTCGCGTCGAGGCCGATGAACGGATCGAACGCCGTGCCGCCGCTGACGCTGCCCGTTGAGGTCAGCCGCCGGAACCCCTTCGGCCGGCCGAGCGGGTCGAATGCCAGCCCGCGCAGCCGCTCGGACAGGACGGGCATGCCGTAGCGCAGCCCCGTATAAGCGCCCGCCAGTCCGAGCCCCCCTACAAGCAGACTGCGCCGCGACGGCGGGTTGCCTTTCGGGCGCGGTGCGTCGCTCACGTCAGAGCGACAATCCCCATGACCACGGCCATGCCGACCATCATCAGGTTCTCCGTGAGCGAGACGAACCCGAGCGGGACGGTGCTGTCGCCGCCGACACAGGCGCATTTGAGCTCGCGCTTGTCGATATAGACCGCCTTGACAACCGACACCGCGCCGACGCCGCCGATGAAGAGCGCGGAGGGGACCGACAGCCAGTCCCAGACCATCGCCGTCATCAGGAGGCCCGCGCCGGTCTCGACCCAGGGGTAGACGTAGCCGTAGCGGACCCAGCGTTTGGCCAGCAGGTCGTAGTTCAGGAACATGGTGGAGAAGCTTTCCACATCCTTGAGCTTCTGCAGGCCGAGGAGGACCATCGAGATCGAGATGAACCAGCCGAGGGTCTGCCAGGCGAAAATCGACGGCAGCGCGACCCAGGCGAAGGCGATTGCGAGCAATGCGGCCACCGAGAAGAGCGCTATGATCGGTGTATAGGACGTCCCGTCCAGGTCCGCTTCCTCTTTGCCGAAGTGCACTTCAAGATCGTCGAACCCACCGACACGCGCGCCGTCGATAAAGGTCTGGGGCGTGGTCTTCACGCCCTGCTCCGCCATGAATGCGTCGGTCTCGGCGCGGGTCTCGAGGTGATGGTCCTCGACCTCGAAGCCTTCGCGCTCAAGCAGATCTTTCGACTTGAGGCCGTAAGGGCAGGTATGCCCGGGCATGACCATCCGGTAGAGGACGGCTTTCTTGTCCGCTTTCTTGTCCGCGGTATCCTTCGGCATGGTGTCTTTCCTTTACGGGTTGCAGACCAGTTCGCCGCGATAGCCCACGCGCAGCGGCGGCTCGGTCGTGAGGTCGAAGACGAGATCGGCGGGCCGGGTTTCGGCGCCGTCTTCCCCGTCCGGCGTCAGGGTCATCGTCATGCCGTCGGCGGTGAGCGTCGTCGCGTCGCCCGACAGCATGATCAGCGAGCCCGACACCTTGGTCACGCCGCGGCCGTCGGCGCTGGTGGCGAGGATCGGGTCGGCATCGGTCGCGCGGGCGAAGGTGCAGGAGGCGGGGGCACCGAGCGCGCGGTCGATCTCGACCTGCGACATGGGCGAGGGGTCGATGGCGGCGATTTCGGGGGTAGCGAGCGCCTGTGCCAAGGTCTCCACCGGCGCCTCGCCGGTGGCCTCACCCGTCGCGGCGTCCGGCCCGGCGAGGCCGTTCGCGCTGATATCGCGGATGAGGTACTCCATCTCGGAAATCTCGCGATCCTGCGCCTCGACGATTTCGGCCGCGAGCTTGGCCGCACGGGGATCCTCGGTCGTCGCGCGGCGCGATGTGAGGATAGCGATGGAATGGTGGGGGATCATCGCCTTCATCCACGCCACGTCGCCGATCAGAACCTGGCTGCGGAACAGGAACAGCGCACCCGCGAAGACGACGATGCTGCCGATGAGGATGGCAATATTGGCTACCTTGTTCGCATACATGCCAAGCATGAAGGCCAGCATGATGACGGCCATCGCGGCCCCCATCCAGAACGCCATGTAGACACGGCTCTCACTGAACCAGACGTGATCCCAGGCGTAGGTGTTGAGATACATCAGCCCGTACATGACGAGCGTTGACGTGGCGATCATGCCGAAGAAGCGTCCGTAGGACATCAGTTCGCCTCCGTCGGAGAACCGGATCGCAGATACCGGATTGCGGCCGCAGCGGCCAGCACGAGCGTCGCAACCAGAAGCGCCGCGACAAGGCCCATGCCGATCATCATCGGCAGCCCGCAGGCCATGCCGCCATTCATCATGGGTTCCATCTCTCCGTGTCTCCTTATTCGTTTTACTCCGAACTGCCTTCCGTCGCTGGAAGGTTCCGTCAGGTCTCGAGTGACGTGATGATCGGGCAATCAGGGCGGTCATTGCCGGCGCAGGCCTCGACCAGCTCCGCCAGCGTCCCGCGCATCGCCTGCAGGTCGGCGATCTTGGCGTCGATCGACCCAAGATGTTCGCTCGCGATCCGCTTCACCTCAGCGGAGGCCCGCGCTTTGTTCTCCCAAAGCGCTAGAAGCACTCGGCAGTCATCGATGCCGAACCCAAGCGCGCGCGCGCGGCCGAGGAAGGCGAGCTTGTGGACATCCTCCGCGCGGAAGCGGCGGTAGCCGTTGGGTTCGCGCAAGGGGTGAACGAGGCCGATCTCCTCGTAATAGCGGATCGTCTTTGGCGGCACGCGCGTGCGGTCGGCGGCTTCGGAGATGTTCATGCGGGGACCTCCAGTGCATTGCGCCGGTCGTCCGGTTCGGATGCGACTGACGATCCCACCCGCCGCAAGCGCAGAGCGTTCGAGAGGACGAAGACCGACGAGAGCGCCATCGCGCCCGCCGCCAGCATCGGCGACAGCAGCGTCCCCGTGACCGGATAGAGCACCCCCGCCGCCACCGGGATCAGCGCGACGTTGTAGGCGAACGCCCAGAAGAGGTTCTGCCGAATATTGCGCATCGTCGCGCGGCTGACCGTCAGCGCCCGGATCACCGCGTCGAGCTCTCCGGCCATCAGCACCACGTCGGCGGCCTCGATGGCCACGTCCGTGCCGGTGCCGATGGCGATGCCGACGTCGGCCTCCGCCAGGGCGGGCGCGTCGTTGATGCCGTCGCCGACGAAGGCCACGGCCCCGTGCTCGGCGCGCAGGGCGCGCACCGCGTCGACCTTGCCGCCGGGCATGACCTCGGCCACCACGTGGTCGATGCCGAGACGTGCCGCGACCGCCTGCGCCGTCGTCTTCGCGTCGCCGGTGATCATGGCGACCTTGAGCCCCATGTCGTGGAACGCGCGGATCGCGTCGGGGGTCGAGGCCTTCACGGGATCGTCGACCCCGATGGCGGCGGCGACCTGGCCGTCGACGGCGAGCCAGAGCGGCGTGCGCCCCTCGGCCGCGATGGCGTCGGCCTCGCGGCGGAGCGGCGCGGGGTCGATCCCGCGCGCCGCGAGGAACCGCTCGGCCCCGATCAGCACCGCCCGACCCTCGACAATTGCCGTCGCGCCGAGGCCGACATGCGCCTCGAAGCCCGTCGCCTCGGGAACATCGAGGTCGGCCGCCGCCCGCAGGATCGCGCGGGCGATCGGATGCTCGGAGCGGGTCTCGACCGCGGCGGCGAGGCGCAGGGCGTCGTCCCGGTCCCATCCGCCCGCGGGGACGAGCGCCGTCAGTTCGGGGCGCCCGGCGGTCAGCGTGCCGGTCTTGTCGAGGGCGATCACCTTCGCGCCCTGCAGGGCCTGCAGCGCATCGCCCCGGCGAAAGAGCACGCCCAGCTCCGCCGCGCGCCCCGTGCCGACCATGATCGAGGTCGGCGTGGCGAGGCCCATGGCGCAGGGGCAGGCGACGATCAGGACCGAGACGCCCGCGACGAGGGCCAGAGACGGCCCGAAGACCAGCCATATCGCGACCGTCAGCAGCGCGAGGCCGATCACGACCGGCACGAAGACGGCCGTCACGCGGTCGACCAGCGCCTGGATCGGCAGCTTCGCGCCCTGCGCCTCCTCCACCATCGCGATGATCCGCGACAGGACGCTCTGCGCCCCGACCGCCCCCGCCCGCAGCGTCAGCGCGCCGGAGCCGTTGACCGTGCCGCCGGTGACGGCATCGCCCTCCGTCTTGCGCACCGGGTCCGGCTCGCCGGTGATCATGCTCTCGTCGATCCAGGAGGCTCCCTCCGTCACGGTCCCGTCGACGCCAAGCCGCTCGCCCGGCCGGATCGCGACGAGGTCGCCGGTCCGGACCTCGTCCAGCGGGATCTCTTCCGCCCTGCCGTCCCGCAGGACGCGCGCGGTGGCGGGCCGGAGCCCGACCAGCCGCGCGATGGCGGCCCCGGTGCGGCCCCGGGCGCGAGCCTCCAGCCAACGGCCGAGCAGGATGAGCGTCACGATCACCGCCGCCGCCTCGAAGTAGACCGCGCGGGTGCCGTCGGGAAAGAGGCCCGGGGCCAGCAGGGCCGCCGTCGAGTAACCCCAGGCCGCCAGCGTCCCGAGCGCCACCAGCGAGTTCATCTCGGGCGCGCCGCGCAGGAGGGCCGGGATGCCCTTCTCGAAGAACAAGCGGCCGGGCCAGATGAGCACCAGCGTCGTCAGCGCGAACTGTGCCCACCAGGACGTCTCGCGCCCGATCGTGGCCTCCACCCAGTCCGCCATGCCGGGGACGACATGCGACCCCATCTCCAGCACGAAGACCGGCATGGTCAGGATCGCGGCGAGGATCAGCCGGCCGCGAAGGTCCGTCGCCGCCTCCGCGTGATCCTGCGGGCCGCCAGTGTTGGCCGCTTCATGCGCCGTCGCCGCATAGCCCGCATCGGTCGCGGCGCGCGCGAGTTCGGCCGGCGTCGCGGTCCCGGCCAGCATCGTCACCGTCGCGCGCCCCGTGGCGAAGTTCGCCTGCGCGTCCAGCACGCCCGGCACGGCTTTGAGCGCCCGGTCGACGCGACCGGTGCAGGAGGCGCAGGACATGCCGCTCACGTCCAGCACCGCGGTCCCGGACCTTGCGGGATAGCCCGCCGCATCCAGCGCGGAGACGATTCCGGTCGTTGCCGGTGCCCCCTCGACCGTCGCACTGTTCGTAGCCAGATTGACAGACGACGACGTCACGCCGGCGACCCCCGCCAGTGCCCGCTCCGCCCGGCCAACGCAGGACGCGCAGGAAAGGCCGTCGATCTGAAATGTCAGGGTCGTCATGGACATCTCCATCGGTGTATCAAACTGCCAACTGGGGGTTCCAGTAGGGGGAAGGTCAAGGGCAGGGACGATGTTTTTCCGGGCATCTTGACCTTCCTGCGCAGGAGGCCCCGATGTCTCGGGTCAGCATATCGGAGGAGAGTCCCATGCGCCTGAACGTCGAGAACATGACCTGCGGCCATTGCCGCGCCATCGTCGAGAAGGCCATTGCCTCCGTCGATCCCGCCGCCACTGTTACTGTCGACATCCCCGGTCGGACCGTGGATGTGACGAGCAAAGCCGATGCAGATGCGCTTATGGGCGCCATTCGTGCGGAAGGATACGACGTCCGCGCCGCCTAGCTATCGGCCCGCGGTGCCCGCTGCGACGCGGAGACCGGTCGAGTGGTGATCAAACTCGCGAACGGCTGCGCACACATCTTTCCGGCCGCAATGGCCTGAACGGCACGGCACGGCCGACCTGGACCTTGTGGCCATCCAGATCGACGGGGCGGGTTTAACCTGCACTGGCCGCACCTCGACGCCGGTATCTATGTTCCGACCACCGTGGCCGGAGTGTTTGGCACGAGGGCATGAATGGCCCGTCAGTGGGCACAGCAAGGGGGCTGGGTCTCGATGTCGGCTAGGGCCGCCGCTTCACACGCGATCGGAGCCAAGGGCGGGCGGCCGAGGAAACGGACGGGCTATCAAGAGAGCTACCTGCAAGCGAAACGATGCCATCCCGTGGGAATGGCCGTGGGTCTCGATCATCTCGGTATGGCCCTGAAGTGTCTCGAAGGCCGGGGGCGCATGCGAGGCAGCGGGAAGGACCGACCATGCGAAAAGGGCCACGCAAAGGAGCGCGGTGAACGCAGTCTGTCCCAATCCCCGCAAGGTGGTTCTCATCATTCTTGCCTGCTCGTCGCTCGCGTGGCGCGTCGTGGCACCATCTTGTTCTATCCTCCAGGGGAGGATACGGCTTTCCTATGACAACTCACCCGGTTCATGCAAGTCACCCCGCCTTGATCGCCCGGCTGAAACGCGCTGACGGCCATCTGCGTGCCGTGATCGGGATGATCGAGGCGGGCAAGCCCTGTCTTGAGATCGCCCAGCAGATTCAGGCGGTCGAAAAGGCTGTCACGAACGCGAAGCGGGCGCTGATCCATGACCACATGGACCATTGTCTGGACGCCGAGGGCCTTGAGTCCGATCGCGCGGAGCTGCGCACGATCGCCCGCTATCTCTGAGGTCCACCATGCTCGACATCCTCGCCGACC
>JBBQDX010000101.1:0-13747 GCA_038320125.1 Rhodobacterales bacterium | reverse complement strand
CTAGCAACTGTATCTCTCAGGCGGCTTGCGCGGTCCATTTTTGGCGCGCTCTACACAGCGCGTTTGCGATCGTGACGAGCTTGCGCGCGACGGCGATGATGATGACCTTATGTGGCTTGCCAGCGTTGCTGAGGCGGTCTGCGAAGGTCTTCGGGACAGGGTTGTGATGGCTTGTTGCCATGAGGGCAGCCTGGAACAGGACATGCCACAATGACCTGCGTCCGCCCCCGATTGCGCGTTTCCCACGCAAAGCACCGCTGTCGTGGGCAATCGGCGCGAGACCTGTCAACGCTGCTGTCTGTTCACCCGAGATCTGGCCGAGCTCCGGCATTTCGGCGATCAGCATGGTGCTGGCCACCGGCCCGATCCCAGGCACCGAACGGAGGAAGCAGGCGGTCTCAGCCAAGGTGTCATCGGCTGCAATCGTCTCTTCGATCTTCTTTTCCAACGCATTGATCTGGCGGTTCAGAAGCTCATCGAGCGCGCCGTCCATCTCGGCAAACAGATCAGCCGTCCCAAGCTTGCCATGTGCCTTCACCTGCGCCAGAAACCGTTTTCGAGCTTCGACAAGCTGCCCGCGCTTTGATGTCAAGGCCCTGAGGAGGCGCAACTTTTCATGCGGGAGGCTGCGCCCGGCCTCTGGACGGAAAGCCATGAAGCGGGCAATCAGCTCGGCATCTATCCGGTCCGTTTTCGCGCGTGTGCCGCAACTGGCGGCGAAGGCCTTGATCTGCGCGGGCGGCAATTGACGGGTGGCGACATCGGCATCATTCAGCGTGGCCCACAGACGCCACTCCTGACCACCCGTTGCTTCGAAGCACACGAGCGCGGTTCGCTCTCGCGCCAAAGTCACCAGTTCTCGATGGCCGTCGTCCGTGTTTCGCAACCTCATCCGCTTGCCCTCCGGCAGGCAATGGATGTCCAGCCAATCCCGTGAGACGTCTATGCCGACGATCGCCGGATGTGTTAAAGGCTTCATACTCTCTTCCTTCTGATCCGCGGTCCTGACCGGCCGCATGCAACTGTTCGAGACAATGAAGAGAGACGGTGCTGGCTCGCTAGCAGACGTGGTCGTGCCACAAGGCTCAGACGCCATACACCGCCCCGTCAGCAACCTCGGCCAAGGTCGCTGACGGGCGTATTGTAGCAGACAACAGATACAGAAGGCTCAGGACCTATTGAATTGGTTGCGGCTACCGAGGCTGCCTGATTCAAGCTCCCGATTTTCGGGGGCACACCATGAGCGACTTGTACTGGCTGAGCCAAGCTCAGATGGCGCGGCTTCGGCCGTACTTTCCCAAGAGCCATGGGGTGCCGCGGGTCGACGACCGTCGCGTTCTGAGCGGTATTATCTTCATCAACCGCAATGGCTTGCGCTGGCGCGATGCGCCCAAAGAGTACGGCCCGCACAAGACGCTCTACAACCGCTGGAAGCGATGGAGCGATATGGGGGTCTTTGCGCGGATCATGACGGGGCTTGCTGCGGAGGCGCCCGACACCAAGACGATTTAGATCCCCTCTCGGGACATCACTGCGTGATGCCCTGCCGGGCAATGGACGCGACCTACCTCAAGGCGAACCGCACGGCCTCCAGCCTGCGGGCGAAAAAGGGGGGCGTGGACGCCTGATTGGACGCACCAAGGGCGGGATGAACACGAAGCTGCATGCGGTCACTGATGCGGCTGGACGACCGATCCGGTTCTTCATGACCGCCGGTCAGGTCAGCGACTACACCGGAGCAAGGGCTTTGGTGAGCAGCCTGCCATCCGTAGACTGGCTGTTGGGCGACCGGGGATATGACGCGGACTGGGTCCGTGAAGCCCTTACGGAGAAGGGCATAATCCCCTGCATCCCGGGGCGGAAGTCACGGGGCAAACCCGTCAAACATGACAAACGTCGCTACCGGAAACGCAACCGGATCGAGATCATGTTCGGACGCCTGAAAGACTGGCGGCAAGTGGCGACCCGCTACGACAGGTCTCCAACCGTGTTCCTCTTGGCCGTCGCACCCGCCGCAACCGTGATCTTCTAGCAGGCTGCTGAAATAGTCCCACCTCGACAGTATTTTGAGAACATGATTCACTCCCGGGACGATAGCGGCGGGGGTGATGATGCGCGGGACGGACGAGACGAGCGGGTCGCTGTTCAGTTATGTTGATCTGGAAGAGCGCATCCCCGAGCGGCATCCGCTGCGCAAGATCAGGCAGGTCGTTAACGATGCGCTGGCCAGTCTGGATGCCGATTTCGAGGCGCTTTACATTGATTTCGGTCGTCCTTCGATTCCGCCGGAACGGCTAATCCGGGCGAGCCTCCTGCAGATCCTGTTCTCGGTCCGGTCCGAGCGGCAGTTGATGGAGCAGATGCAGTATAACCTCATGTTCCGCTGGTTCGTTGGCTTGGGTATCGACGATGCGGTCTGGGTCCCGACGGTGTTCACGAAGAACCGCGACCGGTTGCTCACGACCGAGATGTCGCGCAAGTTCCTCGCAGCGATCCTGGCGCATCGCGAGGTGGCGCCCTTGCTGTCGGACGAGCATTTCTCGGTTGATGGCACGCTGGTGAAAGCTTGGGCGTCGATGAAGAGCTTCCAGCCGAAGCCGGAGGCCGCCCCTCCCGAAGGCGGTGCCGGGCCGGACGACCCGCCGCCGCCCGCCGCCGATGCCGAAGCTCCCGCCGAACCCAGCTCCAAGCCTGAGACCGCACCGATGACCCCCGCCGAACCCAAGCACCGCAATGCCGAGGTCGACTTTCGCAGCCAGAAGCGATCAAACGCCACCCATGCGTCGGTCACTGATCCGGAGGCGCGGCTCTACAGGAAATCGCCCGGCACCGGCGCGAGCCTCTGCTTCATCGGCCATACGCTGATGGAGAACCGCAACGGACTGATCGTCGGGACCGAGATGACGCAAGCCGATGGCTATGCCGAGCGGCGCGCCGCCCTCGACATGATCCACCGCCATTCACCGGGCTCGACCCGGCGGCTGACGCTGGCCGCCGACAAGGGCTACGACTGCGCGGAGTTCGTGAAGGACCTGCGCCGGGCCTGCGTCACGCCACATGTGGCGCAGAAGGTGCGCTACTCGGCGATCGACGGCCGCACCACCCGGCATCCGGGCTACGCCGTCTCGCAGAAACGCCGCAAGAAGATCGAGGAGCCGTTCGGTTGGGCCAAGACGGTCGGGCCGATGGCGCAGACCATGATGCGGGGCATCAAACGGGTGGGCGCCCAGTTCACCCTGACGATGGCCGCCTGCAACCTTGCCCGACTGCCACGGTTGCTGGCCGCATGAGACCGCAGGAGGAAACCGGACGTCGGTCACAGAAGCGGTGAGCCGCGGTATCCAGCGCCAGTTCTGGGGACCTCAAGGAACGCCGTTCCTAATCGGCGACTAATTCAGCGACCTGCTAGTTATGGGTCCTGAGCTTAACCCGAAGTATTTCGGGCGCAAGCGCGGGGGTAACATAGTACAACCTTGCCTCCGACCAGTTCACCGGCCTGGGCGGCGAGACGGTGCCGGGCACGTTCCTCGACAGCCTGTACCTGCTAACGGTCGTCCTCGAGCAGGAAGCTGAGCTGCAGCCGACCGAGATCATGACCGACACGGCCGGCTACACTGACACGATCTTCGGCATCTTCCACCTCCTCGGCCTCCAGTTCAACCCGCGCATTGCCGACATAGGCGGCGCACGGTTCTGGCGGGTCGACCGCAAGGCCGATTACGGCCTCCTGGACGAGCTCAACCGCGGCGAGGGTCGCCACCAGCTCGCCCGCACCGTCTTCCACGGCAAGCGTGGCGAGCTTCACAAGCGCTACCGCAAAGGGCAGGAAGACCAGCTCGGCGCGCTCGGCATCGTTGTCAACCTCGTGGTGCTGTGGAACACGATCTACATGGACGCAGCGCTCGACCGGCTACGCGCCGAGGGGCACGAGGTGCTCCCCGCGGACGTTGACCGCCTGTCCCCGCTCAGGTTCAGGCACATCAACATGCTCGGGCGCTACGCGTTCACCCTTCCCGACACGGTCGCGCGCGGCGAGCACGGGCCATTGTGCGATCCCGGCGCGACCGGCATCGACGATGCGTGATCGGAGTCTTATGTGGGTTTTCTGCTCCGTTGCTACTCAGACCCCAAAAACAATGATTCAGTTTTGAACCGGATTCTGAGGGCGAACCGGTCAGTTCCGGATCGCGAAGAGGTTGGGTCGGGCGTCCAAGGCTTGTTCGAGCGCCTCGCGGGGACCCAGCACGGTGACGTAGGGCTGGCTTACCGCGTCGCGCATGGCGTGACCCAGTCGGCGCAGGTCCGCGCCGGTCGTGTCCAACAGTTCGTGCCGCCAACGGGTGCGCCGTTCGGGCATGTCGCCGCGCAACCAATCTGTCGTCGCGGCAAAGCCCTCGGCGGACGGGTGACGCGGCCGGTCGATTGTGCCGACCGCGCCGATGATGCAGCGGGTCAGGGCAGGGCCGCCTTGGCCGCGGGCCAAATACGCCGCACAGTCCTCGAACGCGTCGAGCGTCGCCAAAAGCTGGGGGTCGCGGTAGGACCAGATGCGCATGAGGCCCGCAGCCGGATCCCAGTGCGCCTGCGCGCCATAGGCACCGCCCCGCTCGCGCACGACCTCCCAGAGCCAAGTCAGCGACAGATGCGCGACGCCGGCGGCGACCGTTCCAGGTGTCGCGTCCAATTTTCGGAGGTTGAAACCCCGACCGACGAAAGAGGTGGCGGACGGAAAGGCATAGGCTTCCGGTCCGGTAGGATGCGATTCGGCGGCGGGGATAGGGGCGGGCTGCCGAGGTAAGGTTTCCAGCAGATGCCGAGCAGCGTCGATGGCGGCGTCGCGGCAGACGGGGTCGGCGGTGACGGTGCAGACAGTGCCGTCCGCGCAGATCAGGGCACGGGCGAGACGCGGGAGCCAGTCGCAGCCCTCGCCCCGCCTGAGCCGTGCGTGCAGGGATCGCAAGGCGGCGAGGTAGCGCAAGCCAGCCGTGGCTTCGTCCACCCGCCCGGCAGGGTGCATCTGGGCGCGCAGTAATCGGTCTACGGTCTCGTGGCCACGTGGGATCAGGCATCGCTCGACGCGGGCGATTTCGTGCGTCGTCAGGCAAAGCAGACGGCGTGGATCGCCAGTGTTCGAGGCGTGCAGTATGTCAGACAGGATCGCCGCCAGCGGCCCGAGCCGGTCTATGCGGGCCGCGCCGCGCAGAAATAGCCGGGCGCGGCAGCCACCGCCAAACGCCGTCGCCGACCAGACCTGCGGGACGATCCCGCCGGTCTCGCGCGCGATGCGGAGGCCAAGCCGGACGTCGTCCTCGGCACTGAACTCGATCAGAGCAAGGCCCAGGAGGGGGACCAGTGGCAGGTCGTCGAAGAGGACCGCGCGCAGATCGAAGCCAAGGTCGAGATAGGCGAGACCTTTCGTTCGAAGCGGATGCCACAGTATCGTGGCACCTTTGACCGGGATAGCCTCGGGGACTGGGAAGGTCCGGTCGCGCGCCAAATCAGTTAGCCGCAAGGTGGGAATGGTGGCCAGCGCTGCCGCCGGTTCGGGGGTCGAGGCCTCAGCGTCGAGACGGGCCGTCTCCCAGATCAGGGCTGCCCGGTCTGCCCGCGTTAGTCCGACTTCGATGCGCTTCAGCCGGGCAGCGTGGGCGGCGGTCTGTCGCCGAGCCATGTCGGGGTCCGGTGTCAGGGTCAGAGTGACCCGGTGAGGGTTGTCGAGAAGCGTGCGCCGAATCTGCGTCTCGAAGACGGGCTCACCCGCCCGGACTCGGCGGCGCAGGTCATCGCAGGCGGAGGCGAAGTGCAGGCTATGGGCTGGGTCGTCTCCACGGCACCAGGCACGGGCAGCGTTGAGGGCGAAACCTACCCCCTCGGGGCGGACGGGGTCGTTTCGGATCGCGCGCCGGAGGACGACGGCCCCGATGGCGGCTTCGCAACGGACCAGGTCGAGGCCGTCTGCGAGGTCGGACAGGATGGCGAGGATCGCCCGCTCGACGGCCTCCGCGCTATCGGGCGCGACCCCGCCGAGGCAGAGGCTGAAGGCGGGTGGCGTCGTATCCTCGATAAGGCCGGAGGCCAAGACGTCGTCGGCGAAGCCGTGTCGGGAAATGGCGCGTCGGAACAGGGCGTCGGGGGATCCAACAAGAAGCTCAGTGAAGATTTCAAAGAACAGGATTTCGTCGGGCAAGACGCTGTCGTCCGGCAGCATCCAAGAGACGGCAAGATAGCCCGTCGTCTCGGCCGGTGCGGGAAACGGCGTGGCATAACGCCGGGGTGCATCGAAACGGGGCTGCCGTAGCGGCGCGGGCGCGAGAGGTCCGCGACGCGCACCGGTAAGGACCGGATCGAGCCGGTCGAGCCAGACCTCCAGATCGGAGTCACCGGACATGACGATCAGCGCGTTGCCGGGGTGGTAATGGGCGCGATGGAAGCGTCTGAGTGCCGCATGATCAAGCTCTGAGATGGCTCCGGGATCGCCGCCGTGGGCATGCGCGTAGGGCGTATCGGGATAAAGAGCGCGGCGGCGATGCTCGTCGAGCAGCGCAAGTGGCGCGGACATTGCGCCGCGCATTTCGTTCAGGACGACGCCCGTCATGACGAGGGGGGCCCCGGCCGCTGGCAGCGACAGGCGCCAAGCTTCGCGGCGGAAGCTGTCGACGGTCAACAGGGGGTAAAACACGGCGTCGAGATAAACGTCCACGAGGTTGGCGAAATCCTGGGGATGGGCACTCGCCACCGGAAAGAGGGTCAAGTCGGGATAGGTCGAGGCGTTCAGGTAGCTCTGCAGCGAGCCTTTGAGCATCTCCACGTAAGGCTTGCGGACGGGGTAGCGGCGCGAGCCCGACAGGACACAATGTTCGAGGATATGGACTATCCCGGTCGAGTCGGGTGGGGGTGTGCGAAATGCGATGGTGAAAGTGCAGACCGGATCCGGCGTGGCGAGCCACAGCAGGACCGCCCCGGTCTGGCGGTGCCGAAAGCGGGAAGTGCGCGCCGCGATTTCGGGGATGTCGGCTTCAGCCAGGCACTCGAACGCTTTGGCCGACACCGCTCAGACCCGCGCTAGGTCGTCGATCGCCCGGCGCAGGGCGTCCTCAGTGCCGCCATCCGACAGGGTGTGGCCTGCATTGGAAACCTCGACCACACGCGCGTCCGGCCAGACCCCGACCAGCGCATGCGCCGTGGCCGGCAGGCAGAGCAGGTCGTAGCGCGCCTGCACGATTACGCCAGGCACGCCGGCGAGCGCGCCAGCATGTTCGAGGATCGGCCTGTCGGCCAGGAAGCAGTCTGATCGGAAGTAATGCGCTTCCATGAACGGGGTCGCGGGCAGACGGACCTTCGGATCGGCAAGTCGAGCCGGATCGAGCCGGTTCGCGCCGGGCACGATTTGCGACAGGATGCGTTCGGTGTCGTGCCATGCGAGCGCGGCGGGACGATGCACGGCCGGGTCGGGATCGAGGATCCGATTCCAATAGGTGCCGAGCGGTCGCCTGCGGTCCGCTGGTAGCAACTGTGCCAGGAAATCGTCGTAGAGGCCGGGATGGAACATCGGCAGGATTTGGAGGAACGCGCGGTCGAGCTCGGCCCGCGTGCCGAGGAAAACCGAGCGCAGCGCGAGGCCCCGCACCGCCACCGGATGCCGCTCGGTGTAGGCCAGCGCAAGCGTCGCGCCCCAAGAGCCGCCGACGACCAGCCAGCGCTCGATGCCGAACCGGTGCCGCAGGCGTTCCAGATCGGCAATCAGATGCTCGGTGGTGTTGGCGTTGCGCCCGCGTCGCGGTCGGCTGCGGCCCGCGCCGCGCTGGTCGAACAGGATCAAGCGATAGCGTTCGGCGTCGAACAGCCGTCGGTGCCCCGGCTGGCATCCGCTGCCCGGGCCGCCATGCAGGAAGACGACGGGGATCCCTTCTGGATTGCCCGAGACCTCGACATAGATCGCGTGCTCGTCGCCCACGTCCACGTGATCGGCGAAGTCGACGACGTGACCGGTTGCGGGGTCAGGTGCCGACATCTTCCGGCTCGGGTTCCGGCGTCCCGCCGGCGAAGTTGCGGTAGATGAAGCGGTCCAGACCGGCACCGGACTCGGTCCGGGCGGCGGCGAAGATCTTCTCGTGCCGGGGCGACAAGGTACAGGCCGGATCGGTGTTCGCCGCGTCCCCGGTAAGCGCGAAGGCCTGGCATCGGCAGCCGCCGTAGTCGACCTCCTTGAGGTCGCAGGACCGGCACGGCTCGGGCATCCAGTCGATGCCGCGGTAGCGGTTGAAGGCCGGCGAATGCTCCCAGATCCAGGCGAGCGAATGGTCGCGCACGGAATCGAAGGCGAGCCCGGTGATCGTCTCGGCCGCGTGGCAGGGCAGGACCTTGCCGGAGGGCGAGATATTGAAGAACTGCCGCCCCCAACCGCCCATGCATTTCTTCGGGCGGAGCGCGTAGTAATCGGGTACGACGTAGTCGATGGCCAGCCGGCCTTCGAGCCGGGTACGGGCGGCCTCTACGACGCGGTTCGTCGCCTCAATCTGGGCCTCGGTCGGCATCAGCGCGGCGCGGTTCTTCAGCGCCCAGCCGTAATACTGCACGTTCGCGACTTCCAGCCGTGCGGCACCGAGCTCGACGGCCATGTCGATGATGTCGCCGATCTGGTGAAGGTTCTGGCGGTGCATCACCGCATTCACCGTGAGCGGCAGGCCTGCGGCGCGGACCCAGCTGGCCGCAGTGAGTTTCTGCGCGTGGCCGCGCTTGTAGCCACCGATGCGGTTGCCGAGCTCCGACTCGCTCGACTGGAAGCTGATCTGGACGTGGCTCAGGCCCGCTTTCTCCAGTGCGTTCAACTTGGCCTCGGTCAGGGTCACGGCGGAGGTGATGAGGTTCGAGTAAAGGCCCACATCGGTAGCGCGCTGCACGAGCTCGACGAGGTCCCTGCGGGCCACGGGCTCGCCGCCCGAGAAATGGATCTGCAGCACACCCAGATCGGCCAGCTCGCCCAGGACACGCAGCCAGTCCTCGGTCGAAAGCTCGGCATTGGCGCGCTCCATCACTACCGGGTTTGAGCAGTACGGGCATTGCAGCGGGCAGCGATGGGTGATCTCAGCCAGCACGGCGAGCGGGATGCCGAAGCGTTCGGTGGCGGCGACAGAGAGGCTGCCCTTATTCTGGGTTGTGCTCTGGTTGTTCATGCCGCGCTCTCCCGCTGGTCGGTGAGGAAGCCCTTCGCGGCGAGTTCGGTTAACATTGCGGTCACATCGGCCTCGATCTGCGCGGCAGGCGCGTTGTATTTCGCCGCGAGGGCCGCCACGATGTTGCCTAGGGTGCGCTGGCCGTCGCACATCTGCAGCACCTCCACCGAAGTCGTATCGGGCACCAGAATACGCTCGGGCGCGAGTAGGACCCAAAGGCCCCGCGCCTTGTCGTGCTTCAGCTTCACGAAGCGGGGCAAAACGGGGCGGCTCGCGGTATCGAGGCGGAGACCTTCGGTCATGTCGCCGACCCGGGGATGAAGGCACCGGGCGGCGGGAAGCCCGAGACGTAGGCATGGTAGAGCGCGTCGAGCTGCACCCATAGCACGTTCGTCTTGAAGACCAGCGCCTCGCAGACCAGCGCGCGGGTCTCGGGGGTGGTCGCGTGCGCCTTGACGTAGTCGAGCGCGAAGCCCGCATCGCGCGGCGCCTGGCGAAGTCGGCGCTGGAAGTAGACCATCACATCGTCGGTGATGAAGTCGTAATTCTCCAGCATCCCGGCGATCCGCTGCTCGTGCAGATTCGGTGCGAAGAGCTCGGTCAGCGACGAGGCGATGGCCTCCAGCGGCGAGCGGGTGCCCACGAAGTTGACGTAGGCGTCGACTGCGAAGCGCGTAGCGGGCAGGATGCCCGCGGCCGAGGTCACGTAATCCGCGTCGAGCCCAAGCCCTGTGGTGAGCTTCAGCCAGCGCTCGATGCCGCCTTCGTCGCCCGGATTGCCGTCGTGATCCTCGATCCGGTGGCGCCACTCGATGCGGGTCGCCCTGTCGCGGAACCGCGACAGCACCACTGCGTCCTTGATCGGGATCGAGGACTGATAATAGTATCGGTTGAGTGCCCAGGCCTGCACCTGCCCCCTGTCGAGCTGACCGCCATGCAGCATGTCGTGGAACGGATGCAGGTTATGGTATCGTTCGGCGCCGATGGCGCGTAGCCGCCGCTCCAGCGCCTCGGTGCCGTCGAGTGCCTCACCAGTGAAGGCGCGAGTCGTATCGTTCAGGTCTGTTTCGCCCAAGCTCTCGTCGATCATGTTCATAGAGTGAACGCCTCCCCGGCGGAGGGCACGTGCCAGCCCGCCGCCTCTACCGCTGCGCGCTCGGCCGTACCGGGGCGCAGGATTGGGTTCGAATTGTTGATGTGGACAAACATCTTGGTGCCAATCTCGAGGTCCGCCAGGCGGGCGATTGCGCCGTCCTCGCCGGAGACCGAGATGTGGCCCATACGCTGGCCGGTCTTGGTATGCAGCCCGGCCAGGATCAGCTCGTCGTCCTGCCAGAGCGTTCCGTCGAACAGGACCATGCCGGCACCCCGGATCCGCTCTGCAAGCTCGTCGGTTACGCCGCCGCAGGCGGTGATCACGAAGAGATCCGGTCCGCCCCGCACCGCGGCGATGCGCAGGCCCAGTGTATCCCCCGGCGCGTCGACGCCGTCCCGCACGCCGCCTTCGAGGTACCACGCGGGCTTGCCAGGCACCTCGAACGCCTCGACGACGAGACCGGACGGAGTCCCGTCGGGCAGGTCCGGCTCGAACGGCGCATCGAGGGTGATCGCGCGGCGCGGCACGCGGGTCCGGTCGAGCACGTCGAAGATGCCATTGTCGTTCAGCGTCTCCAGCACCCGTGCATGGCCATGGATCGAGAAGGGCGAGCCCTCGCGAAGCGACAGCAGCCCCGTGATCGCATCGACCTCGCCGTTCGTCAGGATCACCCCGGCGATCGGGCTGTCGCGCAGTCGACCGTCGCGCGGATGCAGGCAGGGTGTGTCGTTGATCTGCTGGCGGATGTCCGGCGAGGCGTTGACCAGAAACCAGTGTTCTCCGTCCGCGCTTACGGCGACCGAGGCCTGACCCTCGCGCAACGCCGGCTCGACGCGGGCCGCACGGCACCCCTCGCAGTTACAGTTCCACTGCGGGAACCCCCCGCCCGCCGCCAAGCCGAGGATCACGATCTTCAGCATCCCGGTCTCCGTCGTGACATGCAGGCGAGGGAGCGTGATCTCACTTCTGCGTGGCGCAGGCGTACATGTTGATTTCCATGCCAACTTCGACTTCGACGATCTTCGGAGCATTCCAGGTCATATCGTATCTCCCGAGTAAGCGGCCGCAGGATTGCGACCCGGGGCAATACTAGGCCCGTATCGGCGCGACTGCCACCCAACAAATTCATAGCCCGCGCCTATCGAACATTCGCCTCCGCGTCCGGCAATTTGAGGCAGGGTTGGGTGGGGTGTATCCCAAGTGGACGATAGGCCCGACCAGCCGAATACAGCGCCTCCAGCAGCGCCGCTTGGATCGCCATCCTGCGGTTGTGCTCAGACAGGAGCGCGGCGATCCGCCGGGACGGGACACCAGCGTGGTAGAGTCGCAATCCCGGTAGCAGGCCGCCCGGCGCGGTCTCTGGCAGGGAACGTTCGTGCCGCGTTGGGACTACCGGGTCGGCGAACGGCTTGCGAGAGAAGATGAAGTGCCGCGAGCGGCAGGCCGGTATCCTCCGGGGTCACTACGAGACGATCGGGCAACGGCTCACCCGGGATCTTGCCGCGATGTCGGATTGCCGCCAGCGCCCTTCGATGCCTACGATCAGGCAACCGGGCGGGTGAACTCGCAGGCGTTGGTGCGCCACAAAACCAACGAGTATTCCGTGCCGGTCGCCTATGGCCACCGCGATGTCTGGCTGCGCGGCTACGTTGGCGAGGTCGTGATCGGCTGCGGCGGCGAGGTCATCGCACAGCATCCCCGTTGCTACGACCGCGAGGATCTGGTCTTCGATCCGGTGCATTATCTGTGGCTACTGGAGCAAAAGATCAACGCCTTAGATCAGGCTGCGCCGCTGTCCGAATGGGAACTGCCTTCTGAGGTCCAGACCCTGTGCCGCCTGATGGAAGCACGCATGCCGAAGGCAGGGCGGCGAGAGTATGTGCAGGTCTTGCGGCTGCCGGAGACGTTCGAGATCGAGCATCTGCATGCCGCCGTAAAGACGGCCCTGCACATGGGCGATATCGGCTTCGATGCCGTGAAGCATCTGCTCCTGTGCCAGGTCGAGAAGCGTCCGCCCAGGCTCGATCTCGACGTCTATACCTATCTGCCCCGCGCCACGGTCGGGACGACCTCGGCGGCGAGCTACATGTGCCTGGTGTCGCAGGATGCGCCATGACGGACGCCCCCGAACTTCTACTTGCTCACCACCTCAAGACGTTGAAGTTGCCGACCTTCCTGAGGGAATACGACAAGCTGGCGCGACAGTGCGCCACTGAAGGACAGGACCACGTCCGGTTCCTCGCCCGGCTGGTCGAACTGGAACTGATCGACCGGGAACGCCGGATGATCGAGCACCGGATCAAGGCCGCGAAGTTCCCGGCGGTCAAAAGTCTGGACAGCTTCGACTTCAAGGCGATCCCAACGCTCAACAAAATGCAGGTGCTGGAACTGGCCCGAGGCGAATGGATCAAGCGGCGCGAGAACGTCATCGCCCTCGGACCGAGCGGCACCGGCAAGACCCACGTTGCCCTGGGGCTCGGATTGGCTGCCTGCCAGAAGGGCCTGTCGGTCGGCTTCACCACCGCCGCCGCCCTCGTCAACGAATTGATGGAGGCCAGCGACGAACGGCGCCTGCTACGGCTGCAAAAACAGATGACGAACTACAAGTTGCTGATCATCGACGAGCTGGGCTTCGTGCCGCTGAGCAAGACCGGCGCCGAGCTGTTGTTCGAGTTGATCTCGCAGCGATACGAGCGCGGCGCCACGCTCATCACCAGCAACCTGCCGTTCGACGAATGGACCGAAACCTTCGGCTCCGAGCGCCTGACCGGCGCGCTGCTCGACCGGCTGATCCATCACGTCAACATCCTCGAGAGCCGTTCATCGCGGCGCCATTGATGGTGTGGATGGCCCCGCCAGCGGCATTGCGTTGTGCCAAGGTGGGTCTGTGAAGCATCCACCTGAGGGGAGCCATCCATGGACAAGCCTATCACCATCGGCCTCGATCCACTGACCGGCAGGTGATTGCACAGCAATCGCCGAGAGGTTGGCCAAGAACGTCTTCCAGGTTCACGGAGTGGACACGGAAGGCACGATCGTCTGCCGCCGTCAGTTGCGGCGGTCGCAGGTGCTGGTGTTCTTCTCGCGGTTGGAGCCCTGCCTTGTCGGCATGGAAGCCTGCGCCGGGGCCCATTATTGGGCGCGGGAACTGACGGCGGTCGGGCATGAGGTGCAGCTGATGCCGCCCGCCTACGTCAAGCCGGGATTGTCAGGTTGTTTTGCGTGGACGGACAAGCTGCCGTCGACGACCGCTCACGCGGACAATTCGGTGGTGTAGGTCGCCCAGACTTCGAACGCATCTTGTCGTGCGTGATGGTAAGAACGGGCGGAGAGGCGGTGACGGTGCGGGCGGAAGATGGCGGCTGTTTGATCGTGGACCGACAGGAACCGCTGCGGCTGTCGCGCCGATTTGAACCGGCCCATGATCTTCTCTCGTCTGCGGGTGTGCCGGTGCGATGCTTCGGCTGCGTTGTTGATC
>JBBQDX010000100.1:0-13842 GCA_038320125.1 Rhodobacterales bacterium | reverse complement strand
GCCCATCGTCGGCGATCCGATCACCGTCGCCGCAGGCCTCCTGCGCGAGCCGATATGGCGGTTTCTCCTTCTGGTCACGATTGCCAAGGTCGGGCGCTACGTCGTCCTGACGATCGCCGTGCTTGGGCTGGGATGAAGAGGGTAACCGGCTTCCGTCGTGGCGCTGCCTGCGATCCTCGCGGGCATCATCGTGTTCGCAACCTTTCCCTTCGCAGAGGAAGGCTGGCTCGAGGAGCGGTACGGTGCTGCGTATCTGCGCTATCGGGTGGCCGTACGGCGGTTAACTCGATGCTTTGATAGCTCCAATGGGGCGATCCGCCGAGAACATTTCGGCGGTTATGCCCATACACTTCAATGACAAACTTCCATTGTTATCGTTCGACGATCATCGCAGGGATGTGAACAAGAACCGCTTGGCATCCCCCTGCTGGAAGGTTGCATAGAGCTGTCATGCGTCGTGTCTTTCATCTCGTTTTGATTCTTACGGTCACCCTTGCCGCCTTCTGGGCGCCCATGGGTGTGTCAGCGAACGTGAACGACATGCAGATGCTCGAGATGGAAGATGGCGAGGCTGCCGATCAGAGTTGTGATGGTTGCGTCTCGACCGGGTTTGCCGATGGTATTCTCTGTGGGGGCGGATGTCCGGTGCCGTGTGGAGCTGGCGCCCCCGGGGCCTTTATGGCTCCCGAGGCATCATCGGGGATCTTCCCTATAGCGTTCGGCGCTCTCCATGCGGAATGCGAACGTTATACCCTCCCCGGCACTTTCCCGGCCCTCGATCCATTTCCCCCAAAACTGCCTGTCTGAAGACGTTCCCGGCCTCGCAGGATGCAAGGACCGAGCGGCGCGCTGGCCCTATTCGGCCAGGCGCCATTCCTTCAGATCAAGGCAGATTTGATGAACACCCGAAGACCGATTTCACGACGCGATGTGCTTCAGGCCGGCGCAACGCTCGCCTCCGCTTCCTTGCTGTCATCGATACGCGCGGCGTGGGCTGACACGTCCGGTACCCCGTTCCGACTTCGTGCGGCGCGCGGCGCGGCCGGATTGCGCCCGGCTCCCTTTGGGCCGACCGATATCTGGGGCTATAGCGGGACCGTACCCGGGCCGGAGATACGGGTTCGGCAGGGCGACCGCATCCGGGTTCTGGCCGAGAACGGGCTGGATGAGGACACCACGATCCATTGGCACGGCATCCGCACGCCCAATGCGATGGACGGTGTACCGCACCTGACGCAGCCGCCAATCCCTGCGGGTGGCGAGTTTGTCTACGAGTTCGATGCGCTGGACGCGGGGACATTCTGGTATCACCCGCATCAACGAAGCTACGAGCAGGTCGGCCGCGGCCTCTATGGCCCGCTGATCGTGGACGAGGCCGATCCGATCCGCGTGGACCGCGACCTGACCTGGATGCTCGACGACTGGCGGATGACTCAGGATGGTCAGCTCGCCGATGATTTCGGTAGCCCGCACGACGCCATGCATGGCGGCCGGATCGGCAATACCGTGACCATCAACGGCAAGATAGCCGATCGTGTCGCGGTTCGGTCGGGGGAGCGCATCCGACTGCGTCTGATCAACGCCGCGAATGCCCGGATCTTCGGGCTGGATTTCGGCGAGCTCGAACCCGTCGTGGTCGCGATGGACGGGCAGCCCGTCGCGCCGCATGCCCCAAAGGACGGCATCGTGGTGATCGGCCCAGCCATGCGCCTCGATCTCATCCTCGACCTGAAAGGTCGGGCCGGAACGGTCGGGACCGTCACCGACGTTTTCTACAAGGGTCTGGAATATCGCCTCGTCGATTTCGCCTATGAGCCGGACGTCCTGCGTGCGTCCGCGCCGGACTGGTCGATGGATCTGCCTCCGAATCCGCTGGCGGAGCCGGATATGGCCGCGGCCGCCCGGCATCGGATCGTGTTCAACGGCGGAATGATGGGACAGATGATGATGGGCGATGCCATGGGGTCGATGATGGACCAGATGCGCCAGGGCAACATGTGGTTCATCAATGGCACGGCCGCGACCGGGCACGTCATGGATCCGCTGATGACCCTGCCGCTCGGATCGTCGCAGGTCTTCGAGATGCACAACCGAACCGCCTGGCCGCACCCGATCCACCTGCATGGCCATTCCTTTCGCGTCATCGCCCGAAACGGCCAGCCGACCCGCCATCGCGAATGGCAGGACACAGTCCTGATGGCCCCGTTGTGCGCGCAAACGGGTGGAGATCGCGTTCGTCGCGGACAATCCCGGGGACTGGATGTTCCACTGCCACATTCTCGAGCACCAGGCGGCGGGCATGATGGGCGTCATCCGCGTCGATCCCGGCACGACGAAGACCTGAACACGCAAAACGAACCCTCGAAAAGGACCAGAACCATGAACAAGATACTCGGATTTTCCAGTCTCGCCGTCGCCGGCGGTGCCGCCGTCCTGGCGATGACCCTGAACGCGGCACCGGCCGCGGCCGAGGAGGTGACGCTCTACAAGAACCCGCAATGCGGCTGTTGTGAGAACTACGCCGACTACCTGCGCGAGAACGGCTTCACCGTCGATGTGAAGCCGACGCACGATTTGGCCCAGATCAGCCGTGATGCGGGCATTCCGGACGACTTCCAGGGGTGCCATACGGCCTTCATCGGCGACTATGTCATCAGCGGGCACGTGCCGATCGACGTGGTCAACCGGGTGCTGGAAGACCGCCCCGAGATTGCCGGCGTGACGTTGCCGGGAATGCCGATGGGCTCGCCCGGCATGGGCGGCGCGAAGCAGGAACCCTTCGAGATCTACACCGTCGAAGACGGCGTGAACCCGACGGTCTACGCCGTCGAATGATCCGACACATCGTCCGGCACGATGTCGTGCCGGACCCAACCCGGGATTGGCCAAAGGATGAATTGCATGATGATGGATGGTGGAATGATGGGCGGCGGCATGATGATCGCCATGGGGCTCGTGTGGCTGCTGGTCGTGGGCGTGCTGGTGCTCGCGGCGATCGCGCTGGTCAAATATCTCCGTTCGGGCGGCGGAAAATAGGAATGGCGGTCAATGCGCGGGGACGAAGCCGGCATCGTGTCGATCGGATCGGTCTGGGGGCTGTGCGTGGGGCTGGTCCTGATCGGCATCGGGGCGCTTGCCATTCTGTGCAGGTGGTTTGGAAGAAAGAGGTGAGACCCGCATGATATTCCCCACAACTCTGTCCGCTCTCTTTCTGGCATTCACGATCGGACCCGTCTCGGCACAGGGCGAAGCGCCGGGAACGGGCGCGCAACTCTACCAAGAAAATTGCGCCAACTGCCACGGCGCCGAGCTGGAGGGTCAGCCCGACTGGCGGTCGCGGTTGCCTGGCGGCAGGCTTCCCGCCCCGCCGCACGATGCCTCCGGTCATACGTGGCATCATCCGGACCGGGTGCTGTTCGACATCGTGAAGCGGGGACCCGCTGCCGTTGTCGGAGATGGTTACGAGAGCGATATGCCGGGGTTCGAAGGCGTGCTGACGGATGAGGAGATCACCGCGGTCCTCGATTACATCAGGAGCACCTGGCCAGAGCGCATGCGCGTCTCGCAGGAGAAGCGGACCCGCGCCGACCCCGGGGCGCGACCATGACGGATCAGGCCGAGACCGAGCGGGACGGCGTTTCCTGGGGCAAGAGGCTGGGGTTCGCCGCTGTCCCTGTCACAGCCTTTGCGCTCATGCTTCTGTTTGGATGGGGCCTGCTGACCGGGACGGATGAGCTGCCATCGGCATTGCTCGGCAAACCCGTGCCGGAGTTCTCGCTTCCGCCGGTTCTGGGTCGAGACGAGGGCTTGTCGACCCGGGATCTGCTGGGACAGGTCTCCCTCGTGAATGTCTTCGCGTCCTGGTGCGTGCCGTGCCGCGCGGAGCACCCGCCGTTTATGGCGCTGAGCGAAACCGGCGAGGTGCCGCTCTACGGGATCAACTACAGGGATCCCCCGGAGCAGGCCCGCGCCTGGCTCGACGAGCTGGGCGACCCCTTCACCCGGATCGGAGCGGACCGGAACGGCCGTGCGGGGATCGAATGGGGCGTCTACGGCGTGCCGGAAACCTTCGTCATCGCCGCCGACGGGACGATCGCCTACCGCCATGTCGGGCCGATCACGGAGGTAATTCTGCAGGAGACGCTCATGCCGATGGTGCGTGATCTGCAATCATCGCCCGTCGAGGAGGTGTCCGGATGAGCCGACTGATCCTGATACTCGCGATCTCTCTCGCCTGGACCGGCGCCGCCATCGCCGGGCCGCAGGGCTTTGCCGTTCACCACGAGCCGCAGCCGATCGCCAATGTCCGGTTCGTGACCGAGGACGGCATTCGCATGGACATGGAGGACATGCGGGGAAAGGTCGTCCTGGTGAACGTCTGGGCGACCTGGTGTGTCCCGTGTCGGGAAGAGATGCCGACGCTGGACGCCTTGCAGGCCGAGCTCGGCGGCAACCGCTTCGAGGTCGTGGCCCTGTCGATCGACCGGGCCGGATCGCAGGTGGTGCGGCGCTTCTACGATGAGATCGGCGTGACGGATCTCGGGGTCTATGTCGATGAGACCATGCTGTCGGCCACGGCCCTGCGCACGGTTGGTCTGCCTACCACTCTGCTGGTCGACGCGGACGGACGGGAGCTCGGCCGTCTCGTCGGCCCGGCCGCGTGGGATGATCCCGAGATGGTGTCCTTCCTGAGGGGCTTTGTCGAATGACCATAAGAAAAGCGAGACTATGCCTTGACCTTCCAGCGACTGGAATGACTACTTGTTCAATATTGAAAGGAAAATCGAGATGACGGACATTTCATCCGGCGTTGCCGGACCGTCGGCCACGTCATCCGCGGGCACTTGGCCGGAATGGCTCACGCGCAGGCGCATGATGTTCGCCAGCGCTGCAACCGTGGTCGGTGGCGGCATCGCCCTGAACTGGGGGTGGCTGACCGCCATCGGTCTCGCGCCAATCCTCCTCTCGTTCGCGCCCTGTGCTGCGATGTGTGGGCTGGGGCTGTGCATGAAGGGCGGCTCCGGCAAAGGATGTGCAAAACCGACCGGCAGTCCGTCACCCGACTGACTCTTTCGATGATCCCCGAACCCAACCAAGGAGAAATACCATGAAGAAGACCCTGACCACACTCGCCGTCTTGACGACCCTCGCGGCAGGCACCTTCGCCGTCAGCGCCCAGGAGCAGGTCACACCCGAGACGGGTGAGGCGATGCAGAATGAAGGCGGCATGCAGGGCGGAATGATGGATGGCGACATGAAGGGCATGATGAAGATGATGTCCGAAATGAAGCCGATGATGGAAGCCTGCAGCGAGATGATGGCGGCCATGAACGAGAAGATGGACGGCGGCATGATGCCGTCGGAGCAATCTGAGCCGTCCGACGGCTGACATCCGCGACCTCCCTGCCGGTCCTCGGGTCGGCAGGGATCGCATGCGAAGGAGCTAGACATTGAGACCGCTCACACGGCGCGCCGCGCTGGCAAGCCTCGCCGCACTTCTGTCCGGCCCGGCCCTCGCGAACCATCCCGGAGAGAACCTGGATGCCCGGATGATGGAGATGGAAGGTTACTTCCAGATCGTCGATGCAGGCGAAGCTCCCGCTTTCGAACTGCAGGATGCCGAAGGGAATCTCGTGCGCCTGTCCGACTTCAGCGACAAGGTCGTCGTTCTGAATTTCATCTACGCGAGCTGCCCGGACGTCTGTCCGCTGCACTCCGAGAAGATCGCCGCGATCCAGGCATCTATAATCGATGGACCGATGAAGGATCGGGTGCAGTTCATCTCGGTCACCACGGATCCCGTGAACGACACCCCGGATGTTCTGCGCAACTACGGCGACCTGCACGGTCTCGACCCCGTGAACTGGAACCCGCTGACCAGGACCGCGGACCAGCCGGACGATGCCACGCGGCTTCTGGCGCGGGACTACGGGCTCGAATTCACCAGGACGGCCGACAGCGACATGATGATGCATGGGGCCGTGACCCACGTCATCGATGCCGGGGGACGGTTCGCCGGCAAGTTCCACGGCATGGAGTTCAAGAACGTCAACCTGGTCCTCTACGTAAGCGAGCTCCTCAACAACGCGCAAAACCGGCGGCGCGAGACCGGCTGGTGAGACCGGCTAACAGGTATCCTTCGATGAGCCTCGCGGCGGTCGGCTCAAGCCGACGGCATGGGACGGATATATCCCTGGAGGCCCTCCGCCGCTATTTTGCGGTCATCATTCCTGCCAACCTGGTCTGGGAATTCGCCCATATGCCGCTCTACACGATCTGGAACGAGGGCAGCTGGGGTGAGATCGTCTTTGCCGCCTTTCACTGCACGGGGGGCGATATCCTCATCGCGATGTCCGCCCTCATGCTGGCGCTGATGCTGGCCGGTCGTGGCTGGCCTCATGGTCCTCCGGCGCGGCAAAGGGTGCCCGTCCTCGCGCTCGTGTTCGGGCTCGGCTACACGCTCTTCAGCGAATGGCTCAATATCGTTATCCGTGCGGCCTGGGCCTATTCGGACCTCATGCCCATCATTCCGGTCCTCGATGCGGGGCTGTCGCCCGTGCTGCAATGGATCGTGATCCCGATGGCCGGGTTCTGGTGGGCCTCGCGGCCCTTCCGGCCAAAGGCGGCGTAGCCATGGATATCGCAGGGATCGGCATCCTTGCGGCGTTTCTGGCGGGCGCCATCTCCTTCCTGTCTCCTTGCGTCCTGCCTCTGGTGCCGGGTTACGTCTCCTACATCGCGGGTCAGCCCGGCTTGCGGACGACCCGGTCCGTCGGCCTGCGCGCGCGGGCCGGGGCCCTCGGGCTGAGCAGCTGTTTCGTCCTCGGATTCTCGACGGTCTTCGTCCTGCTCGGCGCCGGGGCGAGCGCGCTCGGATCGCTTCTGCTGATGTGGCGGACCGAGCTCAACTATCTCGGCGGTGCGATCATCATCCTGTTCGGGCTGGTCATGCTGGGCCTGCTGCGCCTTCCGGCGTTGTCGCGGGATACCCGGCCGAACCTCGACATCCCGGGAGGCCGTCCGCTGGGGGCCTATGTGCTCGGCCTCGCCTTCGCGTTCGGCTGGACGCCCTGCATCGGGCCCATCCTTGGCGCGATCCTGACGCTCAGCTCGACCTCGGCCGGCATGTCCGACGGCATCGGGCTGCTCGCGATCTATTCCGCCGGGCTGGGCGTGCCGTTCCTTAACAGCTTGTCACGGAACGACCCTTCCATGGTCTCGTCCATGCCTTCCTCGCTCTGTGCCTTCTCCGCGCGCTTGGGTCATATCGCGAATGAGCCCCAACGTGCCGACATTCCGGTCCGGTCGTTGCCCGACTAAAGCTTCAGGCGTCGCAATCTGAGCGCGTTGGCGATCACCGAAACCGACGAGAGACTCATCGCCGCCGCCGCCACCATGGGCGACAGCAGCAGGCCGAAGACCGGGTAGAGGACACCCGCAGCCAATGGCACCCCGAGCGCGTTGTACGCGAAGGCCCAGAACAGGTTCTGACGAATGTTACGGATTGTCGCCACCGCGAGCGTGCGCGCCTTGACGATCCCGTTGAGATCCCCCTGCAGGAGCGTGATGCCTGCGCTTTCCACCGCCACGTCCGCGCCGGTGCCCATGGCGAGTCCGACATCCGCCGCGGCGAGCGCCGGGGCGTCGTTGACCCCGTCACCCGCCATCGCGACCTTCCTGCCCTCCGCATGCAGCTCGTCCACCAGAGCCTTCTTGTCCTCCGGCAGGACACCGGCCCGGACCTCGTCGATGCCGAGTGCGCCGGCTACGGCCCGGGCCGTCCGTTCGTTGTCCCCCGTGGCCATGATGATCCGCAAGCCGGCGTCGTGCAGCGCGCGGATGGCGTCGGCTGTCGTGCCCTTGATCGGATCCGCCACGGCGACGATGCCCGTGAGCGTTCCGTCGATCGCGACGAACATCGCGGTCTTGCCCTCTGCGCGCAGAACGTCCGCTGCATCCTCCGCCGTAGACGTGTCGAGCGACAGGTCCCGCATCATCGCCGAGTTCCCGAGGGAAACAGCGCGCCCCGACACGGTTCCGCGCACGCCTTTCCCGGTCACCGCCTCGAAGTTTTCGGCATTGCCGACCTTGATGCCCCTGTCCTTGGCCCCCTCGACGATGGCTTCCGCTAGCGGGTGCTCCGAGCCCTTCTCCAGAACGGCCGCGAGCGTCAGGATCGTCTCCTCGCTCTCGTCGGCGAGAGCGGTCACGTCTGTCAGCTTGGGCTTGCCCTCGGTCAATGTGCCGGTCTTGTCGACGATGAGCGTATCGACCTTGGCCATGCGTTCCAACGCTTCTGCGTCCTTGATCAGAACGCCCGACTGCGCCCCGCGTCCCGCGGCGGTGGTGATCGAGATCGGCGTCGCAAGGCCCAGGGCGCAGGGGCAGGCGATGATCAGCACCGAGACCGCCGAGGCGATCGCGAAGACCAGCGCGGGTTCAGGTCCGAACGCCAGCCACCCGACGAAGGCGAGCAGCGCGATCACGACGACGGTCGGCACGAAGTAGGACGCGACCTTGTCGGCGAGCCCCTGGATCGGCGCGCGGGAGCGCCGCGCGTTCGAGACCATCTCGACGATCTGGCTCAGCATCGTGTCGGCGCCAACGCGCGCGGCCTCAATCACCAGGGAGCCGTTCTTGTTGAGCGTGCCACCGGTGAGCGGATCGCCGGGCCCCTTTTCAACGGGGAGGGGCTCGCCGGTGATCATGCTCTCGTCGACCGACGAGGTGCCCTCGATCACCGTCGCATCGACCGGCACCGCGTCTCCGGGCCGCACCCGCAGACGATCGCCTTCGACGATGTTCTCCAGCGGCGCGTCGTACTCGGTTCCGTCCGGGAGGATCCGCCGCGCCGTCTTCGGGGCAAGATCGAGCAGCGCCCGGATGGCATCTCCGGTCCGCTCCCGCGCCCGCAACTCCAGCACCTGCCCGACAAAGATCAGGGTGATGATGACGACGGCGGCCTCGTAATACGTCCCGACACTCTCGCCCATACGGTAGGCGTCCGGAAACACGCCGGGCAGGAAGGTCGCGACCAGCGAATAGAGATAGGCCGCACCGACGCCGATGGCGATCAGCGTCCACATATTCGGCGACCCGTTGACGATCGACGCCCATCCGCGCTCGAAGAACGGCCTGGCCGCCCACAGGACGATCGGTGTTGCCAGCAGGAATTCGACCCAGATGGCGACGCGGTGGCCGATCCAGTCGCGCACGGGCAGGCCGACCAGCTCGCCCATCGTCAGGATGACGAGCGGCACCGCGGCGGCGGCGCTGATCCACATGCGTCGGGTGAAGTCGGTCAACTCCTCGCTCGGCTCGTCGGACGGCAGCATCGGCTCCAGCGACATGCCGCAGATCGGACAGGCGCCGGGTTCGTCGCGCACGATTTCAGGATGCATCGGGCAGGTATACTGCGCGTCCGCCGGGGCCATCACGGTACGGTCCGAGGCCGTTCCCGACGCGTAGTAGACAGGATCGGCTTCGAACTTGGCTTGGCACTTTTCGGAACAGAAATAGAAGGTCTCGCCGCCGTGCCTGGCCTGTCGCGCCTCCGGTGTCCTGGTGACATCCATGCCGCAGACCGGATCCACAGCTTTCGCCGTCGTCCCTGCCGTCGCGTTCGCTGCCTGTTCCATGTCCCGGTTTTCCATGAGTTCTTCTGATCTGCCTGAAGATGGGGGTTCCAGTAGGTGGAAGGTCAAGCCTCACTTCAACACATGCAGGTAAATTCTGCTCTTGATCTTCCAGATAGGGGAGACCCCATGTTGTCGAGGTAATTAAGCTGCCATCGCCGTTCGTCTCAGATCGCCACCATGACCGCGAGCAGGAACACGTCCCGGTCCCGGGTGACGTCTCGCGCTTCGGCGAGCATCCCCCGGACGATCTGGCTACAGTGCCGGTCGGCATGTCGGGTCGGCCAGCCCGTCCACCCGCAGCGCGCCGATCGGCAGCGAACCCGCCTTGGACTGATGGCGGTCGATGCGGGCGGTCACGGGCAGGAAAAGATAGGTCGAGCGCTTCTCGGTGAGTTCCCCGAAGAACGCCGCCATCCGCCCGCCGATCTCGCCGCGTGGCAGGGTGGTGCGCACTTCCTGCATCAGTGAGACCATATCGGTGTAGCCACGGCAGGCCCGCGCTCGGACGCCGCGCAAAACCTCGTGAGCGTCGAACACCGCGTCACAATTCGCCTCGACCGCCCAGAGATATATCAGGAGATCATCACCTGCGAGTTCGACTATTTATATTACATAATAATCCCTATAGGCTTTTATTTACCCTATTTTTTCTGTACGTTGCAACCAGAACTTCATCCTGTCTACGACCCGCGGATCAGCGCCACGGCTTTGGCCCTCACCTCAGCAAGCTCGGCCTCCGTTACGGTCCCCTTTCGCTTTGCATGCCTAGCTCGCCAGTCCAGGCTCTTGACCTGATCGGACAGCACCACGCTCAGCTGCTCTCCGGCAATTACAACCTCGAAAGGATAGCCCTTCACCTTCGTCGTCATCGGGCAGCAGATCATCAGGCCGGTCCGATTATATCGCGACGGACTGACGACGACCGCCGGACGATGCCCAGCCTCTTCGTGACCGGCCTGCGGCGTGAAGTGCAGCCAAACAATGTCGCCGGCTTCGGGAACATAGGCCATCGGCAGTCATAGAGCTTCGTTGCCGATCGACCCACCGTAGTCGATTTCGCCGTGGAGGTTCGCATCCGTAATCTCGTCGAGCAAATCGCTCAGCGACGTCTCCAAGGGACGGACAGGCTCGATGACGATGCGGCCGTCCTCCTCACGAACCTCGACGGCCGCATCGAGCTCGAGCCTCGCCGCCTCCATGACGGAGGCAGGCAGGCGTACCGCAGCGCTGTTCCCCCATTTCCGAACCGTGCCACGCATAGCGACCTCCACACCGTTGTAGGGTAGATAGGCAGAGGGCGTTCATGTGTCAACAATGGATATACTATAGGGATTATTATGTAATATCGTCTGCTGAGTGCATCGTTGATGACCGGCCCTCCTGAAAAGTCCTCGACTTGGAGTTAGTCTGTTCTCTGACGAAGGAGACGAATGATGAAGAAGAGTAGGTTGTCACCGCCCTACATAGTCACCGGCCTGACCATCGCTCTTACGGCCGGAGCCGCGCCGGCCGCCTTAAGGCTCGCCATTCCGCTGTCGACAATTTCTATGACCCAAGGCACCCTGCTCGATCTCCACGAAGTGCTTGCGACAGGCCTCATCTGTCTGATCGCGCTGCATGTCTCTGGCGCGGGACTCGATGATGTGGGACCAGGTCGGCGGATCGAATATCGCGAGCGGACGGCGGTAGATAACCCGCCGGACGGACCCTTGTCATGAAATGGATTGCGACAAAAACCCGGCTTCTCGACATCGGGGCAGTCGACCGATCCCTTGATCTGCCGTCATTCCGTTAGTCGGGCGCCCTTACCTATAGAGTGTCCGCTACCCGCAACGACGGACCCGGAGAATGCAGATGGTCGTGACCCCCGCGCCTGATGGTGCCCTGCGCCGGGTGGTCCGCCGCGTGGCGCTTTTGAACTTCGGCTATTTCTGGATCGAGGTCGCCGTGGCCCTCACCATCGGCTCGGTCGCGCTGTTCGCCGACAGCATCGACTTTCTGGAGGACACGGCGATCAATCTTTTGATCTTCACGGCCCTCGGTTGGAGCGCCGCGCGTCGCGCGCGGGCGGGGATGGTGCTCGCGGGCATCATCCTGATCCCCGGCCTTGCAACCCTCTGGACGGCCTGGGAGAAGTTCAACGTCCCGGTCGCACCCGATCCCGTCGCCTTGTCGCTTGCAGGTGCGGGCGCGTTCGCCGTCAATCTCGTCTGCGCGCTGATGCTGATGCGCCATCGGAATGGCACCGGCAGCCTGACGCGCGCAGCCTTCCTGTCGGCCCGCAACGACGTCTTCGCCAATGTGGCAATCGTCGCGGCGGGTCTCGTCACCGCCTTCATCTGGCCTTCTGCTTGGCCGGACCTGATCGTCGGGCTCGCGATCGCCGCGGTCAACGCAGATGCGGCTCGAGAGGTCTGGGAGGCGGCGCGCTCGGAACGCCGTGAGGCAAGTCCATAGCAACAAATTCGGGCACGCCGTCCGGCGATCGCTCGTTTCACTTCCTATTGAATAGGCCATCACGTGTTTGACTGGATTACAGGTCTCGTGGATCAAGGCGGCTACATTGCCATCGCGTTTCTGATGTTCCTGGAGAACGTGTTTCCCCCGATCCCGTCGGAACTCATCATGCCGCTCGCTGGCTTTACGGCGGCGCGCGGAGATCTCAACCTCGTCATCGCCATCGTTGCGGGGTCGATCGGGTCGCTGTTCGGTGCGATCCTGTGGTACTACGTCGGCGTCTGGATGGGAGCAGAGCGGCTGAAGAAATGGTCGGCGCGTCACGGACGCTGGCTGACCCTGACGCCGGAGGAGGTCGACCGGACATTGGACTGGTTCGACCGACACGGAGGAAAGGCGGTCTTCATCGGCAGGCTGGTTCCGGGCGTGCGGACGCTGATCTCCGTTCCGGCAGGCGTGGCGGGAATGTCGCTCACCAAGCTCGTGTTCTACTCTGCCGTCGGCACCGGACTCTGGACCGCATTGTTGGCCGGGGCCGGGTATGTTCTCGAAAGCCAGTACGAAAAGGTCGAGACTTGGGTGAACCCGGTCTCCAACGCGGTCCTTGCCGTTCTCGTGGTTTGGTACGTTTACCGGGTGGTGACGTTCGGAAAGAGGTCGGGGCAGGAATGACCTTAGGGAAAAACCTTGTCATCCTGCACGACGATGCCGTCGAACGGCGGAAGGTCGGCCGGAATGTTGGATTGGGCAGAAAGCCTGAGGGTGGTGCATGGGCAGGGGCCAGCTCGCCGCCTTCTGTGAACCGTAGAGGAGCGGATCGTGCATTAACCTTGACGGTAGTTCACTTGCACGAGGTGCCCTAGTGTTCTGCACCTGACATAGGATTCCCGACGGCACCCTGGTGTGGCATGGTCGGCGGATGAGACGCTCCGACATCTGCCTTTACCTTGGCCCCGCCGATCGCGCTGAGCTTCAAGCTCTGCTCACTGACCGAAACACGCCTCGTAAGGTTGTCTGGCGTGCCGAGATCGTGCTGGCGACGGCAGATGGCTGCGGCACCACTGAGATCATGCGGCGCGCGAAGACGTCCAAGCCCACCGTTTGGCGCTGGCAGGCGCGTTACCTGGACGAAGGCGTGGACGGCCCCCCCTGTGTCAGCGTAGTTGTCCGCCGCTCTACTTTTCCTCTATTTTTCAGGTGGGCGGGATAGGACGATGACGTGGGATATTCACCGGAACGAAAAGCGGCCGTGCTGAAGCGGATGCTGCCGCCGAACACCATGGCCATCCGGCAGCTTTCGCAGGAGGAAGGGATTTCCGAGGCGACGCTTCACAAGTGGCGGGCGGATGCACGCGGCAACGCCCGCAACGATTACGCTGGAACATCAAGCATCGTTCAACAAACGGTGGTTTTTGAACGATCCGTGGTGGCGCGGCGAATGCTGGTTTAACTAGATGTAGTCTGTCACAGCCAGTGATACTTATCGCTCATGGCTGCGGTCATAGCCATTGGATACTTATCGTAGGTCTGCCAATGCGTGTCCTCAATGGGCTCTGACCGGCCTTCCGCGCTGCGGCATCACCTGCTTGCCACGCATCGTTCCGACCGACACGCCCGGCCCAAACCAGCCATTGAACCGCTGGTTGGCATGCTGCGGTGCGGCCCGTAATAGGAGACGTTCGCTACGACCGCGGGGTTCCAATTTTCTGGAGTTCATAGTCTACGAACAGAACTGTCATTTACCTAT
>JBBQDX010000099.1:0-13856 GCA_038320125.1 Rhodobacterales bacterium | reverse complement strand
GACACCATCGGCCTTCTGCCGGGCGACGGTAGGGGAGTCGGTATGCAGCGACACCCAGACGAACGTGCGCCCATCGATAGAGGCATACCTCTTCGGCACCCGCTTATAGAGCTGCCATGTCTCCACGCGTTTTTTGATCATCCCCGCCCCCGCTGAACCGGTATAGCGGGATGTAGCGCAAGATGTATAGCAAAAATGAAACGATAGAGGGAAGGTTGTTCCGAATTACTCCAGCATTGCCTCTATAAACAAAGGCTTAGAACAAACGGAGGCAGGAGATTTTGGCGGAGCGGATGGGATTCGAACCCACGAGACGGTCTCCCGCCTACACACTTTCCAGGCGTGCGCCTTCGACCACTCGGCCACCGCTCCATCGGCGGGTCTATGACATGCGGGCGGGCGTGCGCAAGTATGTGTGACGGCGTGGCGGGGCGCGACGTTTCGGACATCTAGGCGCGACGTTTGGCGCAAAGACTCAGCCCTCCGGCAGCACGAACAGCACGGTCGGCTTTTCCGCTCGCCCTGGACCTGTGAGGTGATTCGGACCGATCGCAAGGGTATCAGCCCCAGAATGAGGACCTGGCGGGACGTTCGGATGTAATAGGGAGTCCCGGCTTCGATGCAGGGATCGGTCGAGGCACCGGAAGCGTGACCGTGTTCCCTTCGATCATCTCGCACTGGGACACTTGCGGCGCGCTGAGGCAGGTCAGACCGTCGCCATCGATCAGGGTGATTTCCGAATGCCAGCGCGCCGTCACCGGTCCGAACGGCAGCTCCCTCACGAACCGGACCATCTTGCCGTCTACAGTCGTCGAGTTGACCTTGACGAAGGCGCTGGAGGGCACGATCAGCGAGATCGCGAACAGCATCACGACCAGGGTCATGATGCAATCGATCAGTCTCTTTATAACAACATCCCCTTCAGCCGACCCCACGCGGCCGCTACGGCACCACTGCGCCGCAGGTCCAGAGGCGCGCTCGCCCCCCGAGCTTGCCCGCTTTCATGGCGGCCGGGGCGTCGTCGATCAAAGCCGCGCGGCTGGGCTTGCCCGGCGCGGGCGGCTCCATGGAAATAGCGATGCAGCTCGCTGAGCTGCCGCCGTTCATCGTCCGTCATGCCGGACCACCCGTCTTTAGAAATGGGCGACAATGGCGGCAACGTCGGCCGGCTTATCCGACTAGCGCTCGTCGGCGCGATAGTCGGCCTTGGCTGGCATGTCGCGGTAGGCCGTGCGCATCGCATCCACCCAGTCGCGCGCCGCCGTGATCGCGTCCAGCACCGCCTTCTCCTGCTCGGTGCGCGCGCTCGCCGTCTTGGCCGCGATCACGCCTGCCGTCACCGCCATGTTCATCTGCATTCCGGCGTTGGCGTGGGCATAGATGCGACGCCGGCATTCCGACGAGGCCGCGGCCTGCCGCGCCGCCTTGAGCGCGGCCTCGATGACGGCGGGCGGATAGCCGAGCGCGTCGGCCTGCTCGCGATCGAGGTTGAAGGTCTCGCGATCCTCATGCTTGATGTCGAACTTCATGGTGATCGCTCCTGGTTGGCGAAATAGTTGGTGCCGAGGGTGCCGCCGTCGCTGAGGACCGCGCCACCAGCCAGCGTCAGGACGGCACGAGCGATCAGGGCAAGGCCGCCGGGATTGTTGGCGACGGCCACGATCGGCCTGTTCAGCGTCGTGTTATTGAGTCCGATGATCCCGGTCGAGCCGCCGATGCAGGCGATGATCCCGAGCTTCGTTGCCGCCATGCCGCCCGTGACAAGGCAGTTGTCGAGCGAGATCTGGATCGCGGCGGCGGGCCATGTGGCGAACATGATCCGTGTGGCGCTGGCGATCCCCAGGCCCGTGTTGGCAAGCGCGGTCGGCAGGCGGCATTCGATGCCCACCAGTCGGACCGTTGACGAGACGTGGCAGATGAAGCGCCGCATCCGGTTGAGGCCGTCGACGACGCCCATCTGCCAGTTGATGATCGGGGGCGCACCATCGCCAATCGACATGATGTTGAGGCCGCCCGCTTAGGTCACGACGTCCGCGTTGATCGTATGCGTCGAGTCCACCTTGAGTTTGATCGTTGCAGCCGCACCCGGCGGGATCGAGGCGATCGCATCCATCAGCGTCGCAGATGTTCCGCCATCGTTGTTGGCGTGCGATGCCGCCGCCGGGTCGACGTGATCGTGTAGAAAAACACGTCGCGCACGACGCCGCGCAGATTGGCCGCCATCGTGGCGTAACCGGCCTGCGCGCGGCCAAGCGCGCCGCCGTTGATGATGTCGACGATCTCCGCCTGGCGGTCGTAGATCTGCTGGGGTTTTGGATCGGGCATTGGTCAGGCTCCGTAAGGCTGTGGATAGGTGCCATGCGCGGCACGATGGGCCTCGGACAGATGCCCGACGGCGAGAGTGGTGCGGGCAAAGTCCAGAGCCATCGAGAGGCGCACCTCGTCGAGCTCGTCGAGGTTGCGAACTCGAGGCTGCGATTGATGTTGAACACAACGTCGGTGTCGTTGCCGATCACAGTGGTCAAGACGAACGTCGCTTCAATCGGTGTCGTCCCGTCGCCGCTTTCAAGATAGTTGGGCCGCGTCGGCGCCCAGCTATACTGATAGAACTTCTCGAGGCCGTCGCGCGGATCGCTGGCAAAGAGGCCGATGTCGCGCCGCTAATCAGGACGTTGAGCGCGGCATTGCTCAAGGCGACAGTGACCTACATCGTCCCGTTGCCGATGAAGCGGCGGTTGACGATCTGCAGGGACAGGCGCTCGTGGACGAGCCAGGTGAGCGGCCGGTAGTTGACATCGACGGGCATGCCGTCGTCGATCGCTCCGCGCGTAAATACGAGCTGCGCGCCGCTGACGGTCTGGGCAAAGATGTCCTGGCCGACGTCGGTCATGACAGTGTGAAGATACTCGGCCATCCGGCCCGCCTTCGTTTAATATGAGCGGCGGGCAGGATTGCCCGCTGCGCGACCGACCTCAGGTGGCGCTATGCCGCGATCGCCAGGTTCGTGCCACCCATGCCCAAGCTGACGATGTTGACGTTCGTCGCATCGATCCGCTTCCGGAGCGTCTTGACCCCGTTCGTCATGTCGTGGACCTCGGCGAAACTCATCTGCACCCCGGAGGGCAGTTCGTCATTGGCTCCGTTCCGCGACAGCAGCCCGATTGCGCGGCTGCTTTGGAACGTGTTCCCGAGTGCGCCACCGACCATCGCCCGGACGGCGAATGCCCCGCCGTCGATGCTGAACCCGACCTCCTTCGCCCCCTGGTCGGCGTAGACCTCGATTGTCACCAACTCGTCCCGCGTGACGATCCAGAGCGTGTTGTTGCTTGGCCTCGTGCTGACCCAGCTCCGGTTTTCCAGGGCTGTGATGTAGATGTTTTCGGTGCCGCCGGTTGCGAGGAGCAGACGGATGTCAAAGCCGTTGGCGACCTGCGTCGCGACGTAGTCGGTCGAGCTGGTCTGCGGGACAGACGCGGGAACGCGGACCCTGAACCTGTAGGTGATCCGCTTGGTGTTCGACGGGACGCTGCTTGGATCCAGCCACCACCGCCCGTTTCCGGTCATTGCGAAGTAGGGATCCGATCTGCTACCCGACACCGGATATGTCAGGACGTTCGACGTGCCGGTAACGGTCGCCCCGTCCTTCGATGCCGTCTCGACATAGCGGATCTGGTCGCCCGCAGTCATCGCAGGAACGAGGTATTCCTCGCCCGCGCTCCCCGTGTTCACGCCATTGATCAGCCAGACGCCCGTGACCTACGTGGCATTGGCATAGACGCCCGGCGCCGAGACGCCGAGCAGATGGCCCTCCTGCGCCACGCCGGAGATCACCGGGTTCGACGTCTTGCTCAGGGTGCTGTACGGCGACGCGGTGGTCGTGCCACTCCCGCCCGTCGAGGGCGTGCCGCCGACGACGTCGACCGTTCCACCCTTCGTAACGACCCATGAGTCGTCGCAGGACCGGGCCAGGATCCCCGCGAATGGGTAGTCCGCGTTCAGATTGGTATTGGCCGGGACATATTTCAGCGGGACCGACAGGATATAGCGCGCGGACCCGCTCTGGCCGATGCTCGGCAGATCCTTGCGCCGACCTGCACCGCCCTTCTCATACTTGATCACGTCGCCGTTGACGAACGGCACCGCGGGCGTGATGCGCACGGTCGTCGCGTTCAGCCTCACACAGGTCGCGTGATACTTGGTCGGGATCGCCGAATTGCCGGGGCGGGCGAAGTTGTAGAGCCCGCCGCCCGCCGCCGGGGTCAGCTCGAAGCCTCAGATCTCCCGAGCCATGCCGTCGAGCACGAGCGGCACTTTCCGGACCAGTCGCTGGTTGGACAGCGATCCGACGTTGACAGCTCGGTGGTTGATATCCGCATAGGAGCCGTCCGAGGCGAACCGCGCCCCGGAGAAGTAGCTTTCGCTCGGGGGGCTTGCCGGCGGCGCGCAACGGGGGCGCCATGAGATATTCGTCGAGCGCCTCCACGATGCCATCGCGGTCGTTGTGGATCGGGTCCCCGTCCGACTAATACGCCCCTGCACCGGGCCCATAAAGCCCTCCGAGATCGTCGAAGCGCGGATCGTCCACGAACGTCTGGATGCCCGCAAAGCGGGCGTCGGTGTCGGAACCCGATGGGCCTTTTCAGCCAAGGTCAAAGGGTGTCATGCGGTCCAGCAGCGCCCGGCCCTTCAACGCCGGATTGGTCGTCTCGTAATCGTAGATGATGTTGCTGACGTCCTTCCCGGTCAGGGTATGGACAGTGCCGAGGGGGTAGGCGTTTCCGTTCTTATATGGCCCGAAGTAGTAGGGGCCATGCGTCTCGAGCCAGGTGGGAATCGTGGAACGCTCATTCGCAGACCAGCTCTCCCCATGCCGCGTCGGCCCTTGCGGATAGAGGTCGTCGATCGAGGCGACGATCTGCTTGGTGAAAAGGTGCTGCCGTTCGTCGGGCAATCCGTCGTTGCCCAGATGCGTGTCGTCGCTGTTCGAGGCATCTTCGCTTTGCCCGCTGCCGGGCTCGTCGGCGCAGGCCACGCAAAGCTCGCGCTTCGGGATTGCGTAACAAGCCGCTGTGGCGAAGTAGACGGATCCGGGATTGACCCGCTTCTTGTTCGCCTCGATCAGCCTTGTGATCGTCGGATTGGCGTCGACCTTCCCGCCCGCCAGGATGAAGGTCATGTGGCCGTCCTTGGCCACGGGGAGTAAGCGAACCCGTTGAAGTGATCCATCATCGTCGCGGCGGCCAACAGGGACTGCGCGCGAAAGAACAGGATTGCGAGTGCGCCGGGCGACAGAGTGGACACGCGGTGATCGGCGCTCAAGGTCGGCGGCTCGACCGGATCGGGATCGGGCGTGGTGCCGCCCCCGCCGGTCGGCCCACTGCCAGTCCCGGCGCCGGCGCGGTCGCAGATCCAGGCGGCCAGCGCGAACGGGTTGATGTCGTTGTTGCCGGCGTCAGGGAGGTTCCCCTGGTGACGCGCGCGGCCATGTGCCGGTCGTAGTAGTCGGGCCAGGTGGAGCCCATGTAGATATGAGCCCCCATGAAACGCAGGGCGAGTGCGGCCGGGACGCTGACCGCCGCCACGATGTGACGGTAGCTTTGCTTGAGGTCCTCGGCCGCCCCGGACGTAGTGACGCCAAGCGTGTTGAGCCGCTCCCGAAAATTGCTCGCCCCATCGGGATTATCCCGCGTCGCATCGCTGGACCATTCCGCCGTGCCGATCATCGAGGCCGGGTAGTTATACTCATACTTCTGGCGACGGTTTACGTCGGCCTGAGCGACGCGGAAGATCTGGCGATCCTCGCCCCACACGGAATGAGTGCCGCCTTGCCATGTGAACAGCGTCGTCGTGCCATTGAGCGCGGCCAGAAAGCGGGAATGCCCGGTCAGATGCGCGGCGAGGGCCACAATGGTTTTCTGGCCGGTGCAATGCCCGCCGTTCTCCTGAAAGATGCCGCCCTGCTCAACGCGGGCCGTGATGTCGATAGCCATCCGGACGAACGCGCGCGCGATCTGCGTCTTCTGCGAGGCGGTCCATCCGTCGTAGCAAAGCGCGAGGATCGAGAACACGAACCGGTCACGGTCGCCGCCATAGACGGGCGCGCCGCCCTCCGTGGAGAGCACGTTGCGCGAATTGGCGTTATACGTGTGTTGCCACGACATGAACCGGATCTGCGCCAACGCCGACGCGAAGTCGGGGATCGACAGGATGTCAGCGGCGAGGTTCGGCAGCTTGCTCATGTCGATGTCGGACAGCTTGACCCACGACGCCTTGGACCCCGATGCATGTCCAGGCCGGAACGCGCCGACGACGTGCGGCGCGGTGACGACCGTGAAGGGGATCATCTTCGACAGCGGCGGCCGCGCCTGCAAGTTCACGCCCGAGGTCGTCGAGATGGCCTTAGGATCGTGCCTTCGGACAGCAAGAGCGGCGCGTTCGTGGCGCCGGGGTCGACGTTGCCGGCCGCGCCGAACGCCAGATTGTTCGATACGACAAAGCCGTCGTAGGGTTGAGACCTTCGGCCATTAGTCGTGCCGTCGTTCACGCCCTAGCGCTGCGCCAGAGTGCCGCCGGACGCAGCCTTGCCCGCGTCGAGCATCGCGCCGTGGATCACCGTCGGGGCCGTCATCGTCGTCTTGCAGGCGATCGTCCGGCTGACGCCAGAGGCGGATGCGGGCGTGATCGACACGATGGAAACCGGCGTACTCTCGGATGCCACCCACGGGCACCCCCACGAGATCGCAGGTCAGCTCATCCGCGGCCGCCGAATAGACGAGCGACACGCTCGGAACCTGCCCCGCGGCAACGAAGGTGGTGGCGGTCGCGGCGAAGCCATCGAGGAACCACGCGATCGTCGGCGTGACCGGAGCGCCATCGAACGTCAGGATGCCCGCGGGGTTCAGCGCGGTGCCGAGCTGCGCCCCGGCATCGATCTGCACGAGCGCTGGCTCCCGCACGACCTCGATGACGGACACAACTTCCGCGACGCTTACAGGCGCGGTGAAACCGAACGGGGCCGCCGTGCCGACACCGTCCTCGACAGGCACTTCGACCGTCACGTTTCCGGGCGTGAACGGCTCGTTGCGTCCGATAAGGCGCCGGAAATTGCTGGCTCGCTGACGATGATCGTCGCGCTGACGTTGGACGAATAGCTGCCGGGGTTCGCGGTTGGGGCGAGGAAATCGCTGTCGGCCAGCGTCCCTCTCTCAACGTTTTCGTAATCATAGAACGGCAGGCTCGTTGTGATTCCCAGAATGTAGATGTCGAGCTTGATCACGGGACCATAGGCCGTCACCCATCCCCCGGCCGTGTAGACGCCGCGATAGCCGGTGAAGTGATCGCCCGGCGCGACCAACTCGGTGCCGCTGGAAATCCAGTCGATGCCGATCGCGATCGCATATTGGACCTCGTCCTCGACGTTGCCGACGATCCGCGTTGTGCCCTTGTCGGCGCGCGCGGTCAGGTCGTCGAACGTCTCGCCCGCGGCGATCGGCCCGGTGAACCATGGCGGGGTGAAGGGCTCGATGATCGGCAGCGACGGCTCGTCGGGTGGCGTGACCGGCTGGCCGTTGAAACGGTATGTGGCGTCTAGGGCCTTGACGTCCGCCGGAGGGACGGCCCCGAGATTGAAACGCAGGGCATTGCGGACCTCCGGCGTGGCGCTGGCGACCAGATCCAAGAGCAGAGCTGATCTCTGAACCTCGGTAAGCGCGCCGATCGCGACGTTATCGTGCTGCCCCCGTTCCTGAGTTGCGTCTTCTTGAAGCTCCTGACGTATTGCAGCCCGCTCGAAATGGGGGCGGCATCTGAGAAAACCTGATCGGGGTGATTGCGCGCCGGCGTCGCGTAGGCGGCCGGCTGTAGCGTCATTGTCCGCACCATGCGCATGTGGCGCAGGCCGAGCCAGCCGTCGCCCTCGGGTCCTCGAATATCGGGTTGGTTTCCTTCAGCACGATTCGCTGGGTTATTGGGCACCCCCGCGGGGATCTCCCGATACCAGCGACGGATCGTCGCCTCGACGACGATCAGGGCCAGCCCAAGCTCGACGCCCGCATCGTAGCCCTTCGCTGCATGGAGGGTCCGAGGCTGAGATGATGGCTTGGACCCTGTCTTCGGGCAGACCCGGTGCGATGAACTCCTCGAGAGAGCTCGGCAATCATGGCCGGAAGCGCCTCGACATGAGCGGTTGCCGCTCGCTTTGAGAGAAGGCGGTTCCTCGATCTTATCGCCTGATAATCCGCCACGACCCTCAGAAACGCCTGGTCGCGGTCGCCAAGGATTCGGTGCCGGTAGCGCGAAGATTGGCCACCGTGATGCGCGGAGCGGTCATCCCATCCCCGTCACGACTGGAACCTCGCCAAGCGCCGGCCCAGAAGCTGTCCGCCGGACCGTCGCGAATGCCAGGCCCGGGCCTTCACATTCGATGACCCCCGGACCGCTCTTCGCCGCCGCGATCAGGTCGCTCGGGACGATGCGGCCGCCGAGCGTGCGAGCCGAGGCGGGGAGAAGCAGCAGCACTGCCGTCATGGCCAAGCCGACCGCCTCGGGTCGATCGACCACGACGGCAAGGTCGATCGCAAAGGGATGTGACGCGGCTGGTACGACTGCGATGTCGTCGCCTTGGGGCAACCGATCATCGGCGCGCCACTGGATCAGGGATGCAGTCGCGTCGGGCGAGATCGGATCGCCGTCGTCGTCCTCAGGGGCACGACGCGGATATGCCCGGGCTCGGGGTGGTCGACGCAGACGCCGATGACGGTGGTGCTCCAGTCCAGCGCGACCGCGATACAGGCGCTGCGAGAGCCCCCACGAGTGATCTTCTCCCATGCGAGCGCCCCCCCGGCGTCGATAGGCATCGTCCGTTTCGCGCAGGGCGCCGCCGTGCGGATCCGCGAGCAGGAGGGTAGACACGACGTCAGGGATCCGATCGGCTAGGGACCTGAGGGCACCCGCCGCCAGCTCCTGAAGCGTCGGGCCAGGAACCTCGGCCACGACATCGAGGTCGATCGCCGCCGCTCCGGCGGCCATGGCGGCGCTGACCGGCACCCGGAACGTGACGTTGCCGACAGCGACCCCGAGGACCAGGCGAGACCGCGCCAGAGGCCTCGCGGTGGAAAGGCGAACGATCGCCGTCACGCTGGACCCATCATTCCGAATCGTGGCCCGCTCGACGCCGATGGCATCGAGGTCGCCCCCGCGCGCATGGCCGTCGGGAATAGACGTAAGGCCTGCCCGGGCGACGGCGCCCAAGACCCTGCGGACTGTGCAACCGGGACCATGGTTCGCGTCCCGCGCAAACCTCCCGACCTGCTGCGCCGCACGTCGCAGCGGCAACCGGGGAGACATCATCGGATAGGTCCACGCGGGATCATCGGATAGCGCCAGCAGGCACCGAACGGACGGGCCGGGGGCCGCCTGAGCCGCCGGGGTTTGACACTCCCGCCCGGCTTGCCCTTAAGGGAGGCATGCACCTGACGAGGTGAGCCGTGCAGATCTACCTTCCCATCGCCGAGATATCGGTCAACGCCTTTCTGATCCTGGGGCTCGGCGGGCTGATCGGCGTGCTCTCTGGGATGTTCGGCGTCGGCGGCGGTTTCCTCATGACGCCGCTGCTCTTCATGGTCGGCATTCCGCCAGCCGTCGCCGTGGCCACCGGGACCAACCAGATCGTCGGCGCGGGCTTCTCGGGGGTGCTGGCGCATTTCAAGCGGCGGACCGTGGACCTGCGCATGGGGGTCGTCCTGCTGATCGGCGGCCTTGCCGGTGCGGCCCTCGGCGTGCAGGTGTTCAACTACCTGCGCGCGCTCGGCCAGGTCGATCTTCTGGTGCGCCTGTGTTATGTCGTCTTTCTCGGGGCGATCGGCGCGCTGATGTTTGTCGAAAGCCTGAACGCCATCCGCCGGAGCCGCAAAAAGGGCCCCCAGCCGCGGACCGTGCGCCGACAGCGCGGGTGGGTCTCCGCCCTGCCCTTCAAGATGAAGTTCCGCACCTCCGGCCTCTACATCTCGGTCATTCCACCGGTCCTGACGGGCTTTCTCGTCGGCGTTCTCGCCGCGATCATGGGGGTTGGCGGCGGCTTCATCATGGTGCCGGCGATGATCTACCTGCTGGGGATGCCGACCAAGGTCGTCATCGGCACGTCGCTCTTCCAGATCATCTTCGTCACCGCCTTCGCCACGATGCTGCACGCGACGACGAACTACACGGTGGACATCGTCCTGGCCGTCCTGCTGCTGATCGGCGGCGTCGTGGGCGCGCAGGTCGGCACGCGCATCGGGATGCGGATGAAAGCGGAGCAACTGCGCATCCTGCTCGCGATCATGGTGCTGGCGGTCAGCGGCAAGCTGGCGCTCGAGTTGCTGCTGCGCCCGGACGAGCTGTTCTCCGTCGGCGTCGACGGTCAGGGATGAGCCGCCTCGCCGCCAGTCTCGCAGGTTTGCTGGCCTTCGCCCAGCCGCTCGGGGCGGAGGAGATCGTGGCCGACCTCAGCCAGGACAGGATCTCCATTTCGACCAACTTCATCGGCTCCGAGATCCTCGTCTTCGGCGCCATCAAGCGCAGCGAGCCGGCGCCGTTGGGCCCGTCGCTGGCGATCATCGTCACGGTGGCCGGCCCGCGCGAGGATGTCACCGTCCGGCGCAAGGAACGTCGCCTCGGCATCTGGGTGAATACCGACGCGGTGCAGGTCGAAGGCGCGCCGAGCTTCTACGCCATCGCATCGTCGGTTCCGCTGGCCAAGGCGCTCACCCCCGAGGCGGACGCGCGCTGGCGCATCACCACCGCGCGCGCGATCACCGCGCCGGGAATGGCCATCCTCGACATGGAGCAGCCGGAGTTCCTGCAGGCCCTGATCCGGGTGAACAGCGCCTCGGGCATCTACGGCACGTCGGAGCAGACGGTGCGGATCCAGGACGACACGCTCTTTTCTACCGAGGTGCGGCTGCCGTCCGACCTGACGGAAGGCAACTACAATACCCGGATATTCCTGACCCGCGACGGCGAGGTGGTCGACAGCTATGCCACGTCGATCTTCGTGCAGAAGGTCGGCCTGGAGCGATGGATCTACAATCTCGCGCACGAGCAACCGCTGGTCTACGGATTGATGGCCCTCCTCATCGCCATCACCTCCGGCTGGGGCGCCGCCACCCTGTTCCGGTTCATCAAGCAATAGACGCTGCGGGGGCGCGCCACTGGCGGCATCAGGCTCCGTCCTCAACCGGCATCAGCGTCAAGGGCGCGGCCTCGACCTTGAGGTCATCGGTGCCGAGCACCGTCACGGGCCGCGCCAGCGCATAGCGCTTGACCCAGATCAGCCGGGTCACCGCGCGGGTGATGGCGACATAGGCCAGGCGTTTCCACAATTGCTGCCCCGCCTCGACGCGTCCCGCCTGAGCGGCGGCATGGAGATCGGGGGCGAAAACCTGCACCGCCTCCCACTGCGACCCCTGCGCCTTGTGGATGGTAACAGCGGCGCCGTGCAGGAAGGCCGCGCCCATGTGGGCGGCGAAGGGCAGGAACGGCTCCTCTTCGTCCGGATGCTCGATCTTGACGATGCTGGAGACGGAAATCTCCGGCTCCGGCGCCCCGACGACGTGGAGTTTCGAGAACCCCGGCTTCCGGCCGGGGCCGAGATAGACGACTTGCGCGCCCTTGATCAGCCCCCGCGCCTCGAGGTCGATGCGCCGCTTGCGGTGCTTGAGCGGCAGTTCCAGCCCGTCGCAGATCAGCGGCTCGCCTGGCAGCATCTGCGTGTCGTCGGCCCCATGCGCGGCGCGGAACGCCCGGATCAGACGAATCCGCGTGGCGTTGCGCCAGACGAGGACCGGCGAGCGCGCCATCAGGTCGCTGTCGACGCGGGCGGCAAGCACAACCCGCGCGTCGCGCGCCGCGGCCGCCTCGATCATCTCCTCGAAGCTGCGAAAATCGAGCTGCGGATCGCCGAGGGCGTGCGCCAGATCGAGGATCGGGCTGTCGGCCTCCTGCCGGTGGACGCGGTCGAGGTGCCGGTGTTCGTCGCCCGAGAAGCGGTCGAAGACCATCCGGCCCGACTGGTTGACAGGGGCGAGCTGCGCCGGGTCGCCGAAGAGCACGAGCGTCGGAAAGATTTCCTTGAGGTCCTCGAACTGCTTGTCGTCGAGCATGGAGGATTCGTCCACGAAGCCGATGTCGAGGGGGCTGTCGCGGCGCTTCCAGCCGGTGATGAAGTCCGACCCGCGCAGGCCGGCGGCGGCCAGCGCACCGGGCACGCTCGACGTCTCGTCGAAGACCCGCTTCGCACGGTCCATCATCTCGGCGTTCAGCCCCTCCACCGTGGGGCGCTCGCCGTCGCCGGCGAGCCACTCGGCCAGCTTCTCGTATTCGGGGTCGTAGACGGGCGTGTAGAGGATCCGGTGGATCGTCGTCGCGGGCACCCCCCGCGTCCGCAGCACGCTCGCCGCCTTGTTGGTGGGCGCCAGCACCGCCAGCGTGCGGCGATCCTTGCGCTTGCGCTCGTAGTCGCCCGACACGAGGTCGAGCCCGGCGGCGCGCATCGCCTTGACGAGTTCCGCCAGCAGCAGCGTCTTGCCGGAGCCGGCCTTGCCGGTGACGGCCAGCACCCGGCTGTCGTCGTTCTCGCGCACTGCCGCGCTGCCGCCCGACAGCGACACGCCGCTGTCCGACAGCAGGACCGAGATCCGGTCCCAGGCCGCGGCCTGGTCGGGGGAGAGGGAGGGGGCGATGGCATCCACCGCCCCCTTGTGGCGTCTTCAGGCGTCGTGGGGAAGGGGATGCCTGATCAGGATCTCGCCGAAGCAATCCTCCAGCCAGCGGCGCGACGTCGCCGGATCGATGCCGCTCGTCCGGCACAGGTGATCGTGGGTCTTCGGCGAAAGCTCCCAAATGCCCGCGGAGATGCCGCCCCCGCTGCCGAGGACTTCCGGCGACCAGCCCAGACGGCGGTAGATGCGGGTCATGGGCGTGTCGAAGACGCCGACGGAATGGGTCACCCCCATGGCGAGCCCGAGTTCCACCGCGCCGAGCAGAAGGCGCCGGGCCATGCCCGCCCCCGCCTTCGGCGACAGGCAGAAGCGCGTGCATTCCCAGATTTGAGGCGAGCGGATCGGCGCGCCGCCGACGAGGTGCGGGAAAACGTCCGACAACATGGTCGACCCCGTGGTGGGCAGAAACCGCATGGAGGCCGCGTGGCCGCCGGTCTTGTCCTCCACGATGACGTAGATCGGGTCCATGGTGTCGTAGTCGTCCGTCTCCCAGCCGAGATCATCGACGGTGACGTCCCAGCCCATGCGGTCGCGGAACTGCGCGGCGCGGTCGCGGAACATGGCGGCGGCGAGCGAGGAGTGCTGGTCGAGTTCCGAGGCGTAGAGGTAACGGATCATGGCGGGTCCCTTCCTGGCTTGAGGACGGAAGGGGTCTCGCGGAGCAGGTTAATGACAGATTACCGGGCGCAGCAAAAGACCTCGCGCAACACGAGGGCGTTCGAGCCCACGCGCGAGCGCGGACGGGCGGATCAAATGGAGACCAGTCCACGGGATACGGCGTTGGCGACGGCGTGGACGGTATTGAAGGCACCCAGCTTGAACCGTGCGCTCTCGATATACACGCGGAGCGTGCTCTCGGAGATCTTGAGTCGTTCCGAGATTTGCGCGCGGCTGAGCCCACAGGCCAGCAGGGTCAGCGTATCGGTCTCTCGCGGGCTGAGCTTCTGGAAGGGCGCGTCCTGCAATCCCTCCAGGGCGATGGCCCGTTCGTTGACGTAGTGACCGATCAGGATCAGGTCGTTGAGCGCCTCGCGGGCGAACCGGGCCCAGTTGGTGTCGGTCGTCTGGTCATTCAGGGTCAGGACGGCGAACTGTCCA
>JBBQDX010000098.1:0-13889 GCA_038320125.1 Rhodobacterales bacterium | reverse complement strand
GGCCCCGACCCGCAGCGTCGTATCGTGCAGCGTCAGCGGCGCCTGCGTCTGCCGCACCCGCGCCATGGCCGGGGCAAGGCCGCCGTCGAAGTCGAGAACCCGCGACAGCAGCTTGTCCGTCAGCGTTTTCGTCGAGCGATTGAGAAAGCCTTCCGCCGGTCCGTTCACCGCAACGATCTGGTCTTCGGCGTCGAGGAGCAGCGCCGGGATCGGCAGGGCCTGCCAGATGGAGGGGTCGGTCACGCCGCGACCCTTTCGGTGGACAGCAGGGCGGCCGCCAGGAGCGCGCCCAGGGTGTCCGGCGCGGCCGTCAGGACGTCGCGGCGCAGACCCGGGGGCGTTCCCGCGTCGTCCATGTACCAGCCGAGGTGCTTGCGGGCGACGCGTCCCCCCAGGGTCGGGCCGTAGAAGTCGATGATCGCGGCATGATGCCGGGCGACGAGGTCCAGCAGCGCCGCGCCGTGCGGAATGACGGGGGCGATGCCGTGCCCGAGCGCGCTGGCGATGGCGGCCAGCGCCCAGGGCCGGCCCTGCGCGCCGCGCCCGACCATGACGCCGGCGGCCCCGGATGCGGCGAGCGCCCTGCGGGCGGTGGCCGCATCGACGATGTCGCCGTTCGCCAGCACCGGGATGCTGACGGCGCGAACGATCGGGGCGATGGCGGACCAGTCGGCGGCGCCCTTGTAGAACTGGCAGCGCGTCCGACCATGGATCGTCAGCATCCGGATGCCGGCCGCTTCCGCCCGAACCGCAAGGGCTGCGGTGTCGCGGCTGTCGTCGTCCCAGCCGAGCCGGGTCTTCAGCGTGACCGGGACATCGACCGCGCCGACCACCGCCTCGATCAGGCGCAGGGCGTGGTCGTGGTCGCGCAGCAGCGCGCTGCCGGACTGGCCCCCGGTCACCTTCCGGGCGGGGCAGCCCATGTTGATGTCGATGATCCGCGCGCCCTGCCCGGCGAGCAGCCGCGCGGCCTCCGCCATCCAGACCGCTTCCCGACCCGCGATCTGGACCGATGTGCCCTCGACCCGCATGCCCAGCTCGGCCCGGTCGCGGACGGAGGGCTTCGCTTCCACCATCTCCCGCGACGCGACCATTTCGGACACGACCAGACCGGCACCGAAGCCCTGCACGAGGTTCCGGGTCGGCAGATCGGTGATTCCCGCCATCGGCGCGAGGGCGACGGGCGAGGTCAGCCCGAGGGCCGAGAGGCGGTGGTCGGGCGTCATCGCGACATTTTCAGGCATGTGATTAGACTCTGGGCGGATCCGGGGAGACGCTTAGGCGGGATACGGAGCAAATGGCAGGGCAGGCCGGGGCCGGTTCGCACCTGCACGGCGTTGTGCCCGGAAAAGAGGCGAAAAACCAGTCCCCTGCCTGTCCGGTTGTCACCCCGCGGGCGTGGCGCTAGGAGACCCCATCCCGTCCGGAGCAGAACCCCATGTCCCGCCCGACCGTCACCGCGCTGATCGTCGCCGCCGGGCGCGGCCTGCGCGCGGGGGGCGGCATCCCCAAGCAGTATCGCGATCTCGCCGGGACACCGGTCGTCGCGCGGGCGGTATCGGCCTTCGACGGGCTGGCCGATGCGCTCCTCGTGGTCGTCCATCCCGACGATGCGCGGCTCGCGGAAGCCGCCCTGCCCGGACGACGGCTGGTCGCAGGGGGGGACACGCGGGCGGCTTCGGTCGCGGCGGGCCTGGCGCTGGTGACTACCGACCTCGTGCTGATCCACGATGCCGCCCGCCCCGGCGTTTCGCGCGCCCTCATCGAACGGGTGCTGGACGCGCTGCAGAAGTCGGACGGCGCGGCGCCGGCGCTGGCGGTCACCGATGCGCTCTGGCGCGGCCATGCCCGCGTCGAGGCGACGCAAGCCCGCGACGGCCTCTGGCACGCGCAGACGCCGCAAGGCTTTCGGACCGAAGCGATCCGGGCCGCCCACGCCGCTTTCGCGGGCGAGGCCGCCGACGATGTCGAGGTGGCGCTCGCCGCGGGGCTGGACGTCGCCATCGTTCCGGGCGACGTGGCCAACATGAAGATCACCGGACCGCAGGATTTCGCGCGGGCGGCACGCGACGTCGAGGGGGCCTCCGGCGTGGACATCAGGGTCGGCAACGGGTTCGACGTGCATCGGTTCGGCGCGGGCGATCATGTGATCCTCTGCGGGGTCGCGGTGCCGCACGACCGGGGGCTGCAGGGACATTCCGATGCGGACGTCGGCCTGCACACCATCGCGGACGCCATCTACGGCGCGCTGGCGGAGGGCGATATCGGCCGCCATTTCCCGCCGTCGGACCCGCAGTGGAAGGGGGCGGACAGCTCGATCTTCCTCGATCACGCGGCCGGCCTGGCGAAAGCCCGCGGCTTCGCCATCGGCAACATCGACGCGACGCTGATCTGCGAGACCCCGAAGATCGGGCCGCATGCGCAGGTCATGCGGATGCGTCTGGCCGAAATCGCGGGCATCGAGGTCGGGCGCGTGTCGGTCAAGGCCACCACGACGGAGCGCCTCGGCTTCGCGGGCCGGGGTGAGGGCATCGCCTGCATGGCGACCGTCACGCTGGTTCGGGCGTGAGGCGCCTCGCCGGACTTGTCGCGACGGTCGGCGGTATCGGCCATCTTCGCCCCGCGCCCGGAACTTGGGCTTCGGCGGCCGCCCTGCCGCTCGGATGGCTCGCGATGCAAGGCGGTCCGGTCCTCTTCACGGCGCTTGCCGTGCTGCTTCTGCCTCTCGGCTGGTGGGCGGCGACGGAGCTGACGCGCGGCGCGGCGGACCACGACCCCTCGGAAATCGTGATCGACGAGGTGCTGGGCCAGTGGCTCGCGCTCCTCCCCCTTGTCTGGGGCGCGGCGAATGCGGGGGTGGCGGTGGAGCGGCTCTGGCCCGGCTGGGTCGCGGCCTTTCTGCTCTTCCGCCTGTTCGACGTCTGGAAGCCCGGCCCCATCGGCCTGCTGGACCGCCGCTCCGACGCGGGCGGAGTCATGCTCGACGACGCGCTCGCGGGCGTCTTCGCCGGCCTCTGCGTCGTGATCCTTGCCGGGCTGGCGCACCTGTGAGCGTCGTGGCGGATCTGCTCACGCTCTGCCGGGATCGGGGCCTGACGGTGGCCACGGCGGAAAGCTGCACCGGCGGCATGGTCGCCGCCGCGCTGACCGACCCGCCCGGCGCGTCGCAGATGTTCCTCTGGGGCGCGGTCACCTATTCCAACGCCGCCAAGCGCGACATGCTCGGCGTCGCGCAATGGACCCTGGTGGCGCAGGGCGCGGTGTCGGAGGAGGTCGCGCGCGAGATGGCGGCGGGCGCACGGGCAAGGTCCGGCGCGTCGCTGGCCGTCGCGATCACCGGCATCGCGGGCCCGGGCGGGTCCGGGTTCAAGCCGGAGGGGCGGGTCTGCTTCGCCGTCGCGGGCTCCGCCGGGGTCGCGGCCGAGACGGTGGAATTCGGCGCGCGGGGCCGCGGGGCCGTGCGTGCGGCGTCCCGCGACCATGCGCTGGCCCTGCTTCTCGCGGCGGCTCAGGCGGTTCCGTAGAGCGCCCGCGCCCGTTTCTCGAAGGCGGCGACGATGCGGTGCATCGCCTCGTTGAAGACGGCCCCGACCACCTTGCCGATGATCCGGTTGCGGAACTCGAAATCGACCCAGAAATGCACCCGGCAACCGCCGGGCGTCTCCTCGAACCGCCATTCGGACTGCATGTGACGGAACGGCCCCTCGAGGTATTCGGTCCCGATCCGGCGCTCGTGCGGCCAGAGGGTCACGCGCGAGCCGAAGGTCTCGCGGAACACCTTGAAGCTGATGACGAGGTCCGCGTCCATCACCTCGGGGTTCCCGCCGTCGCGCGACTTGATGCGCGCCGCGGCGGTCCAGGGCAGGAACTCGGGGTAACTTTCCACGTCGGCCACCAGCGCATACATCTGATCGCTGGTGTAGGGCAGGTCGCGGGTTTCGGAATGGCGGGGCATCTGTTCTCGGTAGCTGCGGGCGTGTAAGCCCCTTCTGGCAAAACCGGCGGCGAGGGGCAACATGAGCGGCGCATACGTGATCGACCAGATGATCTCGGCCAAGGCCATCGCGGCCCGGATCGAAGCCCTCGCCCGCCTGATCGAGGCGCATTTCGCGGGCACCGACAAGCTCATTGTGGTCGGGTTGCTGCGCGGCTCCTTCGTGTTCATCGCCGATCTGGTGCGCGAGCTGGACCTGCCGGTCGAGGTCGATTTCATGGAGGCGTCGAGCTATGGCAGCTCGATGGAATCGAGCCGGGAAGTGCGCATCCTGAAGGACCTGCGCGGCAAGATCGGCGGCCGCGACGTGTTGGTCGTCGAGGACATCGTCGATACCGGCCATACGCTGCACCACGTCACCAACCTGCTCCTGTCGCGCAGGCCCGCCCGGCTGGAGACGATCGCGCTGCTCGACAAGCCGACGAAGCGCGAGGTCGACGTGCATGCAACCTGGACGGGGTTCGAGATTCCGGACGCCTTCGTGGTCGGCTACGGCATCGACTACGCTCAGCGGAACCGCAACCTGCCCTACATCGGCGCGGTGCGGATGACCGATGGACCCGAGGCCGCCCCCGCCTCTCAGCGGTAGAGCAGCGACACCCCGTTGCGGAAGATGTGCACCTTCGCCGGATCCGCCGTCAGCCGCATGGTGCGGCCACGCAGATCCTCGTGGATGCCGGGCAGCTTGGCGATGACCGGCGCGTCGCCCGGCGCCATCCGCCCGAAATACACCAGCGTCACCTCGCCAAGGCTCTCCCGGATCTCCACCTTCCCCTCGTAGGCGTAATCCGCTTCCGGGGTCTGCACCGCATCCTCGGGCCGGATGCCGACGTTGACGGTGGCCCCCTCGTCCTCGGGGCGCGTCGGCACGTTCGAGGTGATGGTGCCGCCCCCCTGTGCAAGTCTCAACCTGGTCACCGCCCCCGTCCCGACGATCTCGCCCGCCATCAGATTCATCGCCGGCGAGCCGATGAAGCGCGCCACGAACTCCGAGTTCGGGCGCTCGTAGAGGTCGAGCGGCGCGCCGACCTGGGCGATACCCTTGTTGGCCAGCACGACGATGCGGGTGGCGAGCGTCATCGCCTCGACCTGATCGTGGGTGACGTAGACCATGGTGGACTCGGGCATCGCCTCCTTGAGCTGCGCGATCTCGATCCGGGTGGCGACGCGGAGGGCGGCGTCGAGGTTGGAAAGCGGCTCGTCGAAGAGGTAGACCTTGGGCGAGCGCACCACGGCGCGGCCGATGGCGACGCGCTGCCGTTGACCGCCCGACAGCGCCTTGGGCAGGCGGTCGAGATACTCGGTGAGCTGGAGCTTGCTTGCCGCCGCCTCCACTTTTGCGGCGATCTCCGTCTTGGGCAGCTTGGCGATCTGCAAGGCGAAGGCCATGTTATCGCGCACCGTCATGTGCGGGTAGAGGGCGTAGGACTGAAAGACCATGGCGATGCCGCGCTGGCTGGGCGGGATGTCGTTGACGACCTGCCCGTCGATCTCCAGCGTGCCCGAGCTGATCTTCTCGAGTCCCGCGATCATCCGCAGGAGCGTGGACTTGCCGCAGCCCGAGGGCCCGACGAATACGACGAGCTCGCCGGTCGCGATGTCGAGGTCGATATCCTTGAGCACCTCGACCTTGCCGCCGTAGACCTTGCTCACGCCGGTCAACTTCAGGTCCGCCATCGTCTCTCCCTCCCCGTTGTCGCCGCGCCTAGACGGCGCGCAGGATCACGTGATCCCACGCCCCGAGCGCGCCCTCGCCCTGCCCCCAGGCTCCGGCCAGCAGCACCCAGTCGCCCGCGGGCCGCGCCACGATGGCATCCGCCGACCCGAGGTTGAAGGCGCAGAACAGCCGCTCACCGGGCGCGCTCCGCTCGAAGACCAAGAGGTCGCCCTGCGCCGCCAGCCCGTCTTGCGCGCCCTGTCGCAACGCCTCATGCGCCGCGCGAAGGGCTATGGCGCGGCGGTAGTCATTCAGCAGCGTGTCGTCGCGCCCCTCCTGCAGGGCGACGGATCGCGCCAGATGCTCGGGCGCCACCGGCAGCCAGGGCTTGGCATCCGAAAAGCCGCCGTTGGAGTTCGACGCCTCCCAGACCATCGGCGTGCGGCAGCCGTCGCGGCCCTTGAACTCGGGCCAGAACTCGATGCCGTAGGGATCCTGCAGATCCTCGTAGGCGACGACGGCCTCCGTCAGACCGAGCTCCTCGCCTTGGTAGAGGCAGACCGAGCCGCGCAGCGCGAGAATGAGCGACGCATAGAGCGCGGCCCCCTTGCCATCGAGGTTCCAGCGGCTGACATGACGGCGCACGTCGTGGTTCGAGAAGGCCCAGCAGGGCCACCCGTCCGGAGCGGCGGCTTCCAGCTTGGCGAAGGTCTCGGCGAAGCGCGTCGCCGTCAGACGCTCGGGGGAGAGGAAGTCGAAGGCGTAGCACATCTGCACCCCCTGCCCGGCCCGCGTGTACTGGCCCAGGAGCTCCATCCCGAGCAATGCGTCACCGATCTCTCCTACGGCGGCGGTGCCGGGGTATTCGTCGAGCAGCGTCCGGAACCGCTTGAGGAAACCGAGGTTCTCCGGCTGGTTCTTGGAGAAGAGATGCTCCTGGTGGTTGTAGGGGTTCACCTGCGGCGCGACGGTCGCGTTGCGCCGCTCGGGCGGCAGGGCCGGATTGTCGCGCAGTTGGGCGTCGGCGAAATAGAAGTTGATGGTGTCGAGCCGGAATCCGTCGACGCCGCGGTCGAGCCAGAACCGGGTCGCGTCGAGCAGCGCGTCCTGCACAGCGGGCGTGTGGAAGTTGAGGTCGGGCTGCGAGGCGAGGAAGTTGTGCAGGTAATACTGCTGTCTGCGCGCGTCCCACTGCCAGGCCGGGCCGCCGAAGATCGACAGCCAGTTGCTGGGCGGCGTGCCGTCGGACTTGGGATCGCCCCAGACGTACCAGTCGGCACGCGGGTTGGTGCGGTCGGACCGGCTCTCCTGGAACCAGGGGTGGGCGTCGGAGGAATGCGACAGCACGAGGTCGATCATCACCCGGACGCCGTGGCGATGCGCGGTGGCGACCACCGCGTCGAAATCCGCCAGCGTGCCGAACATCGGGTCGACATCCCGGTAGTCGCTGACGTCGTAGCCGAAGTCCTTCATCGGCGACGTGAAGAACGGGCTGATCCAGACGGCGTCGACGCCGAGCGAGGCGACGTAGGGCATGCGCTCGGCGATGCCCTTCAAGTCGCCGATGCCGTCGCCGGTCGTGTCCTGAAAGCTGCGCGGATAGATCTGATAGATGACGCCGCCACGCCACCAGTCGGCATTGGCATCGGTCAGCGGCACTTGGGCGGTCGCGGTCATGTATCGTCCTATTTCACGGAGCCGGCGAGAAGTCCGCGCACCAGATAGCGTTGCATGGTGAAGAAGACGAGAAGCGGCACCGCGATCGACACGAAGGCCGAGGTCGCGAGGATCTCCCAGTCGCCGCCGCGCGAGCCCAGGAGGTTCACGAGGCGGCCGGTGAGCACGAGGCTGTCGTCGTCCGCCCCGAGGAAGACGATGGCCACGAGCAGGTCGTTCCAGGTCCACAGGAACTGGAAGATGGCGAAGCTGGCCAGCGCCGGAAACGACAACGGCAGGATGATCTTGACGAAGATCTGGAAGTCGCTGGCGCCATCGACCCGCGCGTTCTCGATGATGTCGCGCGGCAGGCCGACCATGTAGTTGCGCAACAGATAGATGGCGAGCGGCAGGCCGAAGCCGGTATGCGCCATCCAGACACCGAGGTAGCCCTTGCCGATGCCGATGGCGTTGTGGAACTGCAGGAGCGGGATGAGCGCCAGTTGCAGAGGCACGACCAGGAGGCCGACGATGGTGGCAATGAGAAGGGCGCGGCCCGGAAACTCCATCCAGGCCAGCGCATAGGCGGCGAAGGCCGCAATCAGGATCGGGATGATCGTCGCCGGGATCGAAACGGTCAGCGTATTGAGGAACGCCTGCCCGATACCGGCCGCCGCCGTCCCGGTGAAGAGGACGGTGGCGTAGTTCTGCAGCGTGAACTCCGGCGGGGTGGAGGCGGTGAGGAAGACGCGGGGCAGCCGCGCGCCCTCGAGCGATATGGGCGACGCAAGGGTGAAGCCGGCGTCCTCGGTCACGACGAGGCTCTGCCCGTTGCCGAGGTCGGCCACCGCGCCCGGCGCGTAGGCCTCCGGCTCCCGCGAGGAGGTGCCCCAGGCGCTCACGGTCGTGTCGCCGGTCAGCAGCCGCCCGGTGATGGCGAACCCGTCGGCGGTGGCCGCCTCCTCGCCCTCGATGCGGATGGCGGGCAACTGGCTTTCCTGCGTCGAGAGCGCCTCCCACCAGCCGGAGCTCGAGATCTGGTCGCCGGTGCGGAACGACGACACCAGGAGGCCGACCGTCGGGAAGAGCCAGAGCGCCACGAGTAGGGCCACGGAGATATGCACGGGCCAGGTCAGGGAGGATTTCGTGCCCGCAATGTTACCCATGGGTCGCGTCCCCCGTCACTGGTTTTCCCGCCGTGCGGTGCGCACGTTCCAGATGAGGATGGGCGAGACTAGCAGCATGATGACCATCGCCGCCGCCGAGCCCACGCCCCAGTCGAAGGCCCGGAACAGCTTGTCGTACATGTAGTTCGCCAGCACCTGCGTCTCCCACTGGCCGTTGGTCATGGCGAGCACGATGTCGAAGACCTTGAGCACCACCAGCGTGATCGTCGTCCAGACCACCACGATCGTCGGCAGGATCTGCGGCACCTTGATGCGGAAGAAGATCTGCCAGGGCGAGGCGCCGTCGACGATCGCGGCCTCCACCGTCTCCTCGGGGATACCGCGCAGAGCGGCCCCGAGGATGACCATGGCGAAACCGGTCTGGATCCAGATCAGCACGATCATCAGCATCAGGTTGTTCCAGGGCTGGATCGTCAGCCATTGCTGCGGCACCCCGCCGAACGCCACCCAGACGGCGTTCAGCACGCCGATCTGGTCGGTGCCGTCCGGGCGCGCGTCGTAGATCAGCTTCCAGATGACCGAGGCGCCGACGAAGGAGATCGCCATCGGCATGAAGATCAGCGATTTGGCGATGTTGCCCCAGGCGATGCGGTCGGTCAGCTGCGCCGCCAGAAGCCCGAGGGCGGTGGAGGCGGCGGGCACGACGATCAGCCAGATCATGTTGTTGAGAATGGCTTCGCGGAACTTCGTCTCGCCCGCCATCTGCACGTAGTTGTCGAGGCCCACGAAGCGGCTGCCGCCGCCCGCCACCCGGTCGTGCAGCGACAGCCACGCCGTCGCGACCACCGGATAGGCGAGGTAGAGGCCGAGCGCGACGAGGGCCGGCGCGAGAAAGAGCCATGGCCGGATGCGGTTGGCGACATTGATGTTGCGCCCCGCGTTCGGGCCGCGGGGCGGGAAGAAGACGGTATCGAGCGCCAGGTTCGAGAGCCAGAAGTAGCCGATGCAGCCGCCCACGCCGAGGACGACGGTGACCAGTCCAAGGAGGGCGGGGTTCATGGCGGTCTCCGGTCGTGGAACACCGGCCCGCCCGATCGGGGAGGCCCGGCGGATGCCGTCGGCGGGCTCAGTTCGCGGGCCAGCTCGACTCGATCTCGGCGGCCACCGCCGCGGCGTCCTTGCCGCCGGTGTAGTTCACCATCCCCGTCCAGAACGTCCCCGCGCCCACGGCCCCCGGCATCAGGTCGGAGGCGTCGAACCGGAAGGTGGTGGCGTCGAGCAGGATCTCGCCCTGCTTGCGCAGGGTTTCGTTCCCGTAGGTCTCCACGTTCGCGCTCGTGAAGGGCGTGAGAAAGCCCGATTGCGCCATCCAGAGCTCATGCGCGACCGGCGTCTTCAGGAACTCGAGAAAGGCGCGCGCGCCCTCGCCTTCGCGGGTGATGAAGGCGAGCGTGCCCGCACCCAGCACCGGGTTGCCGAGGTCCTTTTCCGCGTAGGACGGCAGGTAGAAGAAATCCGCGTCGAGGCCCAGTTCCGTGCCCTCCGGGAAGAAGGTCGGGATGAAACTCGCCTGATGGTGCAGGTAGCATTGCGGCGGCGAGGCGAAGAGGCCCTTCGGGCTGTCGCGGAAATCGGTGGAGGCGACGGCCCCCGCCCCGCCGGCCACGAAATCGTCGTTGCGCGCGAACCAGCCGAACTCCTCGATCGCGCCGATCACTGCCGGGTCGTCGAAGGGGATCTCGTGGTTCACCCAGGCGTCGTAGGTCTCCGGCGGCTGCGTGCGCAGCATCATGTCCTCGACCCAGTCGGTTGCCGGCCAGCCGGTCGCCCCGCCGGAGCCCAGCCCGATGCACCACGGCGTCTCGCCGTCGGCGACGATCTGCTCGGTCAGGGCCTTCAGTTCCTCCATCGTCTCCGGAACCTCGTATCCGGCGTCGTCGAAGTTGTCGGGCGAATACCAGACCAGCGATTTCACGTCGATCTTGTAGGGAAAGGCGTAGAGCCGGTCCTCGCCGTCGGGTCCGGCGTAGGTGCCGAGGCTGACCCAGCTCTCGCCCGCCGCGTAGTTCTCCAGGAGCCAGGCCTCGGTCTCGTCGCCGAGCGGCTCGATGAATCCCCGGCTCGCCAGCGTCGCGATCAGGCCCGGCTGTGGTAGGATGGCCACGTCGGGCGGGCTTCCCGCCTCGGTGTCGATGACGATCTGCTGCTCGTAGTTCTCGGAGGACGAATAGTTGACCTCCGCCCCGGTCGCCTCCTCGAAATAGGCGATCACGCTTTCGGCCAGCGCCTGATCGTCGCCGCGCCACGGACCGAAAACCGAAATCGTCTGTCCGCTCAGGTCGTGCTCGGCGGCGAAGGCGTCGAGGCTGTCCCAGTTGAACGCCCCCTCGCCCTTTGGAAAGGGCATCTGGCCCTGCGCCACCGCGCCACCGGCGGTCAGCAGCGCCAATGCGGTGCCGGTCAACAATCTCGTCATCGTTCCTCCCGGCGGGTCGTTGGCCCGCTTTTCATGCTGCATCGCGGCAAAAATCGAAACCGCTTTGACTGACGATACTGGACCCGTTTGCGGCGCCTTGTCAACGATTTCGCAGGCATCGGCCCTTGCATGCAAGCCCAAGTAGCGTTTGCCATCCGGCTGCGCGCGGGGCAAATTGATCGCGCCGCCGACGCCGATCCGCGTCGCGGGGCGCAAATCGAAACCGTTTTGGGCAAGGCGAACCGGCGTGACGCTCAAGGAATTCTCCCGGATGCTCGGCCTGTCGCCCACCACGGTGAGCCGGGCCATCGGCGGCTATCCGGAGGTCAAGGAGGAAACGCGCCGCCGGGTCCGCGAGGCCGCCATCGCCCATGGCTACCGCCCCAACCGCCGCGCCGCGTCGCTGGCCACCGGGCGGGCGATGGCCATCGGCCACGTCATCCCGACAGCCTTCGGGCACGAGATGGTCAATCCGATCTTCGCGGATTTCATCGCCGGGGCGGGCGAGGTCTATGCCGGCGCCGGCTACGACATGCTGCTCTCGGTCGTCCCCGACGGCGACGAGGAGCGCGCCTACCGGCAGATGGCGACGGCGGGCAACGTCGACGGGCTCATCGTGCACGGTCCCCGGGACGGCGATCCGCGCATCGCCCTTCTCAGGGGGGCCGGATTGCCGTTCGTCGTCCATGGCCGCGCGCCGGTCGAGCCCACCGACTACAGCTTCGTCGACATCGACAACCGGCGCGCCTTTCGCCGCGCCACCGACCTGCTGCTCGACCTCGGGCACCGTCTGATCGCGCTGCTCAACGGCATCGAGACGATGGATTTCGCCCGCCGACGCCGCGACGGCTATCTGGAAGCGCTGGCGGCGCGCGGCCTCGGCGCCCGGGTCGACCTGACGGCCTCCGCCGAGATGACCGAGCACGCCGGCCACGCCGCCGCCCGCCGGATGCTGGACGCCGATAGCCCGCCCACGGCCTTCCTCGTCTCCTCGCACATCATGGCCCTCGGGGTGCGGCGGGCGATCCAGGACCGGGGCCTGACGATGGGCCGCGACGTGTCGGTGGTCATCCACGACGACATGCTGAGCTATCTCGCCAACGGCGCGCCGCCGGGTGCCGGCGGGACGGAGGGGCCGGTCTTCACCGCCACGCGGTCCTCCGTCCGGGCCGCCGGACGGCGCTGCGCCGAGATCCTGCTGGCCAATATCGGCGGGCATCCGCCGCAAGTGGTGCAGGAGATCTGGGAATGCGAGCTTGTGCTCGGGGGGTCCACCGGGCGAGGTCCGCCCTGAGATGCGACACCTCACACGTGACACCTGACGCGGGGCCCGAGGCAGAGATGACCGAGTTCGACCATTCCCGCAGCGACTTCCCCGAAGGCTTCTTCTTCGCCGCGGCGACCTCGGCCTATCAGATCGAGGGCCACGCCCACGGCGCCGCGGGCCGCACCCATTGGGACAGCTTCGCCGCCGTGCCGGGCAAGGTCATGAACCGCGAGACCGGTGCGCAGGCCTGCGACCACTACCACCGCTGGCCGGCCGATCTCGATCTGATGCGCGAGGCGGGGTTCGATGCCTACCGGTTCTCGACCTCCTGGGCCCGGATCATGCCGAATGGCCGACAGATCAACGCCGAAGGCCTCGATTTCTACGATCGCCTCGTCGACGGCATGCTGGCGCGCGGCTTGCGTCCCATGGCGACGCTCTACCACTGGGAGCTTCCCGACGCGCTGGCACGCAAGGGCGGCTGGACCTCGCGCGAGATCCCCGAACGCTTTGCCGAGTTCAGCGCCATCGTCGGACGCCGGCTCGGCGACCGCCTCTACGCGACCGCGCCGATCAACGAGCCCTGGTGCGTGGCCTGGCTGGGCCACTACCTCGGCCAGCACGCCCCGGGCCTGACCGACCTGCCCGCCGCCGCCCGCGCGATGCACCACGTCGCCCTGGCCCACGGTCTCTCGGTGCAGGCGCTGCGGTCGGAGGACGTCGGCAACATCGGGGCGGTCTGCAACCTGGAATACGCCCTGCCCGCCACCGACGAGGACGAGGACGTCGAGGCCGCCACGCTCTACGACGGTCTCTACAACCGCTGGTTTCCGGGCGCGATGACGAAGGGCGAATACCCGGAGGACATCCTCGAGGGCCTGGCCGATCATATGCCCGAGGGGTGGCAAGACGACATGAAGGACGTCGCGCAACCGATCGATTGGTTCGGGATCAATTACTACACCTGCCAGCGCCTTCGCCGCGCCGGCAAGGTCTGGCCGCATGTCGGGACCGTGCCCGGCCCCCTGCCCAGAACGGACATGGGCTGGGAGGTCTGCCCGGAGGGGCTGACCGCACTGCTCCGGCGGACGGCAGCGGACTACACCGGCGAGATGCCGATCTTCATCACGGAGAACGGCCTCGCCGTGGCCGAAGCCGAGACGCCGGACACCAGCCGCATCGCCTATCTGGACGCGCACCTCGGCGCCGCACTCGCGGCCATCGAGGCGGGCGTGCCGCTCAAGGGCTATACCGTCTGGTCGCTCCTCGACAATTACGAGTGGGCGTTCGGCTACTCCAAGCGCTTCGGTCTCGTCCATGTCGATTTCGGCACGCAGGCCCGCACCCCGCGGGCGAGCTATCACGCGCTTGCCCGTGCCCTGGCGCGTTGATAGCTGACGGTCATGTCCGCCGCCGCCAGCCTCCCCGATGCCGCCGCCCCTCTCGTCCTCGTGGCCGATGTCGGCGGCACCAACACGCGGGTTGCCTTCGCGCGGGGGACGGTGCTGCTGCCGGAGACGGTCCTGCGCTACGTCAACCGCGACTTCGCCAACCTGGCGCCGCTCCTGGAGCGATACTGCGCCGATCGTGGCGGCGTCGTGCCCGAGGCCGCCTGCGCCGCCGTCGCGGGGCCGGTGGCCGACGGTCGGGCTGAACTGACCAACCTCGACTGGTCGATCGACCGCACCGGCCTCATCGCGTCGACCGGCGCG
>JBBQDX010000097.1:0-14042 GCA_038320125.1 Rhodobacterales bacterium | reverse complement strand
CTGGCTGAAGAACTCGACCCGCCGCTTGTCGGCGGCGTCCAACCCCTCCAGCTCGTGCACGGTCTCGCGGATGGCGTTGGCGCTGATCTGGTACTGCTGCTTGAGGAAGTTGTAGTACGGATGCTCCGACCAGAGCGGGTTGGCGAAGCGCTTGTCCGCCGGCTGCCCGTCGGGCGCGGCATGCGGCAGTCCCGACGTCAGTGCCGTCTGCGCCTCCATCGCATGCCGCAGCGCCTGCCCCCAGTAGCCGACCTGACGCTCGATCATCTTGCCGGGGTTCGACGCCATCTCCGCCCAGTAGGCCGCCATCGCCTTGGCGTAGACGTCCGGTCCCGGTCCCTGCAGCCCGTGGTCGGCCTTGCGTTTCGACGAGAGCGCGGTGACCAGCCGCTTGGACAGATCGTCCATCCGCGCCAGATTGGAGTTCAGCCGCGACAGCGCCTCGGCCCCTTCCGGAGCCGTCGCATCCGCTCTCTCCTCCGCTTTCGTGTCCGGCCCGTCACTTCTCTCGGACTTTCGTTTCTCGTCCGTGCTCATTTCTTGCCTTCCCGCAGCGATGCTGCAACTGCTAAATGGCCTTTCGCGTTACCATAGACGAAACGCAGAAGTTTCACAGGGGTTCGACCGATGCCCTTGTCCGCCCGATCAGGAGCATCCGATGCGATACATGGCCGCCTACGACATGATGGAAGCAACCCGCAACCTGAGCGCATGGCTCGGCGCCACCGCCCGCACCTTCGGCAGCTCCCCGGCAACCGCCCTGGCGCCCAATCCGATGTTCAAGATGCTCGCAGCCTGGGGCGAGGTGACGGAGCGCAGCTTCGCGCGGATGATCGCCAAGCCCGACTGGAACATCCCCCCCCTGGCCTCCCTGGACGGCCACGACATGATCGTGGAGCCCGAGGTGGTCCTCAAGCGCCCCTTCGGCGATCTCCTCCGCTTCAACGTCCATGGCCGCCCCGCGCGCACCCGCCGCATCCTCCTCGTCGCGCCGATGTCCGGTCACTACGCCACGCTCCTGCGCTCCACCGTCGTCTCGCTCCTGCCCGACGCCGATGTCTGGATCACCGACTGGCACAACGCGCGCGATATCCCGGTCAGTGCCGGCAAGTTCGACGTGGAGGATTATACCCTCTACCTCGTCGAGTTCATGCAGAAGCTCGGCTCCGACCTGAACGTCATCGCGGTCTGCCAGCCGGCGCCCCTCACCCTCGCCGCCACCGCCCTGCTGGCCGAGCAGGATCCGGCCGCCCAGCCCCGCACGCTGACCCTCATCGGCGGCCCGATCGACCCCGACGCGGCGGCCACCGACGTGACCGACTTCGGAGCCCGCGTCACCATGGGCCAGCTCGAGCAGTCGATGATCCAGCAGGTCGGGTTCCAGCACGCCGGCGTCGGCCGCAAGGTCTACCCCGGGTTGCTGCAACTTTCGTCCTTCATCTCGATGAACGCCGAGACCCATGTCAAGGCGATGACCAACCAGATCATGGCCGTCGCCCGGGGCACCGCCTCCGAACACGACCGGCACAACAGGTTCTACGACGAATATCTCGCCGTGATGGACATGACGGCGGAGTTCTACCTCTCGACCGTCGAGCGCATCTTCAAGGGGCTCGAGATCGCCAAGAACGAGTTCACCGTCGAGGGCCACCGCGTCGACCTCGGGAAGATCACGAATGTCGCCGTCAAGACGGTGGAGGGCGGCAAGGACGACATCTCCGCGCCGGGCCAATGCGTCGCGGCCCTCGACCTGCTGACCGGCCTGCCCGACGACAAGAAGGCCAGCTACCTCGAGCCCGAGGCGGGTCACTACGGCATCTTCGCGGGCAGCTCCTGGCGCACGAACATCCGGCCCCTCGTCCTCGATTTCATCGACGCCAATGCGGCGGAACCGAAGCCCGCCAGCCGCAGGAGGGCCGGGCTCAAGCCGGACATCAGGGCCGTGCCGGACATCCCCGAAGCGCTGGCATCCTCGGGCAGGATCGCCGTCTGATGGCAGGGGGCGGTCGCCTCGGCTTCGCCTGCGCCTGCGGCAAGCTGCGCGGCGAGGTCACCGACGCCGCCCCCGCCGCCTATACCCATATCCTGTGTCACTGCGGCGACTGCCGCTCCGCCTGTGTCCACCTCGGCCATCCCGATCCCGGAAAGGTCGATATCCTGCAGACCACGCAGGACCGCATCCGGATTGCCGAGGGCGGCGAGAACCTCCGGGTCTTTCGCCTCACGCCGAAGGGCACGCTGCGCTGGTATGCCGCCTGCTGCGACACCCCGCTGTTCATCACGCCCCTCAGTGCCCGCCTCGTCCACGTTGGCCTCAACGCCGACCGTCTCGATAAGCCCGCTGCCGTCGGGCGCGTCGTGGCCGAAGGCTTCATCCCCACGCGCGACGGCAAGCAGCGCCACAAGGGCATGCTCCGCATGATCAGTCGCCTGGCCTCCCGCATCGTCGCAAGGAACCTCGACGGCCGCTGGCGCGAATCGCCCTTCTTCGACGCCGACGGAGATCCGGTCCGCGCGCCGAGGATCCTCGACCGGGAGGAACGGGCTGCCGCGCTCCTGGGCCTGCGGGCCTAGCGGCGCTCGGGCGCAACCGTCGTCTGCAACCGTTCGACGGTGTCCCGCCCCTCGTGCAGCAGGGCGTCGATCCCTTCGAGCGTCTCGCGGACCTCGCCCGACAGGGACCGTATCTCCAGACCGATCACGCCGAAGCCCCGCCCGGCCTCGCCCGCCCGGCTCGCCTCGATGGCGGCGTTGACCGACAGGATGCTGGTCATCCTCGAGACCCGGCGGATCGTCCGGGTCAGGCCCTTGATCCCATCCATCATCCCCTGCATCGCGTCCGATCCCGCGCGGACGCTCGCGCGCCGGGCGGTTGCGTCGGACCCGCACATGACGAACCGGTCGACCTTGCCGGAGATGTCCCGCGTGCAGGAGAAGACGGCCTCGAGCCATGTCGGGTCGGCATCCGCGCGGGGCCAGGGAACCTCGCAGCGCACGTTCTGCCCCGCCATCACGGCGGTCCGCTCGTCCTCGGTCAGCAGATCGGCCAGGCGCGGCCGGCGCGCGCCGTGCGAGGACAGGAAGGCGTTGCACTCCAGCATGGCGCCCGCGGCGGACCATTGCGCGATGGCCGTCGCATTGCTGATCGCCTGCAACATGGCCATCTGATGGCGCTGCGTATCGCGCACCGCCGTGATGTTCGCCTGGATCGACACGAAGTTGCAGATCCGGCCGGAGCCGTCGCGGACCGGAAAGATCAGGAGCTCGATGAGGTAGGGCACGCCGTCGCGGCTGTAGTTCACGATCTCCTCCTCGACCGGGTGGCCGGCTTGCAGACTGGCCCCGATCCGGCGGATCGTCTCCCGGTCGCTGAGCTCGCCTTGCAGGAACGAGCCCGGCGTGCGGCCGATGGCCCAGTCCGCGGCATGGCCCGTCAGCCGCTCGAACCCGGCGCTGGCGAAGACGATGCGGCCCCGGGCGTCGGCTACCACGACAGACGTGCCCGTCTCGTCGGCGGCGAGCGACAGCAGGCGCAGCCGGGCCAGTTCCTCCGCCTCGGCCGTCACGTCGCGCAGGGTGGCCACGACGAGATCGCCTGCCCGCCCGGCAAGCCTCGCAAGGGAGAGGACGCAGTGACGTCCGCCCGCCCCGCCGCCGTCGATCTCGACCGTGCACGGATCCGCGCCGCTCCCGGCGCCCGACCCGGGGCCCTGCCGCGGCAGCACCGTCCCGATATCCTGACCGACCAGTTGCGATGCCGGACGATCGCAGAGCTCCTCGGCCCGCCCGTTGACGAAGGTGATGCGATCCCGCCCGTCGAAGACGATCACCGCATCCGGCGACTGCGCCAGAAAGGACAGGACGCCATCCTGGCACGCCGGGCGATCAGCCCAAGTCTCTAGAGTCATCCCCACCACCACGCCGCGTCCGGATCGCGACGTTCATGACATCGGAACCTTACCAACCGGTTAGCGGACGAGGCGTCGGAAAGCTCAGTGCCCCAGGATCTGGCTCAGGAACAGCTTCGTGCGCTCGTTCCGCGGCCGCAGAAAGAACTCCTCGGGCTCGTTCTGCTCGACGATCTGCCCCTCGTCCATGAAGATCACCCGGTTCGCCACCTGACGGGCGAAGCCCATCTCATGGGTGACGCAGATCATCGTCATCCCCTCCTCCGCAAGCTGGATCATGGTGTCGAGCACCTCCTTGATCATCTCGGGATCGAGGGCGGACGTCGGCTCGTCGAAGAGCATGATGCGCGGCTTCATGCACAGCGAGCGCGCAATGGCGACCCGCTGCTGCTGCCCGCCGGAGAGCTGGCCCGGAAACTTTCTCGCCTGATCGGGGATCTTCACCTTCTCGAGGAAATACATCGCCGTCTCCTCGGCTTCCCGCTTGGGCGTCTTGCGAACCCAGATCGGCGCAAGCGTCAGGTTGTCGATCACGCTGAGATGCGGGAACAGGTTGAAGTGCTGGAAGCACATGCCCACCTCCGACCGGATCTTGTCGATGTTCTTGATGTCCGACGACAGCGGCACCCCGTCGACTTCGATGGTGCCCTGCTGATGCTCCTCGAGCGCGTTGATGCAGCGGATCAGCGTCGACTTGCCGGAGCCCGACGGCCCGCAAATCACGATCCGCTCGCCGCGCCGCACCTTGAGGTCGATGTCGCGCAGCACGTGGAACTGGCCGAACCACTTGTTCATCTTGCGGATCTCGATGGCGACTTCGTCCGAGACGCTCATTCCACCGGGGTTGGTGTCCATCATGGCCATGTCGTGCCTCCTCAGCGGTGATCGGTGCGCAACTGGCGTTCGAGCCACTGCGAATATTGCGAGATGCCGTAGCAGACGGTGAAGAACAGCACGCAGGCCGCCGCCCAGAGCTCCCAGTAGACGCCGAGCCAGGCGGTCGACGACAGGATCGGGCCGCGGATCATGCCCACCAGGTCGAACATCGAGATCACCGAGACCAGCGTGGTGTCCTTGAAGAGACCGACCGCGACGTTGACGATGCCGGGGATCGAGATCTTCAGCGCCTGCGGCAGGATGATGAGCCGCATCGACTGCGCGTAGTCGAGGCCGAGGCTATCGGCCGCCTCGTATTGTCCCTTGGGCAGGGCGGCGAGACCGCCCCGGATCACCTCGGCGATATAGGCCGAGGAGAACATCGTGATCATGATGATCACCCGCAGGATCAGGTCGAAGTTGGTCGAGGGCGGCAGGAAATAGGCCAGCACCACGTTCGCCACGAAGAGGAGCGTGATGAGCGGCACGCCCCGCACGAACTCGATGAAGACGATCGAGAAGCCCTTGACCACCGGCAGGCGCGACTGCCGGCCCATTGCGAGCAGGATGCCGATCGGCACCGACAGCGACACGCAGACGACGCCGAGGATGAGGTTGAGCATGAAGCCCCCCATCTGGCGGGACGGCACCGCCTCGATCCGCAGGCTGCGGGAGAACTCGTCCGCCAGCGCGCCACCGAGCCACCAGACCGCCACCACCGCGACGAGCGCCGCGAGGAGGCCCGCGACGAGGCCGCGCTTCTCGACGCGCACGAAGACGAGGTAACCCGCGACGAGGCCCAGGGCCGCGAAGATCGGCGAAATCGCCGTGCCGCCCCAGATCAGCCAGTAGGCGAGGAAGGGGAAGACGGCGGTGATGACGAGCATCCAGCGCGGCAGCTTGTAGAACAGGACCGGCGGGACCGCGACGAAGAGCAGCGCAAAGGCGAGCGACGGACGCCAGCGCAGCTCTTCGGGATACTGGAACCCGAACAGGAGCTGCGGCCAGCGTTCCCGAAGGACGGCGAAACAGCCGCCGCCGCTGTCCTGCAGGATCTCGCGGCAGTCGCGGATCGAGTCGCCCTCCCAGGTGCCGTTCACGATCCAGGGGATCAGGCCCGACAGCAGCCAGAACACGATGAAGGCGCCGATCAGCGTCATCACCGTGTTGATCCACCCCGAGAACAGGTTGATCCGCATCCATCTGACCGCCCCGCGTTCCGCGATCGGCGGCACGGCCGGCGGCAGCGCCGTCTCGCGGACGAAGGCGACGGATTCGGCGTGCATGTCAGACATCTTCGCGCTCCTTCGGGCCCACCGTCCTAGCGTTCCTTCAGCCGGACGGAGGAATTGTAGACGTTCATCACCGCCGAGATGATCAGGCTGAAGGTGAGGTAGAAGGCCATCAGCAGCATGATGCATTCCAGCGCCCGTCCCGTCTGGTTCAGCGTGATGCCGCCCAGCGTGCCCGTCAGGTCGAGGTAGCCGACCGCGATGGCCAGCGACGTGTTCTTGGTGATGTTGAGGTATTGCGAGATCAGCGGCGGCACGATGACGCGCAGCGCCTGCGGCAGGACCACGAGCCGCATGATCCGGCCGGGGCGCAGGCCGAGCGCCGCCGCCGCCTCCGTCTGCCCGCTCGAGATCGCGAGGATGCCGGCGCGCACGTTCTCCGCGATGAAGGCGCCGGTGTAGATCGCCAGGGCGAACCAGAGCGCCAGGAGGGGATTCTGCAGCACGATGCCACCGCGGAAGTTGAAACCCGCGAGCGCCGGGATCTCCCATTTCAGCCCGAGCGCGACGAGCGTCGCGACGATCGGCACGATCCAGATGGCGAGCAGCGGCCAGAGCGTCGCGGGTCGCACCCCCGTCGCCGCCTGGATGCGGTTCGCGCGCTTCGAGACGATCCTGGCCACCACGAGGGAGGCGATCAGCACGCCGATCACGATCAGCCAGTTCGCCGACGAGGTGACTTCCTGCGCCACCAGCGTGGCGACACCGTCGACCTCAACCTCCGCGGCCTCCTGCGCGCCGATGCCGTTGGTGAAATAGGGCCGCGGCACATAGACGCCGCGGTTGGTGAACGCGACCATACCGAACAGCGGCGCGGCTTCCGGGTCTTCGCCGCGGAAAGCGCTCGGGGCCGGCATGACGTTCGCGAAGATGGTGAAGATGATGATGATCCAGATCAGCACCGGGATGTTGCGGAACATCTCGACGTAGATCGCCATCAGCGTGCCGATGATCCAGTTCTTCGACAGGCGCAGCACGCCCGCGATGACGCCGAACAGCGTTGCCGTCACGCAGGCCAGAAAGGCGACGATCAGCGTGTTCAGCGCGCCGACGACGGCTGCGCGCAGGTGCGTCGACTGGCTGTTGTAGGGAATCGGCTGCTGACCGATGTCGTAGCCGGACGGCTGGGAGAGAAAGCCGAAGTCGATGCCGATCTGCTCGAGCGTCGGGTTGTTCATCGCGTTATTGATCAGCCAGCCGAACGCGATGACCAGCAGGACAATGGCGAGGAACTGGAACGTATAGGCCCGGTACCGCTTGTCGTTGATCAACTGGCCGAGGCGAAATCCCCCCGCCCGCGGCGGATCGCTCATCGTCGTCATAGCTTTTCCCCGTGTGCCCTGCGGGGTGCCGGATCGGGCGGTTGACCGCCTTCTGATCCGTCGGGCCACGATGGCCCGCCTCGTCCCGTGGGATTATCGTTCGGCATCTGGTCGAAGGGGGCGCGGCATCCGCGGCGCCCCCTCCGGATCGTCCTAGCGGAAGGGCGGCGAGTAGAGCAGGCCGCCTTCCGTGTACTGCGCGTTCAGACCACGCTCGAGCGCGATCGGCGTCTCCTGCCCGATGTTGCGGGAAAAGATCTCGCCGTAGTTCCCCACGGCGGCGATCGCGTCCTTGGCCCAGGTATTGGTGAGGCCCATCATCGCGCCGAGGTCGCCCTCGGTGCCCAGCATGCGGTTGACCTCCGGGTTGTCACCGGCGGCCGACGCCATCTCCTCGACGTTCTCTTGGGTCACGCCGTACTCCTCGGCCGCGATCAGCGCGTTCAGCACCCAGCGGTTGATGTCCGCCCATTCGCTGTCGCCATGGCGCACGAGGGGGCCGAGCGGCTCCTTGGAGATGATCTCGGGCAGGATCACGTAGTCGTCGGGCACCGGAAAGCCCGCACGCTGCGCCGCCAGCGCCGAGGTGTCGGTGATATAGGCGTCGCAGGCCCCGCCGAGGAACTGCTGCTGCCCTTCGGCATTGGTCTCGATGGGAACGGGCTCGTAGGACATGTCGTTCACGCGGAAGTAATCCGCGAGGTTCAGCTCGGTCGAGGTGCCGGTCTGGATGCAGATCGTCGCACCATCCAGTTCCATGGCCGAGGACAAGCCCAGTGCCGTCGGGACGAGAAAGCCCGCACCGTCGTAGTAGTTGATGCCGACGAAGTCGAACTTCAGGTCGGTGTCGCGCGAGAAGGTCCAGGTGGTGTTGCGCGCCAGCAGGTCGATCTCGCCGGATGCGAGCGCGGTGAAGCGCGTCTTGCCGCTCGTCGGAATGAACGTCACGGCCTGGGGGTCGCCCAGGACGGCGGCGGCGACCGCACGGCAGACGGCCACGTCGAAGCCCTGCCACTCGCCGTTGGCGTCGGGCTCGGCGAAGCCCGGGACGCCGGTGGTCACGCCGCAGTTCAGGTTGCCGCGCGCCTTGACGTCGTCGAGCGTCGCCGCCGACGCGCCGGCAGCGGCCAGACCGGCGAGGGCCAGCGTGCCGAGAAGGACGGAATTGTTCATGGGATAACCTCTTCCTGATGAACCGCACGGCCCCTCCCGGGCGGCGCGGCACCCCCCCGGTTTTCCCGGAGCGGTTGGTTCTGATGTGAGGATGTTCATCCCCCTCACTGCGGCGAAGGAGACCGGATGGGGGGCCGGACGTCAAGTGAGGATGCCGCATTTGCAAGCAATAGCCCGAGATCCCGGCGATCGTCGCGGGCGCCTGCCGAAACCCGCGCCGGTCGGGCGGCGAATTGACCCTCCGGCGCCCGAAAGTGGGCGCCGCCGCCCCGGCTCAACCCGCGCGCAACAGCTCGAGGTAGCGATGCGCCTGCAGGAACGCGGCCCGCCTCAGCGCGATGCGGGCGGCCTCCTCCTCGTCGCCGCCCCATTGTTCGGCCTGCCAGTCCTCGTCGATGCGGCTGAGCGCCCAGAGCCCCTCCGGGTCGTGCTCCTCAAGCGCCGCGAGGCCAAGCACGAGGCTTCCCGACAGGGCCACGAACTCGCTCAGCGCCGTCAGCTCCCACTCCGACAGGGCGCCGACATGGGCGCGGAGCGCCTGCAGAACGGGCTCGGGCTGGGCCACGGGGATCACGCCCCGCGTCACCCTCAGCCGCCCCCCGAAGCGGCCTTCCGCCCAGTCGACCATCGGGTCCCATCCGGCCGCCTGGCGATCCGACAGGCTGCCGGGTGAAGCCGCACGGTAGCACAGCAGGTCCGACGCGCCGTAGTCCGACAGGATCGCCGCCACCTCGGCACGCTGCGGCACCACCTTGTCGAGCGTCGCGTTCACCGCCCGCGTCAACGGCATCGTGCGCGGGTCGACCGTCTTGCCCTGCGCCAGCCATTCCTCCGCCACGCCCGCGGCCAGCGCCCGCGACGGCATCACCACCTCGGTCTTGAGCGGGGTATGCACCGGCCGGCCGTCGAGGCGCACGGCATGGCCACCGGGCACGGCCTCCACGGTCGCATCGGTCCAGAACCGGCGGGCCGTCCATTCGCTCATCCGCGCCTCCTCAGGTCTCGTCCTCGTCGAACGGGTCCACCGGCACGTCGAGCGCGTTCCACCCCAGCATCTCCCAGGTCCGCGCCATGTGCTCGGGCAGCGGCGCGGTCAGATGCAGCCGGGCGCCAGAGATCGGATGCGTCAGGCTGAGCGAGCGCGCGTGAAGGTGCAGCTTGCGGCTGATCTCGCCGCCGAAGCTCGCGCCCCAGCCGTCGCCCTGATTCTCCTGCCCCGAGCCGCCGTATTTGCCGTCACCGACGATCGGGTGCCCCATCTCGGCCATATGCACGCGCAACTGATGCGTCCGCCCCGTCACCGGCACCAGCGCCACCCAAGCACCGCGCGACCCCAGGCTCTCGAGCACCGCGTAGTCGCTCGTCGCGCGCTTGGCGCCGGGTATGTCGTCCACCTCGTCGGGGTGCACCGTCCGCATCTTCTCGCCGCCCGGACCGCCGCCGCCGGATTTCACCAGCCCGTAGCGCACGGTGCCCATGCGCGGATGCGGCACGCCCGCGACCGCCGCCCAGTAGATCTTGCGCGTCTCGCGATCCCGGAAAGCCTCCGAGAGCTGCGCCGCCGTCAGCCGGTTGCGCGCCATCAGCATGATGCCGGAGGTATCCTTGTCGAGGCGGTGCACGAGGCGCGGCTGCTCGTCGGCATCGAACCGCAGCGCGTCGCCCAGCCCGTCCACGTGCCGCGTCTGGCCGCTGCCGCCCTGGCTCGCGAGCCCCGGCGGCTTGTTCAGCGCCAGGATATGGTCGTCGCGGTAGATCACGCAGGACCGGATCATCTCCGCATCCTCCGCCGTCACCCTGTCTCGGCGCGGGGCGGCCGGCGCGCGGTCCTCGGGCAGTGGCGGGATGCGCACCTCCTGCCCCTCCTCGACGCGGGTGCTGGCCTTCACCCGCCCGCCATCGACGCGGATCTCGCCCTTGCGGCACATCTTCTCGACGTTGCCCTGGTTGAGCTGCGGGAACCGCCGCTTGATCCAGCGGTCGAGGCGCTGGTCGCCCTCGCCCGCCCCGACGGTGATGGTCTGGACGCTCATGCGACGCTCCGCGCGAGATACGATCCGGCAATCAACGCCAGCAGCGACAGCCCTACCGAGAGGATGACGTAGCCGAGTGCCTGACCCGATGCCCCCCGCCCGATCAGCGTCATCGTCTCCAGCGAGAAGGCCGAGAAGGTCGTGAACCCCCCCAGAACGCCGGTCAGCAGGAACGGCTGCCAGTGCCCGAGCCCGGCGCGGACCAGCAGCACGACGGCCAGCCCCATCGCGAAGCTGCCGAGCACGTTGACGGTGAGCACGGCGACCGGGAAGCCCTCGCGCTGCAGGGCGGTGCCCACGAGAAAGCGGAAGACCGCGCCGAGGGCGCCGCCGAGCGCCACGGAGATCAGGGGGACTGTCATCGCGGTCCTCTCCGCCCCGGGCCCCGCGATGTCAACCTTTGCCCCGCTTTGCCCGCTGCTCGACGAACCAGTCGAGGCGGCGGCCGAGCTCGCGCTCGAAACCCCGGTCCACCGGCACGTAATAGACCGGCCGCTTCATGCCGTCGGGAAAGTAGCTCTGGCCCGAGAATCCGTCCGCCTGGTCGTGGTCGTACCGGTAGCCGGAACCGTAGCCCTGCTCCTTCATCATCCTGGTCGGCGCGTTCAGGATGTGCTTGGGCGGCGGCTCCGACCCGGTCTCGCCGGCCTGCTGCATCGCCGCCTTGAACGCGGTGTAGCCGGCGTTCGATTTCGGCGCGAGAGCCAGATAGACAACCGCGTTCCCGAGGCTCTGCTCTCCCTCGGGCGAGCCCAGGCGCTCGTAGGTCTCCCAGGCCTGCAGGCAGAACGCCTGCGCCTGCGGGTCCGCCAGCCCGATGTCCTCCACCGCCATCCGGGTGATCCGCCGCATCAGGTAGCGCGGGTCCTCGCCGCCCTTCAGCATCCGCGCCAGCCAATAGAGCGCCGCGTCGGGGTCGCTGCCGCGCACCGACTTGTGCAGCGCGGAAATGAGGCTGAAGTGGCTGTCGCCAGACTTGTCGTATTGCGCCGCCCGCCGTTGCAGCCGGGTGGCCAGCGTGTCCCGGTCCACCGGTTTGCCCGCGCCCCAGGTCGCCACCTGCTCCACCAGGTTGAGCAGCGCCCGGCCGTCGCCGTCCGCCATCTCCTGCAGGGCCTCGCGGGCCGGGCCGTCGAGCGGCAGCTTCGACCCCAGCTCCTTCTCCGCCCGCTGCGTCAAAAGCTCCATGTCCCGCAGGCTCAGCCGCGTCAGCGTCAGCACCTGCGCCCGGCTCATCAGCGCGGCATTGAGCTCGAACGAGGGATTCTCGGTCGTGGCCCCGACCAGCGTGATCGTCCCGTCCTCCATGTAGGGCAGGAACCCGTCCTGCTGCGCCTTATTGAAGCGGTGGATCTCGTCGACGAAGAGCAGCGTCCCCTGCCCGTTCGCCCGGCGGTTCCGTGCCGTCTCGAAAACCCGACGCAGGTCGGCGACGCCGGTGAAGATCGCGGAGACCTGGATGAAGTGAAGCCCGGTCCGTGCCGCGAGCAGGCGGGCGATCGTCGTCTTGCCCACACCGGGCGGACCCCAGAGGATGAGGCTCGGCAACTGGCCCGCGAGCATCACCGAGAGCGACCCCTCCGGCCCCAGCAGATGCGCCTGCCCGATGATCCGCTCGAGAGCGGCGGGGCGCAGCCGGTCGGCCAGCGGCGCGGGATGCGCGTCGTCGCGGTGCCCGGGTGGCGCGGCACCGCCGTCTGCGTCGCTGTCGAAGAGGTCGGCCATGCCCCGAACATAGGGCGCGGGGCGGCCCGCAGGAAGATGCCGCGGGCCGCCCCGCCGCGGTCAGTGCATCTTCGTCGCCATCGAGATGTTGACGCAGACGCTGTTCGAGCCGCCGATGTCGAGCACCGGACCGGCCGCCACGCAGTCGAGACCGACGCGGCGCGCCAGACGCGGCGAGTTCGCCGGGATCAGGCCGAGGACCGAACTGGCCCCGACCTCGCGCCCGGTGACGACCATCTGCGCGATGAGCTGCATCTGCACCCGCAGGCGCAAGGCCGCGGGCACGTCGTTGCAGACGAACACCCGGCTCGATTCCCAGACGTGGGCCGCCACCGGCGCCTCGTCGTAAAGCAGATCCGACGGGATCGTGTCGAGCAGGCCCCGCTGCGCGTCGCGGATCATGTAGGAATAGATGCCGCAGCGGTGCGTCGTCGGTGTCAGCCGCACGCCCGCCAGGATGCGGCCGTATTGGTGAACCGCGACCCAGCGGCTCGCCGGCGTATCGTACTGGTCGAACTCCATGCCGTCGGCGGCCGGCAGGTCCCATTGCGCCTCCTCGATGAAGGTCCGGTGGCGCGCGCGCAGGAGGTCGGCGAACAGCGATCCGTGGGTGTGCAGGTTGGTGAAGGACAGGGTCGTGACTTGCATGGAAAAATCTCTTTCAGCCGGGTTGTCATTGACACCAGGGGACCGGGGGTTCTCGCAATTTCAGATCGGGCCGTCCGCTCAGATCAGCCTGTATTCTTTCGCCAATCGTATCGTCTCGGCCATGGATGATGCGCCCAGACGGATCTGGGCGGATGAAAGCCGCGCCTTGAGCGCGTCCTCGGTGATGCCGATCTTGCTTGCGGCGCGCGACGTGTCCTCGAGGACATCGAAGATCCGCAGGGCCTCGAGGTCCCCCGACGCGAGGTCGGCGGGCGGCTCCGCAACCTGATGCAGCCCCTCGGTGATCTCCGCCACGACGTCCATCTCGGCGTCGGTGAACTCCCGATCGTCGCGCGAGACGCCGACGATCGTGCGCGAGGTCAGCTTGCCACAGGAGACGACAGCCCCGAAGACGAGCCCCGCCGCCCGCGCCTTCAGCATCACGCCGAAGGGGTCGGGCAGCGTGATCTCGCTCCACCGGGTGCGTCCGGTCTTGCCGATTCCCCAGAACACCAGCGGATCGCGCAGGGCATACTGGCACTTCGCGTATTCTTCCTGCCACTCGGCAGAATAGGTGCTGCGGAAGTAAAGCGGACGGGCGAAGCGGATGTGCAGCCCGGCGTTGTAGCCAAGCGGTGCCAGCTCATCGAGTCGCTGCAGATAGCTGACCATGAGACGACGGCGCTCGGACATGATGCTCTCTGGATCTCCGACCTACACCGACATGCGGCACATCCTGTAGATGATCGCCCAATGGTTAATACATCGTAAAGGAATGCCATTCCGCGTCAATTGTGTGCAAATAAAGACCTTTAGGACGCCTAAACCGCGCATTTCTGTGCCCACCTTCGGGCAGAATGCAAAAGGCCCCATGCATTGCACGGGGCCCATTCATCGTAGTGTCACAAGACTCAGGCCCCTGCCGCGTCCTCGGCCTCGAGGCGGGCCCGGTCGCCGGCCCCCTTGGCGTCGACGTCCCGCTCGACGAGCTCGATGATCGCCATCGGAGCCATGTCGCCATAGCGGAATCCCGCTCGCATGATCCGGACGTAGCCGCCCTGGCGT
>JBBQDX010000096.1:0-14248 GCA_038320125.1 Rhodobacterales bacterium | reverse complement strand
CAACGGCTCCTACGGCTCGACCGGCGACCAGCCGACCTATGCCGGCAAGAAGACCTCGCTGACGGCGGTGGCCCAGGCCTGCGGCTGCGACAACGTCGTGGAATGCCGTGCGGAGGAGACCGGCGAGGTCCTGAAGGCGGCCATCGAGAGCAGGAAGATGACCGTCATCGTCTGCAAGTGCGAGAGCGGGAACATCAAGGTGCCGGTCATCACCAAGGACCCGGTGACGATCCGCGACCGCTTCATGGCCGCCATCGCTTCCTGAGAATGGGCCGCGCCGCCCGTATCCAGTCGAGCGGCGACGCCCGGCGCATGGCCCGTGCCCGCCTGCCATGGATGGTCTTCGACTACATCGACGGCGCGGCGGGCACGGAGGGCGGGGCGGACCGAGGCCGCGCCGCCTTGGACGCGATCGCGCTGCGCTCCCGGATCCTGCGCAATGTGAGCCAGCGGTCCCTCTCGGTGCCGGTCTGGGGAAAGCTCGCACGCGCGCCCTTCGGCATCGCGCCGATGGGCATGTGCAATCTGTCGGGCCCCGGCGCCGACCTGATGCTGGCCCGGCTGGCGGCGCGGGAGGCGGTGCCGCTCGGCGTCTCCACCGTCGCCTCGACCCCGATGGAGCGGCTGATCGAGGAGGCCGAAGGGCACGCCTGGTTCCAGCTCTACTTCAGCGGCGACGGCACCGGCACCTTCCGGCTGGTCGAGCGGGCCAGCATGGCCGGATACGAGACGCTGATCCTGACGGCGGACGTGCCCGAAGTCGGCCGACGCCCCCGCGAGTTGCGGCACGGATTCGCCATGCCCTTCCGCATCGGCCCGCGACAGTTCGTCGATTTCGCGCTGCATCCGGTCTGGTCGATCTCGTCGCTGCTCGCGGGCAAGCCCGACATGGCCAACTTCCGGATGCCCGGTCATGCCTTCGAGCGCACCGAAAGCCGCGCGCGCGCCGATTGGGACACGCTGGCGCGGCTGCGCGACGCCTGGCCGGGCAAGCTGGTGGTGAAGGGCGTGCTCGATGCGGAGGACGCCGTGCACCTGCGCGACGCCGGCGTCGACGCCATCCAGGTCTCGAGCCACGGGTTCCGCCAGCTCGAGAGCGCCGTGCCGCCCATCAACGCCCTTTCGCGCATCCGGCATGCCGTCGGTCCCGACCTGCCGCTCTACTTCGACAGCGGGCTGCGGTCGGGCGAGGACGTGCTCAAGGCCTACGCCAGCGGCGCGGACTTCGCGTTCCTCGGCCGCATCCTCCAGTTCGCCATCGCCGCGGCCGGCGAGGAGGGGCTGCACCGCCTCTGGAGCATCCTGACCGACGAGACGAGCATCGCCATGGCCCAGACCGGGCTGACCGATCTGGCGGACGCGGCCACCGCGATCCCCTCCGGGTGCTGATGGCCGCTCAGGCCTGCATGGGTCTGACCCGGCGACCGGGCCGGGGCCGATCGCGGCACCCCGTCGACGATGAGTTGCAGATCGCGGACGTCACCGTCGAGGCTTCCCCGGGCTTGCGTTCGGAAAAGCTCCGCCGGAGCGGCGCTACGATCCAGATCGGAATCCCCGGGTCCGCGGCGAAGATCGTCCTGCCGGCGGAAGCAAGTCTCCCTTTACGCGACTGCAAGCTCGCGAGCGCCCCGGAGGGTCCAACGCCGGAAGTCGTTCTTCCGCGGTGGGATAGCGGAAGGCAGCTGCCGATCCCCACCCCGACGTCACCGGGATCGCATGGACCCTCGCCCCCACGGGGACTGCCTTCTCAGCCGGACCCCGAGCCGGCCCGGCTCGGCCGCGCGCCTTCGATGGAGTCCACGAGGGGCGGCAGATCGACGGCGCAGCGGTGCATGGCCGCAAGATCGCCCGAAAGCTCTCAGCCCCCAGGACATTGCGTTTCCAGTGCCGGACCCGGGCCTCGTGCACCGACGTGGCCAGGCTTGCGACCGTCGTCATCATTCTTCGGCGAGATCAGGCGCGGGAACGATCATTCGTCACGAGGCTTCCTGCCGCATGTCCTGACGCCCGCGGTGCAACCGCACGGCTCGCGGGCGGCCAGCGTCGCCAGCCTGCCGCCGACACGCAGCGCATGCCGGATGCTAGCTGCGTCTCGGTCCGGTCCGGAGGCTCCCGGAAAACTAGCCGAGGCGCTCCTGCAGGTTGGTGAAGGGGAGTTGACGGATGAAAGCCCCCCCCTTAACCGCTTGCGGTCAGGCCCGGCGTGCGACGATCGACCTATGGGCCGTTGTTCGACCCGCCGCCGCCTTCCAAAGACGGGTTTGCTGCGCCGACGAAGGAGCCGGTGAACACCTCGTTGCCCGCAACCGGGCTGTCCCGCGGGATCGGAACGCCCACGACCGTGCCCCGCAAGCCTGCTGGGATCGTGGCGGAGCCGCTCCTGCAAAGCGTATCAGTATTGGACGGGCTGGCGCTGTATTGGTGGGCCGAGGTAGGGAAGGTGCTTTCGATGTCGGTGCTCGTTTCCCAAGGTGCGTCCTGACCGCATTGAACCACGGTTCCGTCGACCACCCCCGCTTCAATGTGGCGTCCGATAGCTCGGGCTGGGCGAGCGGGAAACTCAGGCGCGCGGATCCGCCCTCCACCACGACCGGGCTGGCGACCCGTGTTCCCGGATGAGCCTCGGCGACCGTGGCGGCGGATGCGCGCCTGAACATTGCCGTGGTGAGCCTGAGCAAAGCACTTTCGAAGGCGTTGACCGGCTGAAACCGCCGCAGGCATCCGGTTCGCCGACAGGCCGGCCATCATCCACCTGCGCAGATCGGAACCGTTCCGCCGGGCAACGCTGCGTCATCCGCGACAAGCCGCCGTGACCGGGATCAGGCGCGCCTCCCGGGCGAGCCTCCGCCTCGCGTTCAACCTCGCCCTCCACCTCCGCCATCCGACCCCGCGAGGCTCGGCATCGGGTCCGCGCCACACAAGCGTCTCGCAGCCTTCCGAGCGACTGCGGGCCGCGCGGTGCATCGAGGCAGGGGCTCCTGAGGGAAGGGCGGCCGACCGGCCCCGAAAACACCTATCGCCTTCGCCAGGCAGGTCACTGGTGCCGCTGAAGGGATTCGAACCCCCGACCCCATCATTACGAATGATGTGCTCTACCAGCTGAGCTACAGCGGCACCGTGGCGCGGTCCTAGCAGGGGTCCGGGGCCGTTTCCAGCCCCGATTTCATCGCTCAGGCGCGCGGCGGCGTGCCGGTCGTTTCGGGCGATGCGACGATGCCCGCGGCGAGCGGAGCGGCAGCCGGTCTGCCTGCCGTAGCCGCCGGATTGCCGCCCGGATCGGGGACTTCTTCGGCCTCCGGCACGTCGTCCAGCACCGGATCGCCCTTGAGGACCGGGACCGGCGCCTCGGTGGCGTCGGGACCCATCAGCAGCGGCAGCATCTCCGATGAAATCGCGGTCGGCGCGCCCCCGGTGGGCGCGTCCTTCCAGGTCAGGCTGTCGAATGCCTCGCAATGCGTGCAGACCGGACTCCAGTCGCCGTGAACCGTTCCGCATGTCTCGCAGACCCACTGCGGCCCGCGGGAGACGGTGAGCGCCTTGGCGAGCCAGCCGCGAACCACGGCTTCCGATCCGCCCTCGCCCCGCTCGATCGCCGCCATCAGCGACAGCGCGCGCGTCGTCGGACGGGTCTCGCAGAGGTCGCCGATGGCCCGCCGCGCGCCCGGAAAATCCTCCGCCGCGAGATGCAGCTCGGCGTCGAGCATCCGCGTATCGGCGGCATCGGGGGCCACCTTCAGGAAGGGCTGGAACCGCCTGATGCGCGCCTCTGGCGTCTCCGAGGGCTCTATCGCGGCGAAGGCGGCGGCAAGGTCCGGGTGCTGGGTTCGCGCGCGCGCCACTTTCAGCACCTTCGCGGCGCGGCGCTTCTCGCCGGCTTCGACGTGCATCCGGGCGGCAAGCACGGCGGCGGGCACCAGTTCCGGCGAAAGCCGGTTCGCCTCGAGGATCTCGGCGCGGGCGCGGACGGTGTCGCCGGCGGCCATCCGGTCGCGCGCGTCGGCAAGGCCGAGGACCGCCTCGCGCCGTTTGTAGACGTCCTTCGGGAGGGCGCCGGACTTGAGCTTCGCGGTCAGCACCTTGCGCGCGCCGTCCCAGTTCTCGTCGCGCGCCTGCAGTCGCAGGAGTGTGTCCTGCGTGTCCACGTGGCGCGGCTTGAGCGCGAAGGCCTTCTCGGCCAGCTTCATCGCCGTCGCCGTGTCGCCCTCCTCCAGCTTCTGCCGCATCAGGCCCCGTATGCCCACGAAGCGCGTCCGGTCGTGCGTCACGAGCGTCTTCCAGGCCTCCGTCGCCCGGTCCTTCTCGCCCGCGGCCTCGGCCGCCTGGGCGACGAGCAGCGTGGTCACCTCCGGCTTCCCGAGATACTTCTCGGCTTTCTGCGCCTTCGCCGCCGCCTCCCGCGCCTCGCCCGAGGCGAGGGCGATCATGCCGTCGGACAGCGCCTCGTACCCCTTTCGCTCGCGATTGCGATCGAAATAGGCGCCCAATGCCGTATCGTCCCCGTTGATGAACCGCAGCGTCGCGATCAGCAGCCCAGCCAACTTGAACACGATCCAGAGGGCCAGCATCAGCGCGATCACGGTGATCACGACCACCAGCGGCGGCAGCAGGTATTCCTCGCCGTTGAACGTCAGGAGCACGTCGCCCGAGACCGACAGGACCCACTGGATGCCGTAGGCGGCGGCCGCGACGAGGGCGACGAAGAGCAGGATCTTGAACAGCGACCAGAGCATCGTGAATCCTCACCCGTCCTTCAGAAAATCTTGTGCCGCAGCGAGGGCGTCCACCCGCGCCCGCGCCCGCGCCGTCCAGTCGGAGAAGACCGCCCGCGCCGGCTCGGGCAGGGCGCCGATCTCGGTCAGCGCGGTCTCGAGTTCACCGTCGCGCACCGCCGCCTCGGCGCGGCTGAGCACGGCGTCCGGATCGTCGCCCGCCTGCGGCTCCAGCGAACGCGCGTTGAAGGCGTTGCGGAATAGCGAGCCCACGCCCGCATCCGGGGACGCATCGCGGGCGGCGCGCAACGCCTCGCGGGCCAGGGGCGGAAATGCGGCGACGAGGGCCGCGCCGGTGGCCACGCCGGTCGCGGCGACCGAGGTCAGGGCCTCGGGGGCCTCGCCCAGCACCGCGAGCGGCTCGTCGAAGGCGGCCCCGGACTGAAGCGCGACCGTCACCTGGTTGCGCGCCGTCTCCCGCGCAAGGGCGAGGGCCTCGTCCTGCACATCGTCGGCGCGGGTGGCGGCATCCGCCAATCCGCTCTCGGCGGCCGCGATGCGCGGCTCGAGGTCGGCGCGAAGGGCATCGACTGCCTCCGCCGCGCTGTCGACTTCGGCCCGCAGCGGATCGAGGTCCACCGGCGGCGCGGGCGGCGCTACTTCCGGCGCGGGGGCTGATTCGAGGGCGTCGAGGCGCGCCGCCATCGCATCGAGCCGGTCCGAAAGCTCCGCCTGCGACGTTTCGACGGACGCCAGATCGACCGGTTCGACCGGCTCGACCACCGGCAATGCCGCCACCTCCGCCTCCAGTGCCTCGATCCGCGCGGTATCGACCTCCGGCGGCGGCATCAGGAACGTCGGGATCGCGTAGCCGATGCCACCGGCGACAAGGCCGCCCAACACGAGCGGCCAGAACCCCGGCCCGCGCTTCCCTTCGCCGGGCGTCGCAACCGACACGACCTCGGTTCCGGTCGGGGTGGAGGCCCGCCGGGCGGAATCGGACGCGGACGCGGATGCCGGGGAAGCGGCCGAAGAGACAGAAGAACCGGATGTGGCGGAGGGATCGGCGGATGCGGGCGCGGAGCCGGAGGGCCTCGATGCGGATGCGGCAGTCGCCTTCGGCGTGGCCGCGCCGGGGGCGGGAGCCTTCTCCGCCGGGCTCTCCTTCTCAAGCGATTCCGCTTCGGCCGGCTCCTTCTCCGCCTGCTCCGTTTTCGCCGGTTCCGTCTTCGTCCGCTCCGCGCCGGGAACAGCGCTTCCAGCGGCTCCTCCGGTCGCCTTCGCCCCCGGCGTCACGTCCTTAGAAGCGGAGGCCCTGGCACCGACCCTGGGCACCGTCGACCCCTCGTCGGTCGCCGCCGCGCGCCCGTCCGCCACCGGCGCATCCGTCGAAGTTGCACCGGGCGAGGGTGCGTCCGGTGTCGATGCCGCGAACGGCTGTGAGGAGGTTGCGGCGGTCTCGGGCGTCGCCGTCTCCGGCGTCCGGTCGTCGCCGGACCCGGCCTTCGACGCCTCCGCCCCGATAGAGGTTGCGGACGAGATTCCGGTCTTCGCGGGTCTGTTCGTGCTGCGCGCCAAGTCGTCCCCTCCGGCCGTCGTCGCCCGGGACACGCCAGGCACATTCGATCATACCTAGACCGTCCCCGCGCCCCCCTCAACCGCTCGCGCGCCTAAATTCGCAAGGATCGCGCGCAGCATCGCCGGTCCGTCCGGGCGCTCGGCCACCGCGACCGGCGGCACAGGGCAGGCCCGCGCGACCGCCGGCGACAGGGCGACGGGCCGAAGGTTGCGCCAGAGCGGCGGGACGAAGGCCTCGAAAAGCAGCCGGGCACTGCGCGGCGACCAGAGGGGCGCCAGCACCGGCGCGGCGGCCACCGCGGCAAGGGCACCCGCCGTCGGGGCCTCCGCCTTTTGCAGATAGAGGACCGCCTCCCGTGCCGGGATGCCCCTGGCCCGCAGCCGCGCCACCAGATTGCCGCGCTGCACCGCGCCGCGCAGATGGACCGGGCTGGCGAGGCCCGCGGGCAGCAGCGCCGAAAGGGACGCCGCGTCCTCCGCCACGCCCTGCACCTCGAACCCCGCCGCCTGCGCCAGCTCCGCCGTGCGCGGCCCCACCGTCCAGCAGGGCAGGCCCCGTGCGCCGCCTCCCGCGACCCAGGCCGCGACCCCATTGCCGGAGGTGAAGAGCGCCGTGCCCACGTCCGGCAGGGCGTCCCCGAACACGATCCGCATCAGTGGCGAGACGATGACCTCGGCCCGGCCCTGCAGCGCCGCCGCCGTCCGCTCGGCGTCCGCGCGCGGCCGCGTCAGCAGCACCGGCAATGCTCGCGTGGCTGGCTCCCGCATTGTTCCCCCGATGGCCAACGGCTAGAGGGACGCGAGACTGGACCCGGACGCGCCATGGCACAAGAGCTGACGATACTGGGCCTCGAGAGCTCCTGCGACGATACCGCCGCCGCGGTGGTGCGGCGCGGGGTGGACGGGGCGGCGACGATCCTGTCGAATGTCGTCCTGGGTCAGGATGCGCTGCATGCGGCCTACGGCGGCATCGTGCCCGAAATCGCCGCCCGCGCCCATGCCGAGAAGATCGATCTCGCCGTCGAATCCGCGCTGGCCGCGGCGGGGATCTGCCTGCGCGATTGCGACGCCATCGCCGTCACCGCCGGGCCGGGCCTGATCGGCGGCGTGCTGGCCGGCGTCATGTGCGCCAAGGCGCTCGCCGCGGTCACCGGGCTGCCGCTCGTCGGCGTCAACCACCTCGCGGGCCATGCTCTGACCCCCCGGCTCACCGATGCGGTGGCGTTTCCCTATCTGATGCTCCTCGTCTCGGGCGGGCATTGCCAGTTCCTGCGCGTCGAGGGCGCGGACGCCTTCACCCGCCTTGGTGGCACCATCGACGACGCGCCCGGCGAGGCCTTCGACAAGGTCGCCCGCCTCCTCGGCCTGCCCCAGCCTGGCGGCCCGGCGGTCGAGGCCTGCGCGGCCAAGGGGACCGAGACCACCCGCCTTCCCCGCCCGCTCCTCGACCGCGCGGGCTGCGACATGTCGTTCTCCGGCCTCAAGACCGCCGTCCTGCGCGCCCGCGACGCCGTGGTCGCCGAACACGGCGGCCTGCCCCGCGCCGCCCGCGCCGACCTCTGCGCCGGCTTCCAGAACGCCGTCCGCGACGTGCTGGCGGAGAAGGCGCGACGCGCGCTTGCCCTGTCGGACGTGACCGCTTTCGCCGTGGCCGGCGGCGTCGCCGCCAACGCGACGCTGCGCGCGGCGCTGGCCGGCGTGGCGGAGCGGGCGGGTCTGCCGTTCCTCGCCCCGCCCCTCGCGCTCTGCACCGACAACGCCGCGATGATCGCCTGGGCCGGGGCGGAGCGCCTCGCCGCGGGCCTGCCGCCGGACGACCTGACGCTGGCCGCGCTGCCGCGCTGGCCGCTTGACGCAAGAGCGGCACCGATGCTCGGTTCCGGCAAACGGGGGGCCAAGGCGTGATCGGCGTGGTGGGGGCCGGCGCCTTCGGCACCGCGCTCGCCGTCTCGCTGGGCCGGACAGGACAGGACCTCCTCCTCTGGGGCCGCGACGCCGCCGCCATGGAGCGGGCGGGCCGGACCCGCGAGATCGCCCGCCTGCCCGGCGTCGCCCTGCCCCGGACGGTTTCTCCGACCGCAGACCTCGACCGGCTTGCGGCCTGCGATACCCTGATTCTCGCCGTGCCCGCCCAGCAGCTTACGGATCTCCTCGCCCGCATCGCGCATCTCCCCGCCCGCCACCTCGTCGCGGCCTGCAAGGGGGTGGACCTCAAGAGCCTCCGGGGGCCCGCCGCCACCATCGCCGCGGGCCACCCCGACGCCACCGCCGCCATCCTCTCGGGCCCGAGCTTCGCCGCCGACATCGCCCGCAGCCTGCCCACCGCCCTCTCGCTCGCCTGCGCCGACGAGACCGCCGGGCAGGGCCTGCAGGCGGCCCTCTCCACCCCTACGCTGCGCCTCTACCGCACGACGGACGTCACCGGGGTCGAACTCGGCGGTGCCCTCAAGAACGTCGTCGCTATCGCCTGCGGGGCGGCGATCGGGGCCGCCCTGGGCGACTCCGCCCGCGCCGCCCTGATGACGCGCGGCATGGCCGAAATGACCCGCCTCGCAACCGCCCTGGGCGCGCGCCCCGAGACGCTGATGGGCCTCTCCGGGCTGGGCGACCTCGTCCTCACCTGCGGCTCGCCGCAGTCGCGCAACTTCGCGCTCGGCCATGCCCTCGGTGCGGGGACCGTGGCGCCCGACGCCACCACCGAGGGTGTGGCGACCGCGGAGGCCGCTCTCCGCCTCGCCGCCCGCTACGGCATCGACCTGCCGGTCACCCGCGCCACCGCCGACCTTGTCGCCGGGCGCGTCAAGGTGAAGGATGCGATGCGCGCCCTTCTCGACCGCGACCTGAAACAGGAATGACCGCCCCATGCCCCTCCTCCACGCCCTGATCTGCACCGACAAGCCGGGCCACCTGGACCTGCGCAAGGCCAACCGCGACGCGCATCTGGCGCATCTTCGGGCCGAGCCGACGGTCGTGCAGGCCGGCCCGTTCCTCGACGCGGCGGGCGAAATGTCCGGCTCCCTCATCCTCCTGGCCACCGAGGACCGCGCGGCCGTCGAGGCTTTCGCCGCCGCCGACCCCTATGCCCTCGCGGGCCTCTTCGAACACGTCCGCATCGAGACCTGGAACCGGGTTCTGGAGGCATGAACCGCTGGCTCTTCAAATCCGAGCCCTCGGAATGGTCGTGGGACGATCAGGTCGCCAGGGGGGCGGCAGGCGAGCCCTGGACGGGGGTGCGCAACCATCAGGCCCGCAACGCCATGCGCGACATGGCCGTGGGCGACCTGGGCTTCTTCTACCACAGCCAGTCCGACAAGGCCGTCGTCGGCATCGTCGAGGTCTGCGCCCCCGCCCACCCGGATGCGACCGCCGACGACGACCGCTGGGTCTGCGTCGACATCCGCGCGGTCGAGGCCCTGCCCCGCAACGTCACGCTGGCCGAGATCAAGGCGGAGCCCGGCCTCGCGGATATGGTCCTCGTGCGCAACAACCGGCTCTCCGTGCAGCCGGTGACCGAGGCGGAATGGCAGGCGGTATCGGCCATTTCCCGCCGCTCCTCCTGAGGCAGGCAACCGGGCGGCGCGCTGCGGGGTTTCCCTTATGTCAGGAGACATCGATGACCCGTGTGATCTGCGTCCAGAGCATTCGCTATGATGTCCTCCAGGAGGGCTTCACGGGAACCGTAGTGTTGAGGCGCGGCGAAGGGCCACTCGAGAACCGCGACCTGACCGTGCCCGGCGACCCGACGTGGACGCACGCCGAGGCAACCCGTGCCTTGTCGAGCGAAGCCGTCCGGGATTGACCCCAAGGTCGGACGGAGGCTCGGGGCTCGTCAGGGCGGTTCCGCCAGCCTGATGCCGGCCCAAGTTTTCAGGAGGTCCGGATGACCGCGATCGTCACGCCATTTCCCGTCCGCGACGATCGCCTGATCGTGGCGCTCGACGTGGCCGACGCGCTCTCCGGTCTCAGGATTGCGGAGAGGCTCGGCCCCGCGGTCGGTTTCTACAAGATCGGGCTCGGCATGCTCACGGGCGGCGGGCTCGCGCTCGCCAACGAACTGAAGTGCGACCATGGCAAGCGCATCTTCCTCGACATGAAGCTCTTCGATATCGGAGCCACCGTCGAGGCTGCCGTGCGGGGGCTCTCGCGATTCGATCTCGATTTCCTGACCGTCCACGGGGATCCGCACGTCGTCCGCGCGGCCGCGCAGGGCAAGGGCGCGATGAAGATCCTCGCCGTCACCATCCTCACCTCGCTCGACCGCGCCGACCTCGATGCCGGGCTGATTGTCGTGGGCGACATTCCCGACCTCGTCGCCACCCGGGCCGCACGGGCCTTCGAGGCGGGGGCTGACGGCGTCATCGCCTCACCCCAGGAAGCCGCCCTGATCCGTAGCCTGCCGGAAGCGGCGGGCAAGCTCATCGTCACACCGGGCGTGCGCCCGCAGGGGGCCGACAGGGGCGACCAGAAGCGCGTCGCCACCCCGCGCGCGGCGATGGAGGCGGGGGCCGATCATATCGTCGTGGGCCGCCCGATCCATGCCGCTGCCGATCCGAGGGCCGCCGCCGAGGCGATCCTCGCCAGCCTGCCGTGATACCCGGGGTCCGGCGGTCGGCAGCGGCCCCGGCCTTCCTGTCGTCCGATCTTTACTCAGACACTGCATCGTTCATCGGTCGTCATGGCGGACCGTCAGGACGTCGAGCGGGCCGTGCGGTCAGGGTTCGACCGGGGCGCAAGAGTTGGCCCTTCGCGGCATAAGAGCCTCGGGCATCGGTAGCGGCGAGGTTGCAGCGCCGGGATGAGAAAGGGCACGTCCGCTGCGAGCTTGCGCCTGCGAGCCTGCGCCTGCCGACATCGTCCGTTAGCCCTTTGCAGATAATGACGGGGCGCTCCGCTCGGCGCGCCCCGTCGCATCTTCGCTAGATTCCCCGAGGGTCTGGGCCCCGGCTTCGTTGCGGTCCAGCCTAGTTCGAGGGAGCTTCCGCCGGCGGGACCACCACGGCATCTCCCGGCACCTCTACAACATCGGGGGTACCCTCGATAGTCTCGGTTGCCCCATCTGTCACGGCGCCATCCACGGTGGCGCCCGTCGTGTCACCTTCGCCGCCATCGCCCATGAAATTGAAGAGATACAGGATGAGCAGGACGGCCACCACCGCCCCGAGTATCAGCCAGATGGCCGAGGGCATGCCGCCCCGACGGGTCGTTTCCTTGGTGGAATGTGTTCCGGGGGGCACGGAGGTCGTGCTCGTTGTCGTCCGGCGCTCTTGGTCGGCCATTATCCATCTCCTGATCTGCACATGACGCGGACGCAAGGACGCGTCCGCGAGCCACCTGTGGGGAGCAAACCCTGCGGCGTCCGTCTCGGTTCCCAAGCGCCGCGCCGGGCGGTAGGATCACGCCCATGCCCGCGATGTGCCGCCAGTGCCTGACCACTTTCGATGCCGGGGCCCGCTGTCCCGCCTGCCGGTCGCCGCGCGTCACCACGCACCCGGAACTCCTCGACCTCAACATCGCCCACATGGATTGCGATGCCTTCTATGCATCGGTCGAGAAGCGCGACCGCCCCGAACTTGCCGACAAGCCCGTCATCATCGGCGGCGGACAGCGCGGCGTCGTCCTGACCTGCTGCTACATCGCGCGCATCCGCGGCGTTCGATCCGCCATGCCGATGTTCAAGGCGCTGGCGCTCTGCCCCGACGCGGTCGTCATCAAGGGCCGGATGGACCTCTACGTCGATGTCTCCCGAAAGGTCCGCGCGATGATGGAGGAACTGACGCCCGCCATCGAGCCGCTGTCGCTGGACGAGGCGTTCCTCGACCTGACCGGCACCGCCCGCCTGCACGGCGCGCCGCCCGCCGTGATGCTGGCGAGGCTGACGCGGCGGATGCAGGCGGAGCTGGGCATCACCGGCTCCATCGGCCTGTCGCACAACAAGTTTCTGGCCAAGATCGCCTCCGACCTTGACAAGCCGCGCGGTTTCTCGGTGATCGGACGGGCCGAGACGGAGACATTCCTCGCGTCAAAACCGGTCGGCATCATCTGGGGCGTGGGCCTCGTCGGTCAGGAGACGCTGAAGAAGGCCGGCATCGAGACCATCGCCGACCTCAGACGCTGGGACCGCGCCGACCTCGGCCGCCGCTTCGGCGCGATGGGAGACCGGCTCTGGCACTTGGCGCGAGGCGAGGACCGCCGCGCCGTCAACGCCCGGCGCGCCGTCAAGTCGATCTCCAAGGAGACGACCTTCCATGAGAATACCGCGGACGCCGACATCCTCGACGGCCATCTCTGGCGGCTCGCCGAGCAGGTTTCGGCCCGCGCCAAGGCCCGCGATCTGGCGGGGCGCGTGGTCACCCTCAAGCTCAAGCGCGCCGATTTCACCATCGTCACCCGCCGCCAAGCGCTGTCCGAGCCGACCCAGATGGCCGACCGCCTTTACCGCGAGGCGCGCGCGCTCCTCGCTGCGGTGGACCGGTCGGGCAAGGCGCGGCTGATCGGCGTGGGTCTCTCCGACCTCGTGCCCGGCGCGCAGGCCGACCGGGGCGGCGACCTGCTCGACCCCGGGGCGGCGCGGCGGGCGGAGGCGGAGCGCGCGACCGACGCCATTCGCGCGCGGTTCGGCGAGGCTTCCATCCGCAAGGGCCGCGCGCTGCGATGAGTCCGCTACTCCGCCGCGAGATCCTGCACCGAGGAGGCCGGCGCGAGCCGCGCGACGATCCGCGCCATCGCCTCGCCCATCAGCTCCCGGATCCCGTCGAATCCCGCGCCCGGCACGATCCGGGCCTCGTCGAGATAGAGCGCCCGGTCGATTTCGATCTGCACGGCGTGCCGCCCCCGGTCCGGCCGCCCGTAGGCCTGGGTCATGTAGGCCCCGGCGAAGGGCGCATTCCGCGCGACCCGGAATCCGAGATCCGCGAAGACCTCCTCCAGCGCCTCGGTGATCCAGCCCGCCGCCGAGCCGCCGAAGCGGTCGCCCAGCACGATCTCGGGCGTCTGCCCGCGTGGCCCCGCCCCTTCGATTGCCTCGTGCGGCATGGAATGGACATCGAGCAGGATCGCCAGACCGAACCGCGCATGTGCGGCATCGAGCAGGCCGCGCAACGCATCGTGGTAGGGGTGCCAGACCTCGTCGATCCGTCGCCGCGCCTCCGCCTCGCTGATCTTGCCGCTGTAGATCGCACGGCCCTGCGCCACGACGCGGGGAATCACGCCCAGCCCCGAGGTGATGCGCGGGTTGATGGTCCCGCGGGGCACGCCCGCGACGACTGCGGGGTCCATCTCGCCCGCTGCGCGGTTGAGGTCGAGAAACGCGCGCGGCAGCTCCGCCGTCAGGAGCGGCGCACCGAGGCCGGGCACCGACCGCAGCAGCAGATCGACATAGGCATCCTCCGACGACCGGATGCCCTCGGCGTCGAGCACGGTGGAGGCCAGGAACGCCCGGTCGTAGACCCGCCCCGAATGGGGACTCGCCACCACCACGGGCGTCGTCACCTCGCCCGGCATCGCCACGATATGCGTCGGTCTGGAACGGGGTCGCGGCATCGGGCGGAACACCTCCTCGGGGGCACGATAGGACAGGCGCGAAACTCTCGAAAGGCCCCTTGCACGCCCTTGTGAAAGGCTCTATCCCCCGCCCACCGATCGCCGGGTCTGCGGATTTTCTTCGTCGACTCCGGAGTGCGGGGTGATTAGCTCAGCGGTAGAGCACTTCGTTGACATCGAAGGGGTCACTGGTTCGATCCCAGTATCGCCCACCATTTCACCGCCCCTTCCGGGGGGCATCGTTCAACCCCAGGCGTCTCAACGCGCCGCGATGAAGAAGAGGAGAGGACCATGAAGGTTCGCAACTCGCTCCGCTCGCTCAAGAGCCGCCACCGCGATTGCCGCGTCGTGCGCCGCAAGGGCCGCGTCTACGTGATCAACAAGACCCACCGTCGCTTCAAGGCCCGTCAGGGCTGAGGCGA
>JBBQDX010000095.1:0-14271 GCA_038320125.1 Rhodobacterales bacterium | reverse complement strand
CCGCATCCAGACGGGCGAGCAGTTCGCCATCATGATGCCCAAGGGGTCGCCCCTGCTCGAGGAGGTCAACGACGCCCTCACCGAGATCAAGGAGGACGGCACGCTGGCCGGGATCTACATGAAGTGGCTGAAGTCGGAGCCGGCCGAGGGCACCTCCTCGGCCACGGTCCTGCCGATGCCCGGTCAGTAATCCCCACGGGCGCGGTGGCCCGGTACCGCGCCCCTCGAGAAAGCCGCCATGGATTTCGTCCAGACCTTCCTCAACCTCGACGTCATGGTCCGTGTCTGGCCCATGCTGGTCAAGGGCATCGGAAACACGCTCGCCCTCGCCTTCACGACCATTACCGTGGGCGGCGTCATCGGCGTGCTGATCTGCCTCGTGCGGCTCTACGCGGCGCGGCCCCTGCGCTGGCTCGCCATCGCCTATATCGACGTGTTCCGCGCCATCCCGATCCTCGTGCTGCTGGTGCTGGTCTATTATGCGCTGCCGTTCATGGGCATCCGGCTGTCATCGTTCGTGGCGGCCGTCACGGCGCTCGGGCTCGTGTTCTCCTCCTTCACGGCCGAGGTGTTCCGCGCTGGCATCCAGGCCATTCCCAAGGGTCAGATCGAGGCGGCCGACGCCCTCGGCCTCCCGTTCCGCGTGACGATCTGGAAGGTGATCCTGCCGCAGGCACTCAAGATCGCGATCCCGCCGCATACCTCCAACGCGGTCGCCATCGCCAAGGACACCTCGCTCGCCTCCGTCGTGGCCATGCCGGACCTGCTGAAACAGGCGACGGACGCGCAGGCGCTGACCGCGAACCCATCACCGCTGATCGCCGCCGCCGCGATGTATCTCTTGTTCCTGCTTCCGGCAGTGCGGCTCGTCTCCTACTTCGAGAAGCGCTTCTCCAACCCCTAGAGGCCCCATGCCCCGTTTCGCCCGACGCATCACCGACTCGTCGCCGAAGGATTTCGGCATGTTCGCCCGCGCGCTGGCGCAGGGCGGCGACCTGATCCATCTCGAGCTCGGCCGCCCCGTGGAGGACACGCCCGACCACATCAAGCAGGCCACCGTCGCCGCCCTGTGGCGCGGCGACGTGCATTATTCCGATCTGCAGGGCCTCCTGCCCCTGCGCACCGCCCTCGCCGCACGGATGCAGCACGAGACCGGCATGGCCGTCTCCCCCGACGAGGTGCTCATCACCAACGGTCTCACGCAGGCGAGCTATGCCGCCTTCACCGCCTTTCTCGACCCCGGCGACGAGGCGATCCTGCTGTCGCCGCATTACCCCCAGCATATCGGCAAGATCGAGCTGGCCGGCGCCACGCCCGTCTTCGCCTCGCTGGATGCCGCCCGCGGCTACGCCATCGACGCCGCCCTGATCGCGCCGAAGATCACCGACCGCACCCGCATGATCGCGCTGGTGAACCCCTGCAATCCCACGGGCCGCGTCTATTCCCGCGGGGAGTTGCGGCAGCTCGCCGACCTTGCCATCGAGCACGATCTGGTCGTGGTGTCCGACGAGGTCTACGACCGCATCCTCTACGACGGGGCCGAGCATATCTCCATCGCGTCCCTGCCCGGGATGCGCGAGCGCACGATCACCATGTCGGCCTTCACCAAGGCCTATGCGATGGACGGCTGGCGGCTGGGATGGCTGGTCTGCGACGCGGCGTTGATGGGGGGGCTGATGAAGGTCACGACCTCCGAGGTGACGCATGTGAACACCTTCATCCAGGCCGGCGCGCTTGCCGCCGTGACCGGGCCGCCGGAGGTGCTGGCGGGCATGGTCGCCGACGATCGCGCGCGGCGCGACCTCGTGGTGGCGCGGCTCAACCAGATGCCGGGCGTGGTCTGCGCCGCGCCGCAAGGCACGATCTATGCCTGGCCGGACATCTCCGGCACCGGGATCGGCGCGCGGGATCTGGCGATGCGCCTGATGCGGGAGGCGGGGGTGGTCGTCGAGGCCGGCGATTTCTACGGCCCCGAGGGTGCGGGCCATCTGCGCGTCTGTTTCGGCGCGCAGACGCTGCCCGTGCTGGATGAGGCGATGACCCGGATGAGCCGGTTCCTGAACGCAGCCTAGGGCGCCCGCCCGCCGCTCGACCTTCCCGTGACCGTCGAGAACCCTGCCATCTGCGCGTAGCCGCGCACAATGGCCTCGCGGTCGGCATGGCTGAGCACGTCGTCCACATTCCCGAAGCCGGCGGGGGCGCGCTTTTCGACCTCGTCGATCACCCGCTCGGGGCCGCCGGCGCGGTTCGTCTCGACCACCTCCGCGGTCTTCGGCAGGCGCTCCTTCTCGTACTGCCAGAGAGCCGCGCGCGGATGCTCGGCCCCCGCCATCGCATCAGCCAGACAGCGCGCGTCGAGGATTGCCTGGCTGGCCCCGTTGGAGCCCACCGGATACATCGTATGCGCCGCGTCCCCGAGGAGCGTCACCCGCCCGAAGGTCCAGCGCGGCAGGGGATCGCGGTCGGCCATCGGGTATTCGTAGATCGCGGGCGTCGCGCGCACGAGGGCGCCGATGTCCATCCCCGGCACGTGAAAGCGCAGGGCATGCGGCAGCACCCGCGCGAGGGGTGCCAGGCGCGACCAGTCGTCGGGCGGCGGGGGCGAGACCGTTGGATCCTTGATCCGCACGTTGACCACCCAGTTCATCAGTTGCGTCTGCCCGGTCGGCGGCGCGATCGGGTAGAGCACGAACTTGCCGCCCAGACCGCCGCCGATCGCCATCGACTCGCCGTCCTCCCAGATCGGCCACTCGGCCGCCCCGCGCCACATCACGACGCCCTGCCAGCTCGGCGGGCCCTCGTCGGGGTAGAACACCCGCCGCCCTGCCGAATGGATGCCATCGGCGCAGACGAGGACCGCGCCGCGCACCGTCTCGCCCGCGCCGCCCTCCACCGCGTCGGTGAAATGCGCCGTGACCCCCGCTTCGTCCTGCATCAGGCCCGCGAGCCGGCGCCCGGTGCGGATCGCTCCCGGCCCGAGCCGGTCCGTCACCGCGTCGTGGATCAGCCGTTGCAGCCGCCCGCGATGGATCGAGAACTGCGGCACCTCGTGGCCCGCGTGCATCCCGCGCAGCTCCGTCCAGACCTCCTGTCCCTGCCGCGTCAGGTAGCTCAGCCTGCGCGTCCGCACGCCCACCCGGTCGAGCGCGTCGAGCAGCCCCAGCCCCGCAAGCTCCCGGATCGCGTGGGGCAGCACGTTGATGCCGACGCCCACCTCGCGGACCTCCCTTGCGGCTTCGTAGAGCACGCAAGGGATGCCGCGCTCGTGCAGCATCAGCGCCGTGACGAGGCCGCCAATCCCGGCGCCCGCGATGATGACGGTCATGGGATCACTCCGCTTCGGGCGGCGGCAGGAAGTCGATCTCGTGCTCGGCCGAGACCGCCACCACGTCGGCCGGGTTCGCATCCGGCCCGAGGTTGTGAAGCGCCCAGAACAGGTCGTATGTCCTCCCCGAGGGCGCCACCCAGAACAGGCATTTGAGCATCGCGTCGGTCTTGTTGAAGATCCCGTGCGGGATCCCGCGCGGCAGGCGGATGAGATCACCCGGCTCGGCATATGTCTCCTCGCCGTCGAGCAGCAGATCGAAGCGCCCCTCGAGGACGTAGATGAACTCGTCCTGGTTGGGGTGGATATGCGGCGGCACGAAGGTCCCCACGGGCAGGGTTGCGTGCCAGGACATCGAACTGTCGCAGTGCTGCTTGGGCACATAGGTCTGCCCGAGGATGTTCCAGGAAATGTCGTCGAGGCCGGAGCCGGATTTCGTAACGCCGGGCAACATGCTCATCGGAGGGTCCTTTCGGGGTTAGACATGGAGGAAGCGGTCCTTCACGTCGGGGGTCGCGAGGATGTCGCGGGTGGTGCCGGTCCAGACGACGCGGCCCTTCTCGATCACCACGTGGCGGTCGGCGAGGCGGGTGAGCGCGTCGACGTTCTTGTCGATGACGAGGATCGCGTCGCCCTCGGCCTTGATCGCGGCGAGGCAGGCCCAGATGTCGGCGCGGATCAGCGGCGCCAGCCCCTCGGTCGCCTCGTCAAGCACGATGAGCCGCGGGTTCGTCATGAGCGCGCGCCCGATTGCGAGCATCTGCTGCTCGCCGCCCGAAAGCTGGTTGCCCATGTTGCGGCGCCGTTCGCGCAGGCGGGGAAAGAGGTCGTAGATGCGCGCCAGGTCCCACTTGCCGGCCCGGGCCGTGGCGCGCAGGTTCTCCTCCGCCGTCAGAGTCGGGAAGATCTGCCGCCCCTCGGGCACCAACCCGAGCCCGGCGAGCGCGACGCGGTGCGGCTCCACCCCGGTCAGGTCCCGCCCGTCCACGGTGACGCAGCCCCCGCGCGGCTTCAGCAGGCCGAAGATCGATTTCACCGTGGTCGTCTTGCCCATCCCGTTGCGGCCCAGAAGCGTCACGACCTCACCCTCGGCCACCTCCAGGTCGATCCCGAAGAGGATGCGGCTGTCGCCATAGGCGGCTTCGAGAGCTTCGACCCGCAACATCAGGCGGGGGCCTCCTCGTCGCCGAGATAGGCGGTGCGCACCTCCGGGTCGGAGCGGACCTCGTCGGGCGTGCCGGTCGCGACGATCCGGCCGTAGACCAGCACCGAGACCCGGTCGGCGAGCCGGAACACCGCATCCATGTCATGCTCGATCAGCAGCATCGTGACGCGGCCCTTCATCGCGCGCAGACGTTCCACGAAGGCCGCCGCCTCCTCCCCGCCGACGCCCGCGAGCGGCTCGTCGAGCAGGAGGACCCGCGGCCGGGTGGCGAGCGCGATGGCGAGCTCCAGCCGCCTGTGCTCGCCGTGGCTGAGGGCGCTGGCGATGTCGCCCGCCCGCTCCTCCAGCCCCGCCTCGCGCAGCGCCTCCAGCGCGGCACCGTTCAGCGGGTTTTCCCGGGCGACGGGCGCGAAGAACCGAAAGCTCGACCCCTGCCCCGCCTGCACCGCCAGCGCAACGTTCTCCAGCACGGTGAACCCGGGCAGGATCTGGGTGATCTGGAAGCTGCGCGCGAGCCCCAGACGCACCCGCTCCGGCATCGGCAGCCGCGTGATGTCGCGCCCGTCGAGCGCGATGCCCCCCCGGTCGCACCGCATCTCACCGGAAAGCTGCGCCACCAGCGTTGTCTTGCCGGCGCCGTTCGGCCCGATGATCGCATGGACCTCGCCGGGGGACACGTCGAGTGTCACGTCATCGGTAACCCTGAGGGCACCGAAGCTTTTGCAGAGGCCCGTGACCTGCAGCCGGCTCATCGTCGAGCCCGCGCGATCTGCTGCACCAGCCCGGTGATCCCGCGGGGCGAGTAGAGCACCATCAGCACCAAGAACACCCCGAACCACAGCCGCCAGTGCTCGGTCAGCGTCCCTAGAACCTCTTCGAGCAGAAGGGCCGCCACCGCACCGCCGATCGCGCCGGTGAGGGTGCCGATCCCGCCGAGGACGACCATCACGATCAGCTCGCCGGACCGGTGCCAGGACATGAAGGCGGGCGACACGAACTGCGCCTGATTGGCGAGAAACACCCCGGCCACCGACGTCAGGCACCCCGAGATCACGAAGGCGGTGAGCTGGTAGCGGAACGGCGCGAAGCCGATGGCCTGCATCCTGAGCGGGTTCTCGCGGATACCCGTCAGCACCCGCCCGAACCGCGACCGCACGATCAGGTGGCAGAGGGCGAAGAGCGCCACCAGCACGACGAGCGTCACGTAGTAGAGCGCCATGTCGTCGTCGAGGAGGCGCGTGCCAAAGAGGGTGGAGCGCCGCGCCAGCCCGTAGCCGTCGTCGCCGCCATAGGCCGACAGCGAGGTGAAGAAGAAGAACGCCATCTGCCCGAAGGCCAGCGTGATCATGATGAAGTAGACGCCCCGCGTCCTGAGCGAGATCGCCCCCGTGAGGAGCGCGAAGAGCGCCGAGGCGGCGACCGCGCCCAGGATGTGCAGCCCGATGTCATGGACGCCGTAGCTGGACAGGATCGCCACCGCATAGGTGCCGAAGCCCAGATAGGCCGCATGCCCGAAGGAGACCATCGCGCCGTAGCCGAGGATCAGGTCCAGCGCCATCGCGGCGATGGCATAGGCGAGGATCCGCGTCCCGATCAGCAGCAGGAACGGATCGTCGAAGGCCACCACGACCGGCGGAAACAGCGCGAAGAGGGCGAAGAGCACGACGGCCACCTTCAGCCGTGCCGAGACGGCGGGTGCGGCGGTCCGCATCTGCGTCACGGCGTCCGTCATCAGCCGCGCCCCCCGAACAGGCCGTCGGGCTTGGCGAAGAGCAGCAGCGCCATGAGGATATAGACCAGCATTGGTGCCAACATTCGCCCCGCCTGCCCCGCCGCCGCCGGATCCATGACCGCGCGCAGCAGGATCGGCCCGAAGACCCCGCCCAGCGTGTCGACGGTCGCCACGAGGATCGCGCCGAAGAATGCCCCGCGGATCGAGCCGATGCCGCCGATCACCACCACCACGAAGGTCAGGATCAGCACGCTCTCGCCCATGCCGGTATCCACCGACAGGATCGGCGCCACCAGCGCGCCCGCGAAGCACGCCAGAACCGCGCCCAGCGTGAACACGATGGCGAAGAGGCGGCCGATGTCGATGCCGAGCGCCGAGACGATCTGCCGATGCGTCGCCCCGGCCCGCAGCAGCATGCCGATCCGCGTGTGGTTGATGACGACGTAGAGCCCGCCGGCGATGGCCAGCCCCGCGGCGATGATCGCGATGCGGTAGACCGGGTATTGCAGCGCTCCCATCAGCGGCACCGACCCGGACAGCAGCGCCGGCATCGGCACCGACAGCGGCGTCGTGCCCCAGACGATCTTGACGCTCTCGTTGGCGATCATGACGAGGCCGAAGGTCGCCAGCACCTGATCGAGGTGCGAGCGGTGGTAGAGCCGCCGGATCACCACGACCTCGAGCACGAGCCCGACCGCCACCGCCGCCGGCAGCGTCAGCAGCAGCCCCCACCAGAAGCTGCCGGTGAGCGCCGCGAAGGTGGCCGCGAAATACGCGCCCACCATGTAGAGCACCCCATGCGCGAGGTTGACCACGTCCATGATCCCGAACACCAGCGTCAGCCCGGCGGCGATCAGGAACAGCAGGACGCCGAGCTGCAGCCCGTTCAGGAGCTGGAGCACGAGGAGGTTCGTCATGGCCGCAGTCCTCCCTCTGCCGTCACTCCATCGTGCAATCGGCGGCGTAGGTATCGACGTAGTCGTCGAAGATCTTCTCGCGGATCGAGGTGCCATACATCCCGTCCTCGCGCTTCACGGCCTCCACGAGGTAGAAGTCCTGCACCGGGTAGTTGTTGGCTCCAAAGGAGAAATCGCCGCGCGGGCTGTCGAAGTCCGCCTCCTTCAGGGCGGCCCGCAGGGCGTCGCGGTCGGTGAGGTCGCCACCCACCTTGCGCACGGCGGCGTCGATCAGCTGTGCCGCGTCATAGGCCTGCATCGCATAGGTGCCGGGAACGGCCCCGTTGGCCTCTATGTAGGCCGCAACGAAGTCCTTGTTGGCCTCGTTGTCGAGATCGGGCGCCCAGTTGGCGCCGCCCAGCAGACCGAGCGCGGCGTCCTGCGTGGCCGGAAGCGTCGTCTCGTCGACGGTGAATGCCGACAGGAACGGGATTCCCGTCAGCCCGGCCTGGCTGTATTGCTTGACGAGGTTCACGCCCATCCCCCCCGGCATGAAGGTGAAGAGCGCATCGGGCTGGAACGCCGCGATCTGCGCCAGCTCCGAGGAGAAATCGAGCTGCCCCATCTCGGTGAAGACCTCGCCCGCCGTGCCGCCGGTGTAGGAATGCTTGAACCCCGCGAGGCTGTCTTGGCCGGCTTGGTAGTTCGGCGCCATCAGGAAGACGTTCTGATAGCCCTGGGCTTCGGCATAGGCGCCCATCACCTCGTGGTTCTGGTCGTTCTGATAGGAGGTGACGTAGAAGTTCGGGTTGCACTCCGCGCCTGCGAAGTTGGACGTGCCGGCGTTGGTGGAGATCAGGATCGTGCCGCTCTCCGTCACCGGTTGGTGGATCGCCACGAGGATGTTGGAGAAGATCGGGCCGACGACGAAATCGACGGTCTCGCGCTGCACCAGTTCGCGCGCGTCGTTGGCGGCCTTGTCGGGGCGCTGCTCGTCGTCGATCACGACGATCTCCGTCTCCATCCCGCCGATCTCGCCGATCTGCTCGGCCGCCAGCATGAAGCCGTTGCGCGCCTGCTCACCGAGCGCTGCCGCAGGGCCGGACAGCGTGTAGATCAGGCCGATCTTCAGCACATCGTCCCCGGCGGCGGCCGGCACGTCCTGCGCCAGGGCGGATGTGGCAAGGACGAGCGGCAGGAATGTGGTGGCGAGGAATGTAGTCTTGAGGTTCATGTCGTAGCTCCCGTGCTGGTGTGATGCGTCCGCGCCCTCTGCGAGGCGTCGTCCGGCGGTTGCGCCCATCAAGGACGATCGCGCGTCCCCGGGGCAAGTCCTTGTCGCGGTCAGGTTCCCTCGACCGGGTCGAATGCCGCCCGCATCAGCGGCGATCCCGCCTCCGCAAGGCCGTCGATCACGTTGAAATGGTGGCGGTCCGGTTCGACCACATCCAGCGTCGCCGCTCCGAGGCCGCGCCAGATGTCCGCGATGATCCGCGACTGCCGCAGGAACTCTTGGCGCTCGCCGCCCCCGACCCAGGTGGTCAGCCGCACGCCCGGCAGCGGACGCTTGAGCACCGGCGAGCCGGCCTCCGCGCTCGCCATGTCGAGCCGCAGCGTCTCGTTGCGCCGCGTCCGCAGCATCGGTCGCAAGTCGTGGAGCCCGGAGATCGACACCACGTGCCGCAGGCGGGTCCGCGTGGCCATGGACAGCGGCGAGTCGTGGCACATCATCGAGGCGACGAGATGGCCGCCCGCCGAATGGCCGGACAGCACGATCGGGCCGGAAATCTCCGCCGCAGCATGATCGATGGCGGCCCCGACCAGCGCCGTGATCCGCGCGATGCTCACCTCGGGGCAGAGGTCGTAGGACGGGATCGCGCAAGCATGGCCCCGCGCCACCGCGCCCGCCGCCAGATGCGACCAGTAGCTCCGGTCGAGCGCCATCCAGTAGCCGCCGTGCACGAAGACGAACAGGCCGCGCGGCGTGCCCTCGGGCAGGAACAGGTCGTAGCGGTGACGCGCCCCTGCGCCGTACGCCACGCCGAGCCTCGCGTTCGCCGCATCGCGAAACGCCTGCGCCGGAGCGACCCAGCGGCCCGGATACTCCGCCCCGCCGGGGATGTTGCCGCCGTTCTCGTAGGCGTCGTCCCAGTCGCGTATCTCATGCACGATCACGGCGGCATTCCCTTCGCCGACCCGGCGGTTTCCGTCATCCTGCCGCCGCCGCCGCGATATTTCAAGCTCAAACCTTTTTGGCTTGAAATGGTTCTGGGCGCCGCCTAGGAGTCGGTCAACGGAACGGCGCATCAGGATCGGGGACGAGACATCATGCCCGTGCGCGAAGCAGGACAGGACAGCGCCACCGAGCGCGGCCCCACCGAGCGCGGCGATGACGAGGACCGCGCGCGCCTGCGCCTCTGGCTGCGGATGCTCAAGAGCACGCGCGGGGTCGAGGCCGTGCTGCGCGACCGTTTGCGCACCCAGTTCGGCAGCACGCTGCCCCGCTTCGACGTCATGGCAGCGCTGGCGCGGCATGGCACCGGCCTCAAGATGAGCGCGCTGTCGGGCGTGCTCAAGGTCTCCAACGGCAATGTCACCGGCATCATCGACCGGCTGGCCGAGGACGGGCTCGTGGTCCGCGTGCAGGTGCCCGGCGACCGCCGCGCGTCGCTGGTGCGTCTCACCCGCAAGGGGCAGGAGGAATTCGCGCGCCAGGCCGGGGCGCATCGGGTCTGGGTGTCGGACCTGCTGGCGGATTTCTCACCGGAGGAAGCCCGCGCGCTCACCGACCGCTTCGACGAAGTCAACGCGAGGAAGGACGGGTCATGAGGACCGACACGGTGCATTTCTGCTGTGAGATTGATGCGGGCATCGCCACGCTGCGGCTCGACCGGCCGGACCGCAAGAACCCGCTGACCTTCGAGAGCTACGCCGAGTTGCGCGACTGGTTCCGGGACCTCGCCTACGACGACAGCGTGAAAGCCGTGGTCTTCGGCTCGAATGGCGGCAACTTCTGCTCGGGCGGCGACGTGCACGACATCATCGGCCCGCTCACGAAGATGTCCATGGCCGAGCTTCTGGCCTTCACCCGGATGACCGGCGATCTGGTCAAGGCGATGCTCCACTGCGGCACGCCGATCGTCGCAGCCGTCGACGGCGTTTGCGTGGGGGCGGGCGCGATCGTCGCGATGGCCTCCGACCTGCGCGTCGCCACGCCGGAGGCGAAGACCGCGTTCCTCTTCACCCGCGTCGGCCTCGCGGGCTGCGACATGGGAGCCTGCGCGATGCTGCCGCGCATCGTCGGACAGGGGCGCGCAGCCGATCTGCTCTATACCGGGCGTTCCATGTCGGCCGAGGAAGGCGCGGCCTGGGGGTTCTGGAACCGGGTAGTGCCCGCCGACCGGCTCGACGCGGAGGCGCAGGCCCTCGCCCGACGCATCGCCGACGGCCCCGGTTTCGGGCACATGATGACCAAGACGATGCTCAACCAGGAATGGTCCATGTCGCTCGACCAGGCCATCGAGGCCGAGGCGCAGGCGCAGGCCATCTGCATGCAGACCGCCGATTTCACCCGCGCCTTCGATGCCTTCGTCGCCAGGGAGAAGCCTCGGTTCGAGGGCAACTGATGGCCGACCGCTCCTACCTCGGCTGGCCGTTCTTCGAGGACAGGCACCGCGCCCATGCCGAGGCTCTCGACGCCTGGGCCAGCGCACTCCCCGCCATCGACCACCACGACACCGACGCTGCCTGCCGCGATCTGGTCGCGCGCTTGGGCGCGGGTGGCTGGCTGGAGACCACGGCCGTGGACCCCGCCGATCCGCGCCCGCTCGACGTGCGCACCCTGTGCCTGAGCCGCGAGACGCTGGCGCGCCATGACGGGCTGGCGGATTTCGCCTTCGCCATGCAGGGCCTCGGCACCGGGGCGCTCTCGCTCTTCGGCAGTGCCGCGCAGCGCAGCGAATGGTTGCCCCTGACCCGCGCCGGCAAGGCCATCGCCGCCTTCGCGCTTACCGAACCGCAGTCGGGTTCCGACGTCGCCAACTCGACCATGACCGCGCGCGACGACGGCGAGGCATGGGTGCTCGACGGCGAGAAGACCTGGATCTCCAACGGCGGCATCGCCGATGTCTACACGCTGTTCGCCCGCAGCGAGGAAGCACCGGGCAGCAAGGGGCTCTCGGCTTTCGTCGTGCCGGCGGACACGCCCGGCCTGCACATCGCCGAACGTCTGGAGACAATCGCGCCCCACCCACTCGCCAGGTTGCGGTTCGACGGCGCGCGCATCCCGAAGGACGCGCTGATCGGGGAGCGGGGACAGGGGTTCAGGATCGCGATGTCGGTGCTCGACGTGTTCCGCACCACTGTGGCCGCCGCGGCGCTCGGCTTCGCGCGCCGGGCGCTCGACGAATCGCTGCTCCGCGTGCGCGACCGTTCGGTGCAGGGCAAGCCGCTCGCCGATCTGCAGCTTGTGCAGGGCCACATCGCCGACATGGCGCTGCGCGTCGATGCCGCCGCCCTGCTCGTCTACCGTGCCGCCTGGGCCAAGGATGCGGGGGCTGCGCGCGTCAGCCGGGAGGCCGCGATGGCCAAGCTTTACGCCACCGACGAGGCCCAGAAGGTCATCGATGCGGCGGTGCAGCTTCACGGCGGCGACGGAGTGCGCTCGGGCACTGTGGTCGAGCGTCTCTACCGCGAGATCCGCGCGCTGCGCATCTACGAAGGCGCGTCGGACGTCCAGAAGATCATCATCGCGCGCCAGACCATGGGCGCCTGAGCGAAGCACAGGGAGATACCGACATGAGCGACCTCGAGAAGGGCATCACCGAGAACGGCGCGGGGCTTCACGGCCAGACGTGGAACATCCTCGGTCAGAAGTATCTCCCCAAATCCGTCTGCGACAGCAGCTTCGCATTCGAGACCAATTCCGCCCCCGGCGATTTCGTCCCGGTCCACGTCCACCCGACGCAGGAGGAATTCATCCTCGTGCAGGAGGGCGAGCTGGACCTGAAACTCGACGGCGTCTGGTCGAAGGCACGGGCGGGCGACCTCGTGCGGATGCCCCGCGGCGTGCCGCACGGCTATTTCAACAAGTCCGACACCCCCTGCCGCGCGCTCTTCTGGGTCTCGCCCATGGGCAGGCTGAAGGATCTGTTCGAGAAGCTGGATGGCATGACCGACGTGGACGAAGTGGTGAAAATCTCCGCCGCCCACGAGGTGAACTTCCTGCCGCCCGAAGCGAACGACTGAGCCATGCTCGGCCCCTCCGCCCATGTCGACACCTTCACCCGCGACAACCTGCCCCCGCCCGACCAGTGGCCCGAGTTCCTGCTGGACGGGTTCGACTACCCCGAGCACCTCAACATCGGCGTCGAGCTGACCGATGCGATCGTGGCGCAGGGCATGGGCGACCGCACGGCGCTGATCGGCAACGGCCGGCGGCGCACCTACAAGGAGCTGTCGGACTGGACCAACCGGCTGGCCCACGCGATGGTCGAGGATATCGGGATCGTGCCCGGCAACCGGGTGCTGATCCGCTCCGCCAACAACCCCGCGATGGTCGCCTGCTGGCTCGCCGCGACGAAGGCGGGGGCGGTGGTGGTCAACACCATGCCGCTGCTGCGCGCGGGCGAGCTCGCGCAGACGGTCGACAAGGCGGAGATCGCCTTCGCGCTCTGCGACACGCGCCTGATGGAGGAGATGGTGCTCTGCGCCAAGACCAGCCGGCACCTCCGGAAGGTCGTGGGGTTCGATGGCACGTCCAGCCACGACGCGGAACTTGACCGTCTGGCGCTTACCAAGCCCGTGGCGTTCGACGCGGTGCGGACCGGGCGCGACGACGTGGCGCTGCTCGGCTTCACCTCCGGCACCACGGGTGCGCCGAAGGCCACGATGCATTTCCACCGCGACATCCTCTCCATCGCCGACGGCTACGCCCGCGAGGTGCTGGCCGTCACGCCCGACGACATCTTCGTCGGCTCGCCGCCGCTCGCCTTCACCTTTGGGCTGGGCGGCCTCGCGGTGTTCCCGCTGCGCTTCGGGGCCGCCGCGACCTTGCTGGAGAACGCATCGCCGCCGAACATGATCGAGATCATCGAGACCTACCGCGCCACCGTTTCCTTCACCGCGCCGACGGCCTACCGGGTGATGCTGCGCGCCATGGCGGACGGCGCCGACCTTTCGTCGCTGCGCGCCGCCGTCTCGGCGGGCGAAACCCTGCCCGCGCCGGTCTACGACGAATGGATCGCCAGGACCGGCAAGCCGATGCTCGACGGCATCGGCGCCACGGAGATGCTGCACATCTTCATCACCAACCGCCTCGACGACCACCGCCCGGCGTGCACCGGCAGGCCCGTCACCGGCTATGAAGCAAAGGTGCTGGCCGACGACGGGACCGAGGCGCCGCGCGGGACCGTCGGACGGCTCGCGGTGCGCGGGCCGACCGGGTGCCGCTACCTCGCCGACGACCGGCAGGCCGACTACGTATCCGACGGCTGGAACATCACCGGCGACAGCTTCGTGATGGACGAGGACGGCTACCTGCACTTCGCCGCGCGCAACGACGACATGATCGTCTCCTCGGGCTACAACATCGCCGGTCCGGAGGTCGAGGCGGCGCTCCTGTCCCACCCGGCGGTCGCCGAATGCGCCGTAGTCGGCAGACCCGACGAGGAGCGGGGCACCATCGTCGAGGCCCATGTGGTGCTCGCCGAAGGCCAGACCGGCGACGCGCTTCTGGTCAGGATCCTGCAGGATCATGTGAAGGCGACGATCGCGCCCTTCAAATACCCCCGCTCCATCCGGTTCCTGACGGCCCTGCCAAAGACCGAAACGGGCAAGATCCAGCGATTCCGTCTGAAATCGGCGGAGTAGTCGGCGATCGCCGACAAGCCGGGCCGTGTCGCGTCGATCCTCCGCGCATTGGCGGGCCGAGGCGGGAGAGAAATCGGGCGCGCCTTCCGCCAAGTCCTGGCGCCGTGGCTCTGCCCGCCGCTCGGGCACGCGTCAGCGGTAGTGACCTGCCCCCCGGTCGTCCCTCGTTCATAATGAGAGTCCTTGGGATTGATAGTGGTCGGTTTCGGGTGTGGCAAGCGCGCCGGGCGTGGTGCCATCAGATTGCTCAAGCGTCCGGCGCGCTTCTGCCGGGGTCTGGTTC